>URYW01000037.1 GCA_900552145.1 uncultured Collinsella sp. | reverse complement strand
AGTACGACACGTCCGAGCACATGGGCAAGCTTTTTGATCTGGAGGAGTCGGGCTACTTCTATAGCCGTCTGCAGAATCCTACGTGCGACCTGGTTGCCGCCAAGATCTGCGAGATGGAGGGCGGCACTGCCGCGACGCCCCCGAGCTCGGGCATGGCTGCGAACGTCCTCGCGATCTATAACGGCGCCGGTGCCGGCGATCACGTGGTCGCGAGCTCTGCTATCTATGGCGGTACCTACAACCTGCTCGCCCATACCATGGAGCGCATGGGTCTGACCTGCACGTTCGTTGCCCCCGACTGCACCGACGAGGAGCTCGAGGCAGCCTTTGAGCCCAATACCAAGCTCGTCTTTGGCGAGACGATTGCCAACCCTGCCCTTGCCGTGCTCGATATTGAGCGCTTTGCCAAGGCCGCGCATGACCACGGCGTGCCGCTGATGGTCGACAACACCTTCCCGACGCCCGTGATGTGCCGTCCCTTTGAGTGGGGCGCCGACATCGTTACGCACTCCACCACCAAGTACATGGATGGGCATGCTGCCTACCTGGGCGGCGTGATCGTCGACCACGGCCAGTTTGACTGGATGGCTCATGCGGACAAGTTCCCGGGTCTCACCACGCCCGACGAGAGCTACCACGGCGTGACGTATGCCGAGAAGTTCGGTCGCGAGGGCGCCTTCATTACCAAGGCCACCGCGCAGCTCATGCGCGACCTCGGTCCCATGCAGAACCCTCAGGCGGCGTTTTTCCTGAACAGCTCGCTCGAGAGCCTGCACGTGCGTATGCCGCGTCATTGCGAGAACGGCCTGGCCGTTGCCAAGTTCCTGCAGAGCCATCCCAAGGTGCGCTTCGTGAGCTATCCTGGCCTGGAGGGCGACAAGTACTATGACCTGGCTCAGAAGTACATGCCCAACGGTACCTGCGGCGTCGTGAGCTTTGGCTTTAACGGTGGTCGCGCGGCGGCCGAGACCTTTATGAAGAGCCTCAAGCTCGCCCAGATTGCCACGCACGTGGCCGACGCCCGCACTTGCTGCCTGCATCCCGCTAATGCCACGCATCGCCAGATGAACGATGAGGAGCTCATCGCCTGTGGCATTTCCGCCGACATGGTGCGCCTGTCGTGCGGCCTCGAGGACACGGCCGATCTGATTGCCGACCTTGAGCAGGCGCTCGAGCAGTGCTAGGCTAGCGTTCGCACAAGGCGCCGATGCTGGCAGAAAGCTTCGGCGACCTTTCGTTCCGATTCCGTAGGCGGGACCCCAATCGCAACTGTTCGCAGGCGATGGGGCCCCGTTTTTGTGTTGCGCCACTCGAAAGGATGGATATGGAGAAAACTGCAGAGCAGCTGCGCCGCGAGCACATTGCTCTAGAGGGCGACACCCATGGCAAGAACAAATGGGCGATTCTGTTTACCGTGCTCATCATGACGTTTATGTCGTGTCTGGATTCGACCGTCGTGACCGTGGCGCTGCCCGTGATGCAAAAGGAGCTGGGCGTGGGCCTCGATCGCATTCAGCTGGTGAGCTCGGTGTATCTGCTTGCGACGTGCGTGGCTATGCTGCCGTTTGGCCGCCTGGGCGACGTGCGCGGCAAGGTCGGCGTATTCCAGCTGGGCGTAATCGTCTTTACGGCCGGTTCGCTGCTTTGCGGCCTTTCGGCCTCGCTCGAAGTTCTTATTCTGGCACGCATCGTTCAGGGCGTCGGTTGCGCGGCGGCCATGGCCAACAACATGGGTATCATCACCGAGTCGTTTCCGGCTCGCGAGCGCGGTCGTGCCATGGGTATTCTAGCGACCTTCGTGGCCCTCGGCATGATGTGTGGCCCCGTGCTCGGCGGCATGCTGGTGGCAAGCTTTCCCTGGGAGAGCATTTTCCTCATCAACCTGCCCATCGGCGTCATCTCGTTTATCGTGGGGCTCTACACGCTGCCGCATGTTAAGCCGGAGGCCGGCGAGCGCCCCATGTCCCTGATCGAGGCTGCTCGTCGCTGCTTTGCAAATTCGGCCTTCACTATCAACCTTGCCTGCATGCTCATCGTGTTCGTTGGCAAAGGCGCATCCGAGTTTATTCTGCCGTTCTATTTTCAGGACGCCCACGGCTTTGGTTCTGACATTTCCGGACTGCTCTTTTTGGCACTGCCGATGGTGAATGCCTTTATCGGACCGCTTTCGGGTACGGTTTCGGACCGTGTTGGCTGCGAGGGCCCCACGGCGGTCGGCCTGGGCGTGTACGTATGCGGTCTTTTTGCGGTAAGCACGCTCGATGAGCACTCTTCTATCCCTGTGATCGTGTGCTGTGTCGCGTTTATGTCGTGCGGTACGTCGATTTTCCAGAGTCCTAACAACTCGCTGTACATGGGCTCGGCTCCGCGCGAAGCGCTCGGCTTTGCGGGCAGCCTGGGTAGCCTGGCGCGCTATGCGGGTATGGCAGTGGGCATTACGGCGGCGTCGCATATCCTGTATGGGCAGATGAGCGTGGCGATGGGCGAGGCCGTGACCAGTTTTGTTGCAGGCCGTCCGGATGTGTTCCTGTTTGGTTTCCGTTCGGTGTTCTACGTGCTCATGGCTGTGGCCGCTGTGGGCTTTGCGCTCGCCTTTGTGCGTTTGGTGAGGATCCGCGTCCGCTATTAGCGTCTTGGGAGGCTGTATGCCACGAATTGGGCCTATCTACTGGTCTTGCAGCTTTATGGTGCGATGCGGCTTGTGGGGCGGGCGGGGGTCGGTCCGTGGTAGACTATCGATCAACGATTATTAATCGCGCGGTATCGTTGCCGCGAGAAGGGGTTGCGCCATGCAGGAGCTTGAGGATCGTATTCGCCATGACGGCATCGTAAAGGCCGGTAATGTCCTTAAGGTTGATGCCTTCCTCAACCACCAGTGCGACGTTGAGCTGTTTGACCACATGGGTGCCGAGTGGGCCCGTCTGTTCGAGGGCGTCGAGATCAACAAGATCCTGACGATCGAGGCTTCGGGCATTGGCATGGCTTGCATCGCGGCCCAGCATTTTGGCGGCGTGCCGGTTGTCTTTGCCAAGAAGGCGCAGTCCATCAACCTCGACGGCGAGCAGTATGCCACGACCATCTACTCCTTTACCAAGCAGAAGGAGTACCCGGTCATCGTTGGCAAGCGCTTCCTGTCCGAGGGCGACAAGGTCCTGATTATCGACGACTTCCTGGCCAACGGCTGCGCGCTCGAGGGCCTAATCAAGATCTGCGAGGCTGCGGGTGCCGAGGTGTCCGGTATTGGCATTGCGGTGGAGAAGGGCTTCCAGGGCGGTGGCGATAAGCTCCGCGAGCGCGGCTTCCGCGTTGAGAGCCTGGCCCGTATCGCCGATATGGACTGCGAGACCGGCGAGATCACCTTCGCCTAAGCGCGCGACACAAGCGATTGGTATGCGATGTGACAAAGGGACTGTCCCTTTGTCACATTTTTTGTATGAGGGGAGGTGTTGATATGGATGAGAACAAGATGGGGTGGCGCGAGTATGCGCACTATGCCGAGATGTCGGTCGAGGAGTTGGCGCGCGATTGCGAGGTGCAGGTGTTTCGCGCGACGGGCCCGGGTGGGCAGGGCGTGAACACGACGGACTCAGCGGTGCGCATGAAGCATATCCCTTCGGGGATTACCGTGACGGCGCGCGAGAGCCGCAGTCAGTTCCAAAACCGTAGCAGCTGCCTGCGTAAGCTGCGCGCTGAGCTTGAGCGTCGTGGACGTCCGCCGCGCCGACGCGTAAAGACCAAGGTGCCTCAGCGCTCTCGCCAGCGCAGGCTCAACGACAAACACTTCAACGCCATTAAAAAGGCCAACCGACGCAAGCCGGGCAGCGACGAATAGCCTCCTCGTAAGTTGCGGTGAAATAGGGATTGTTTTCCGGCTTTACCTGCATAAACAGTCCCTATTTCACCGCAACTTAGGAATGGCTAGCGGGTGGGGTGCCAGACTTCGAGAGCGGCGGGAAGGACGTCGACCTCGATGCGCGAGGCGACGATGGGCTCGCCGTCGGCCTGGATGGGATAGTCGGGCTCCTCAAAGGTGAGCTCGACATGGCGGCAGCGGCGCATGCGAACCGGCGGCAACTTGGTATGGTGGCCGTCCTTGGCCGAAAGAAACAAAGGCAGGGCAACCGCGCGAGGGACGGGACTGCAGGCGTAGCAGACGTCGAGTACGCCGTCGCAGGGGTCGGCATCGGGGCAGATGCGATAGCCCGAGCCATAGGTAGGACCCAGCTGAATCGCCATGATAATCGCCCTCACGCGCTCGGCGGGCGCCCCGTCAAAGCTGACTGTCATGGGGTAGTTGCGATAGCGCAGGCCAAACTGCTCAAGTCCCGAGAGAGTGTAGAGCGGCGCGCCTGTCAAGCCGGTCTTTTTGCGCAGCTCGGTGGTGCCCAGGCCGATGGCGGCATCGATGCCGACCGAAAGCGTCTGGTCGTAGTACTCAACGGTAGCCTCGCCGCTACCGCTTGCGGGGTTCCATGAGCGAATGCGTCCGATATCCTGACGCTGCAGCTCGCAGGTGAGCAGCGCGCCAAAATCTTTGCCGGAGAAATCGTCGATACCGAGCGTTTGGGCAAAATCGTTGCCGGAGCCTACGGGTAGGACGGCAAGGGCGGGACGGACCGCCTCATCCTGCGTCATGAGTCCATTGACGACCTCGTGGATCACGCCGTCGCCGCCGAGTGCGATAACCGTGCGGTAGCCCTGGGCCCGTGCGGCAAGTTCCTTGGCATGTCCCATGCGCTCGGTCAGCACCAGGTCAAACTGGGATGAGCGCGCGGTCATGTCCAAAAAGCGCTGAAGGCGTTCGGCAACTTCGCGCGCCGCACCAGACTGGGCGGCGGGGTTGGCGATGATGAGCGTGCGACCAAAATCAGTTACGTGCATGGGGCGACTCCCGGCGTATGACGTGACGGTGCGGTCGCGCTCAGGTCGAATTGCCCCCGATTGTGGCTGCACGGCGAATACTTACGTCTACTCTATCAGGTCGTTGTGGCGCTCGATAGCATCCGCTACTGTACCGCCCTCATCCACAATAAGCGAACGGCGCTTGGGCGAGATGATGCGCTGGGCGGGGTACACGCCGCGGTGTCCGCCGACGAGATAGCTGATAAACGCCACGATGACAAAGAAGCCCGCGGCCGTGCCGTGGAACAGGTCGATGGCCATCATGCAGGTGGTGATGGGCACGTTAAGGCCGGCGCAGAACACGCCGAGCATGCCCAGCGCCGCCAGAAAGCTGGGGTCGATTCCGACGAGGCAACCGATCCAGCCACCGAGTGCCGCACCGATGCCAAACAGGGGCGTGACCTCGCCGCCTTGGAAGCCCGCGCCCAGGGTGAGCGCCGTCACCACGAGCTTGATGGCTGCGTCGGCAAGGGTTGTGTTACCGGCGAACCCGGCGCCCGAGAGCCAGGTGGCAAGGCCGGCATACTTCCAGGCGTCGAGCATCGCGTAGGCCGCGAGCACCACGAGCGCGCCCACGAGTGCGCGAGCAAGGTAGTTGGTGATAAAGCGACCGTACAGGCTCTTGACGGTTCGAACCGACCAGGCAAAGAGGCGTGCCGTCAAACCGAAGATAATGGCGCTGATAACAACGATGACAACCGTCCGTGGTGTCATGTTGGGAACGCTGGCGATGACATTCGCTTCGTACTCGGTACCCAGGGCGAGTGATGTAAAGTAGCCGGTAAACGCGGCGACCAGGCAGTAGATGCCCGCGGTGTAGTCGATCTTGCCGATAAAGCACATCTCCATGCCAAAGAAGGCTCCGGCAAGGGGTGAACCGAATACGGCGCCAAAGGCCGACGAGATGCCGGCGAGCATGAGGTCGTGGTGGTCATGCTTTTTGAGGTGGGCGAGGCTCGAGATGTTGCTAGCGATGGTGCCGCCAATCTGCACCGCGGCGCCCTCGCGGCCGGCCGATCCGCCCGTGAGGTGCGTGAGCGTGGAGCAGACGAAAGTGAGGACGGCCATGCGCATATGGATGAGGCGTGTGCCCAGGGCGGAATCGATGACCAGGTTGTTGCCGCGCTTGGCGGCAAGGCCGTGGTTCTTGTAGACCCACGCGGTGGCCATGCCCACAACGGGAAGCAGCGCGTAAATCCATGCATGGTGCTCGCGATAGTCGGTCGCGATATTCAGTGAGGCCAAAAACGCCCAAGCGGCAACGCCCATGGCGAGCGAGACGATGGCGACGAGTACGAGCAACTTAGCGCTCGCGAGTAGGTTGCGGGCGTTGCGGCGCGTGTCGGCTGCCAAGAGCTGCTCGGAACGGGTGAGCTGATGCCTGCCGGCCATGATGACGTCGTTCAGGGAGAAAAAACCGCCATCGGCGTTCGGCTGAGAATGCTTCTGCGCTTCGTTTGCGCTTTCGGGGTTGGCGTTATGTGCCATACGTTCCTCTTTTAGGTTGCAACGCAAGCATTATAGAACGCGGTAAACGCGACGAGCCGGTGGGTTGGTTTCCATTCTGTTTCGCGGCTTGCGGACGACAAGTGTATTTGCGGGTACAGGCCAAGTCTCGGCCGCGCGTCAGGGGATTATACTGAGACAAGCATAAAGAATCGGCGCCCCTGTTGCGCGCCGTGGCATTAAGAGGTGCATATGGCAGAGAAACTCATTCCGCTGGAGGACGCGCAGTCGATTGTTCTGTCACACGTTGCTCCGACCGATCTCGTCGAGATTCCCGTGTGGCAGGCCGCCGGTCTTCCCTTGGCCGAGGACGCGGTGGCCGATATTGACATCTCGCCGTTTGCCAACAGCGCCATGGATGGATATGCCGTGCGTTCGGCGGACTTGGCGCAGGCGTCTGGCGAGGCGCCAGTGACGCTCGACGTTGTCGGACACGAGGCTGCGGGACATGTGTTTGAGGGCGCAATCGGCGTGGGCGAGACGGTCCGCATCATGACGGGCGCGCCGGTGCCCGAGGGTGCGGATGCCGTGGTGAAATACGAGATCGTCGAGGTGCTTGATGGTGACGGCAACGAGGGCTCGCACGTGAGCTTCTCGATGCCTGCCAAGGTGGGGGAGAACGTTCGCTCGGCTGCTGAGGAAGCGCATGCTGGCGAATCCGTGATGCGTGCTGGAGAGGTTGTGGCCCCGGCTGGCGCCGGCTTGCTGGCAAGCGCCGGATACGCGAGCGTGAAGGTGCACGCTGCCCCACGTGTGGGCATCATCTCGCTGGGCACGGAACTGGTCGCACCGAGTAAGGTGCCGGCGCGCGGTCAGATTCGCGATTCCAACTCCTCGGCGTTGATGGCCGAAGCACTCGATGCGGGAGCCGAGCCCGTGTTCTACGGCATCGCGCCCGACGATGAGCAGGCGATTGCCGAACTGGTGCATCGCGCCGTGCAGGAGTGCGATTTTGTCATTACGAGCGGCGGTGCCTCGGCGGGCGATTACGATTTCGTGACGGCGCTCGTCCGGCGCGAGGGCGAGGTACTGTTTGACCGCATCTCGATGCGCCCGGGCAAGGCCATCACGTTTGGCTTGCTCGGGGGTAAGCCCTACCTGGGGCTTTCAGGCAATCCGGCCGCGGCGTATGTAGGCTTTGAGATGCTTGCCCGTCCGGCGATCCGCAAGATGCGTGGTTTTGCCGAGGGGGCGCGTCCCGTGCAGCAGGCGACGCTCACACACGGCGTGAAAAAGCGCCAGGACCGACGCTTCTTCGATCGCGCCACGGTTTTGCGCGACCCCGAGACCGGTGAGCTGTTGGTGACCGAGGCCAAGACGCAGAATTCGGCGCTGCTCGGCACGATGCAGCGGACCAACTGCCTGCTGCGTATTGACGAAGGACCGTGCGAGCTCAAGGCGGGAGATGTCGTGGACGTTGTTCGCGTCGACCTGCCTGAGGGAACGGTGCTATAGGAGGATCGCTATGGAGTTGAAGATTTCGATCGTGACGTGCTCGGACACGCGCGATCTTGCGCAGGATGAGGCCGGAGCCGCGCTCGAGGAACTCATCGTGGCACAGGGCTGGACGGTCGCCTCACATGTGGTCGTGCGCGATGACGTCAGCGAGATTGGTGATGCCATTGTGGAAGCCGCCGATGAGTGCCGAGCCAATGTCGTGCTCACCTGCGGCGGCACGGGGCTTTCGATGCGCGATGTGACGCCCGAGGCGACGCGTGCCGTCTGCGACCGCGATGTGCCGGGTATTGCCGAGGCAATTCGTGCGTACTCGATGACCAAGACGCGCCGCGCCATGCTCTCGCGCGCTATTTGCATGCACCGAGGTCATACACTTGTCGTAAACTTTCCCGGTTCCACGAAGGCCGCCCGCGAAAGCTGGGAGGCCATAGCGGACCAGCTGGAACATGCGGCCCAGATGACGGCGGGCGGCGGACACGCCAAATAAGCGCACTACCTGCGGCGGAGCGACCTTACGGGCTGCTCCGCCTTTGTTTTCCGCCGAAGCGACGCCGAGGTGCACGCTAACTCGAAACTATATTCTCTGGTGAGAATAATTTCTCACTATCATTATTCGCGCAGAAGTATAATCTGATTGCAGATTATAGCCCGCGGTGGGGTACCCGGGCACAAGGTCCGAAAGGGTTGAATATGTTCGATATGGTTTCTCGCCGCGGATTCGTCTCGCTTTCTGCTGTCGCCGCTGCCGGCCTTGGTCTTGCTGGCTGCTCGGGCAGCAATACGTCCGAGCCGGCCGGATCCGATGCCGGTTCTGCTGAGGCGTCTTCTAAGAAAGCTGTCGAGCTGCAAGTCTTTGCTGCCAACTCGCTCGAGAAGGCTTTGCCCGAGGTCCAAGAGCTCTACACCGACCAGACCGGCACCACCTTTGCCGACACGCAGTTTAAGGCCTCCGGCGACCTTGTCGAGCAGATGCGCGCCGGTGCCGCCGTCGACGTGCTCATCACCGCTTCCAAGGGCACCATGGATGACGCTGAGACCGCCGAGCTCGTCGACGTCGATACGCGTGAGGACATGTTCGTCAACGACCTCGTGATCATTCGCGCCGAGGGCTCCGACACCAAGGTCGAGGCCATCGCCGACGTCGCGAATCTGGACGGCAAGATCGCCATTGGCGACGCTAAGACTGTTCCCGCTGGCAAGTATGCCAACCAGGCCCTGGCCTCCGTGGGCCTCTATACCGGCACCGAGGGTGACGACGGCGAGTATGCGCCCGAACTCGCCGACAAGGTGGCCCTGGCCGATAAGGTCGGCACCGCTGCCGCCTACGTCTCTACGGGCGACTGCGTGGCCGGTTTTGTCTACAGCTCCGATATCTTCCGCTACGACGGCATCGAGGAGGCCTTCGTGTGCCCCGAGGATTCGCACAAGCCCATCGTGTATCCGGGTGTCGTTGCCGAGAGCTCCGAGCACGCCGACGAGGCCAAGGCGTTCATCGACTTCTGCCTGACCAATAAGAAAGCCCAGAAGATTTGGGCCAAGTACGGCTTTGAGCTTTCCGCGTAGAGCGGCTTGGCGCGATAATTCCATCGTTTTATGTTTCACTTCGTCCTTGTATTCGCTTGGAGCTTTTCGTGCTTAATAGATTCCGCATGCTTGTCGCCTGTGCTTTGACCTTCGCGCTTTGCTGGGTGCCGGGATTTGCGTTTGCTGGGGACGCTGAGGACGGGGCCCAGGTTGCTGCGACCGCTCATGGGCTTTCCTATGGGATCGAGGGTTTTGAGCGGCTGGCCAAGGGGACCGCTCGTGCCATGGAGGGCCAGCCTGAGGGCTACCGGTTTCCCGTTGACGAGGACGTGGACCTTGTAGTGGCGCCTGCTGCCGATCGCGTTGTGGTGTGGATATCGCCCAAGGCGGGCGAGTAGTATGGATTGGATCCGCAGGACTACGAGTGCGTATCGTGTCTCAAGGCCCTCGTCTGTAAGCTCGACAGCGCATACTGCATGTGAGGTGCGCAGCTAGGGGACGTGGATCTTCCTTGGTATGTCACGGCGGAAACAACGTTTGAATCCGGCGGGTATACCTATGGCTTTGACGACCGCGGTGCGGATGGGGACCGCTATGTGGTGATTGCATCAGCCTCGGGTGATGCCAAGGGCGGCGCGCGTTGGCTTGATAGCGCTCAAATGGTAGAAGCATCGTCTGTCGTGTTACGGGATGAGCAGGGGCCCTTGACCTCTCTGGCCTCCTTTTTGGGCGACATCGACTATCGCCCGTTTTGGGTGTCTATCAAAACGAGCGGCCTTGCCCTGCTGATCTCCTTTGCGCTGGGCCTGTTCGCCGCGTGGAAGACTATGGGTACGACGAGTCGCATCAAGGGCTTGCTCGACTCGGTCTTTACCATCCCCATGGTGCTGCCGCCTACGGTGTGTGGCTTTTTGCTGCTTATGCTGTTTGGCCGCTCGACCGGGGTGGGCCAGTGGCTCATCGCGCACGGCATCTCGATTGTCTTTACGTGGCCGGCAGCGGTGATATCTGCCGTGGTGGTGTCGTTCCCGCTCGTCTATCGTACGGCACTCGGAGCCTTCGAGAGCCTCGACACGCAAATGCTCGATGCGGCGCGAACCCTGGGATGGTCCGAGCGTCGCATCTTTACCAAGCTTATGATGCCGCTTGGCTGGCCCTCGATTGCCGCCGGCACGGTGCTCGCCTTTGCCCGCGCGATGGGCGAGTTTGGCTGCACCCTGTTCTTTGCGGGCAACTACGCCGGCATTACGCAGACCATTCCCATCGCCATCTACTTTGAGTGGATGGGCGGCAACACGTCGGTGGCCCTCTTTTGGGTCGTGGTCGTAATTGCGTTCAGCTTCCTGGTCATCCTATTCATCAACATGTACACGGCACATTCGCAAAAGTACCGCGAGCGTGGTCTTTCCCGTGCGGAGCGCAAGCAGGCCAAAGAGCTCGCCGGACAGGGCGATTCGCTCGACCCGGCGGGCGGCGATGCCCTGCGTATCGATCGCGAGGCGCTGGCCGAGCTCATGCGCGATGATGCCGCATTACAGGGAGGTCGATAGGCCATGTCGCTCGTTCTGGATATTAAGAAACGTTATCCCGGGTTTGTGCTCGACATGCAGCTTGAGGCCGGCGAGGAGCGCGTGGCCTTGCTCGGTGCCTCCGGATGTGGCAAGAGCTGCACGCTGCGCTGCATTGCCGGCGTGGAGACGCCCGACGAGGGCAAGATCGTCGTCAACGGCGTGACCTTTTTTGACTCGGCGGCTGGCATCAACCTGTCACCCCAGGAGCGAAAATGCGCCCTGTTGTTCCAAAACTATCAGCTGTTTCCCAACATGACGGTGGCCGATAACGTATGCGCCGGTGTAAAGGATGCTGGCGACGCCGCCGCGCGCAAAAAGCTCGCCGAGCGCTATCTGGGCATTTTCGGTCTGGCCGATTTTGTCGATCGCTACCCCGCGCGACTCTCGGGCGGGCAGCAGCAACGCGTGGCGCTTGCCCGTATGGTGGCGGCGCATCCGGGCATTTTTATGTTCGACGAGCCCATGAGCGCGCTCGATGCGTATCTCAAGAGCGCGCTTGAGCAAAACATGCTCGACCTGTTCGACGTCTGCAACCGTACCGTGCTCTACGTGAGCCACGACATCGACGAAGCGTGCCGCCTGTGCCAGCGCATCTGCGTGATGCACGACGGGCATGTTGAGGAGATCGGCTCCATCGAGGACGTGGTCCGTCGTCCGCAGACGCTGGCGGCACTGCGCCTGACGGGCTGCAAGAATACGAGCCGCGCGCGCAAGATCGGCGACGAAGAAGTTGAGGCCCTCGACTGGGGCATGACCTTTAATGTGGGCCGTGAGGTTCGAGATGACGTGGCGTACCTCGGTATTCGTGCGAGCTACTTCCATGTTGACAATCGCGCGGAGCGGGGCCGTAACAGCTACGATTTGCACGTGGCCCGTGTGAGCGATTCGCGCTTTGAGCGGCTGGTGCTGCTGGACGTGCCGCGCGTCGATGCGTCCACGCGTCTGCAGTGGAAGGTCAACAAGGTGGGCGTGCCTGTAGAGGAGTTGCCGCAGGCGGGGGAGACCTTGCGCATGCATTTTGATGCGAGCAGGATTCATCTGGTTTGTCGGTAGGGTAGAGGGCGGGCCGTCGAGGATTCTCGGCAGCCCGCAGTTTCGTTCCCTACCGTTCGCCGAATGTAGAATGGTAATTAATTATCAAGCAAGATAATAATTTATTAAAAGGCAACGGGTGCCTCTGTCGTACGAATGTCAACGGTGTTCGCATGGTCGATAACCGTTGATATAGTTGACCTCAACTTGTAAAGGAGGGTGCGCACATGCCGCAGACGACATACATTCGCCGCGTTGCCGCGCGTGCCCTATACATGGCTCGGAGCCGCATATGAGCAGGTATGTTCACGGCTCCGGGAGAGACGACGCACAGCTAAATAATCGACCGCAAAGCAGGTTCCCTAAAATTCCGGGTTTGAGCACGGCCGGGCAATCGCCGTCCGTCGTGCATCGATACCGTTGTTATCCGATTTTGGTTCGAGAGGGGAACCGTTATGGCTGAAGAATTCGATTTCCATCCGATGTGGGAGAGCCTCGGCATGAACCTTGCCGACCACGACATGCTGCTGGGCGCCGTGGGCCAGATGTACGGCGATATGTTCCTGACGCAGAACACCCGCCCCAAGTCCACGTCCTACCTGGACTTTGTGGCCACCAACATCCACAGCGGCCGTATTAAGGAGATGCTCGACAAGAAGGAGGCCGGCGAGGCCACCAAGATCGTGGGCTCGTTCTGCGTCTATGTGCCCGAGGAGATTGTGCTCGCCTGCGACGGCATTCCCGTGGGCCTGTGCTCGGGTGCCGACTGGGCGACCGACAAGGTCGAGGAGCATCTGCCGCGCAACACCTGCCCGCTCATCAAGAGCTTTGCCGGCTTTAAGCTGGGCGAGGTCTGCCCCTACATTGAGTCGAGTGACTTGGTGGTAGGCGAGAACACCTGCGATGGCAAGAAGAAAGCCTACGAGTTCTTTGCCACGCAAAAGAACATGTACGTCATGGATATTCCCAACGTACACGACGAGTCGACGCTCGTGACCTGGAAGGCCGAGGTCAAGAAGCTCGCCGCCAAGATCGAGGAAGAGTGCGGCGTCAAGATTACGCCCGAGCGTCTGAAGGCCGCCATCCACGCCGTCAACGAAAAGCGCCGCGCCCTGCAGCGCCTCGCTGCCACGCGCGCTGCCGACCCTGCGCCCATCAGCGGTCTCGACAGCCTGCTGACCGTCCAGGCCGCCTTTATGGACGACACGCCGCGTCTGACCGGAGCCATTAACGATATGGCGGCTGAGTGCGAGCAGCGTGTCGAGGCCGGCGAGGGCGTGGCGCCCAAGGGGACCAAGCGCATCCTGTACACCGGTACGCCCATGGCCGTGCCCAACTGGAAGCTGTTCAACCTCATCGAGAAGGCCGGCGGCGTCGTGGTGGGCGAGGAGTCCTGCACGGGCTCGCGCTACTACAAGGACCTGGTCGACGAGTCCGGCGAGACGGTCGACGAGATGCTCGACGCCATCGCCGAGCGCTACTTTAAGATCAACTGCGCTGTCTTTACGCCCAACGACCAGCGTATGAAGGACATTGTCCAGATGGCCAAGGACCTGCATGCAGACGGTATCGTCGACGTGGCCCTGCAGTTCTGCACGCTCTACGAGATGGAGTCGTTTGCCGTGGAGAAGGCTGCCGAGGAGGCCGGCATTCCGTTTATGCACATCACGACCGACTACGCCGGCGAGGATGCGGGGCAATTGCAGACGCGCATTGAAGCTTTCTTGGAAACCATTTAGGGCTATTCGTCCCGGCGGCTTCCCCAGGCACCCGATCTTGCCGTTCAAACCGTCGCTTGCGTACCAAAGTACGCGGTGCTCCTCATTCACGGTGACCTCGGGCACCTGGGAAAGCTGTTTCCTTGGTTGATTAAAAGGTTTAGGAGTTATATGTCGGATAATATTGAGCAGCCGTTGCCGTCCACGTTTGAGGAGTTCAACGAGCAGCGCAAGGCGGCGTTTATTCGCGTCAAGGATTACAAGCAGGCGGGTAATCGCCTGGTCGGTTTTTTGTGCAGCTATACGCCGCTCGAGATTGTCGATGCCGCGGGGGCTGCGAGCGTGGCGCTGTGCGGCACGTCCGATGAGGTGATTCCCGAGGCCGAGAAGGTGCTGCCGGCAAACCTCTGCCCGCTCATCAAGTCGACCTACGGCTTTGCCTACTCGCAAAAGTGCCCGTTTACGTACTTTAGCGACATGATCATCGGTGAGACCACCTGCGACGGCAAGAAGAAGATGTACGAGCTACTCAACGAGCTCAAGCGAACGCACATTCTGCATCTTCCGCAGGGCCGCGACCGCGCCTACGAGCGCGAGGGCTGGTACGAGGAGTGCCGCCTGCTCAAGGAGGAGCTCGAGGGCTTCTACGGCATCACGATTACCGACGATGACCTGCGCGCTGCCGTCCGTCGTCGCAACCGCTTGCGTGCAGCCCAGCTCGACATGTTTGCGCTGCAGGCCAACCAGCCGGCGGCCATGAGCGGCGTCGACCTGATGAGCACTATGTTAGCCGGCACGTTCAGCTTTGATATCGAGGCCTATACGCAGCAGCTGGAGCAAAAGGTCGCCAAGCTGCGCGAGGCCTACGACGCGGGCGAGCGCTCGATTGCGTCGGATGCCAAGCGCATTCTGATCACCGGTTGCCCGGTGGGCGGTGTGATCAACAAGATCGGCCGCACCATCGAGTCCAACGGCGGCGTGGTCGTGTGCATGGACGACTGCTCGGGCGAGCGCACGGCGGCCATGATGATCGACCCGGAGGCTCCCGACATCCTGCGTGCCATCGCCGACCGCTACCTGGATATCAACTGCTCGGTCATGACGCCCAACTACGGTCGTATGGAAAACACGCTGGCCATGTGCGAGAAGTATCACGTCGATGGCGTAGTGGAGAGCGTGCTCCAGGCGTGCCACACCTTTAACGTGGAGAGTGCCCGCATGCAGGAGGCCGTCGAGGGCGCGGGTATTCCGTACATGAAGATCGAGACCGACTACAGCAACGGCGACATGGGTCAGGTCGAGACGCGCATCGCCGCCTTCATCGAAACGCTCTAGCTTCCTCAGGCACCGGATCTTGCCCCTCAAACCGTCGCTTGCGTACCCAAAGTACGCAGCGCTCCTCTTTCGGGGCAATCTCCGGCACCTGAGAAACCTAGAGCTAAGGCGCCTGAACGCGCCGCTACCTTTGATGTTTAGATTGGGAGAGAGCCATGATAGGGATCGGGATCGATATCGGGTCTACGGCGGCTAAGGCTGCTGTGGTCGATGGGGAGGGTGCGGTGGCGTGGACGTGCGTGCAGCCAACCGGGTTCTCCTCGGTCGATGCTTCCGAGCGGATGCGCGAGGCACTAGCAGCGGCGGGTTATGACGTGACGGGCGACGACGTGCGTGTGATCGCGACCGGCTACGGTCGTGTCGCCGTGCCCTATGCGCACAAGGTCGTGACCGAGATTACCTGCCACGGTACCGGTGCCGTGCGCCTGTTTGGCGATCACGGCACGGTGATCGACGTGGGCGGACAGGATACCAAGGTCATCCAACTCAAGGGCGGTCGCGTGGCCAAATTTGCCATGAACGACAAGTGCGCCGCCGGCACGGGGCGCTTTTTGGAGATCATGGCCGACCGCCTAGGCATTTCCCAGCAGCAGATGGCCGACCTTGCGCGTTCCGGCGAGCCCACCAAAATCAGCAGCATGTGCACGGTGTTTGCCGAAAGCGAGGTCATCAGCCTGATCGGTCGCGGTGAGCCGCGCGAGAACATTGCGCGTGGCGTGATCGACAGCGTGGTCTCGCGCGTGGCGACCATGGCCGGGCAGGCCGCGGGCGCCCCGTACTACCTGACCGGTGGCCTGTGCGAGAACGCCTTCGTGGTGGAGCGGTTGGGCGAGCTACTGGGGTCGCCGGTGACCACCTCGCCCCAGGCGCGCTTTGCCGGAGCGATCGGCGCGGCTGTCCGCGCCGCCGCCTTGGCCTAGGGGTGTACCGCGACATGCGCATCCTCAATATCTCGGCACAAAAACCAGATAGCACCGGCAGCGGCACCTACCTTGCCGCGCTCGTGCGCGAGCAGATCGAGACGGGGCATCGCGCCGCCGTGCTTTGCGGCGCGGCACCGGGTGATACCCAAGGCGAGCTGGACCGGCGTGCTGCCGTGTTTGCCGTACCGTTCGAGTCGTCCGAGCTGCCGTTTCCCATCTGCGGTATGTCCGATGTCATGACCTATCCCTCCACGCGCTATCGTGACCTGACGCCTTCGATGCTCAAGGCATTTGAGCG
>URYW01000036.1 GCA_900552145.1 uncultured Collinsella sp. | reverse complement strand
GCGGGAGCTACGTCGACCCGACGTTCGACAATGCCCGGTCGAAAAGCTACCCGATCGTCCGGCCGCTCTACTTCTATTATACGAAATCGAACGAGGCCGCCGTCCGGCCGCTGGTCGACTACCTGACTTCGGACGAGGGACAGGCTATGGTGGCGTCCATCGGTTTCATTCCGATCCGTTAAAGCCCGTCCGAGCGCGACCCAATCACCGAAAACCGTGAAACTGAAACCGAGAAAAATAGCGGAGGCCGTCGCCGAGAAAATCCTGATGGCGAGCGGCTACCTGACCAGTATCGTGATCGTACTGATCGTCGTCTTTCTGTTCCGCGAGGGAGCCGGTCTGTTCGACTCGCCGGCCGTCGAGCAAGGCTACGTGCTAGCCGTCAACCGGGCGAACCCGGTGCAGAGCCTGACTCCGGAACAGATCATGCAGATATTCGACGCCGACCTGACGAACTGGAGCGAGGTAGGAGGTCCCGACGACTCGATTCTGGTCTTCCGGCTCGACGACATCACGAGCTACGCGACCGAGCAGGAGCTCGGAGCCGACCTGAGCCGCGCGCCGCAATGTCTGAGCCGGATCGTGGCCGATCATCCGAACATGATCGCCTATCTGCCCGAACAGTACGTCGCCCCCGACTTCGCCGGCAAGGTTCTCGGCGAGGGACGGATCACGCCGGCGAGCTTCTTCGCCGGGCGGCAATGGTATCCGACCGCCGCGCCGGCCCCGCAGTACGGCCTGATTCCGCTGCTGGCCGGCACGCTGTGGGTCAGTCTGGCGGCCATCCTGATCGCATTGCCGCTGGGGCTTTCCGTCGCCATCTACATGGCCGAGCTGGCCGACTCGCGGCTGCGCCGGATGCTGAAACCCGTGATCGAGCTGCTGGCCGGCATTCCGTCGGTCGTCTACGGATTCTTCGGGCTCGTCGCGGTCGTGCCGCTGGTACGCGACGTCTTCGACCTGCCGGTCGGCGAGACGGCACTCGCCGGCAGCCTGATTCTGGCAATCATGGCGCTGCCGACGATCATCACCGTCGCCGAGGATACGATCCGCACGACTCCCCGAGCCATGCGCGAATCGAGTCTGGCGCTCGGCGCGACGCATTGGCAGACGATCCGCCGGGTCGTGTTGCCGTACTCGGCCTCGGGCATCGCCGCGGCGGCCGTGCTGGGCATCGGCCGCGCGGTCGGCGAAACGATGGCCGTGCTGATGGTAACCGGCAACGCCGCCGTCGTGCCGCACTCGCTGCTCGAGCCCGTGCGGACGATTCCCGCGACGATCGCCGCCGAGCTGGGGGAGGCTCCGGCCGGAGGCGCCCACTACGAGGCGCTGTTCATGCTGGGCTGCATCCTGTTCCTGCTCACGCTGCTGCTGAGCATCGCGGTCGAGATGATTTCGGCCCGACGGACCAAGACGATGTAAACAAGGAAACCGCGCCGACGCCCGGAGAAAGATTCCCCGCCGGCGCGCGAGAAACGAAAAAAACAATAACGAACGGACAACATGATAACGTCCTCGAAAATATCGAAACGCAAGAAGCGCTCGCAACGACTCGCTTTCGGGCTGTTCCGACTGACGAGCCTGCTGGTCGTGGCCATACTGGTATGGATTCTGGGTTTCATCATCGTCAAAGGAGCCGGCGTCGTCAGTTGGGAATTTCTCACCTCGATGCCCGAAAACGGGATGACCGAGGGAGGCATCCTGCCGGCTATCGTCGGCACGCTCTGCCTGGTGGCGGGCAGCATCGCCGTCGCGTTTCCGCTCGGCGTGATGTCGGGCATCTATGTCAGCGAATACGCCCGCGACAACTGGCTCGTCAGAGTGATCCGCGTCATGACGAGCAACTTGAGCGGCGTACCGTCGATCGTGTTCGGCCTGTTCGGCATGGCGCTGTTCGTCCGTACGCTCGGATTCGGCGACTCGATCATCGCCGGCTCGCTGACCCTCGCCCTGCTCGTGCTGCCGATCGTGATCCGGACGACCGAAGAGGCAATGCGCTCGATCGACAACTCGCTGCGCAACGGCAGCTACGCGCTCGGCGCGACCAAACTGCAGACCGTCTGGCGCGTACTGCTGCCGATGGCTTTCCCGAACATCGTCACCGGGCTGATCCTCTCGATCGGCCGCGTGTCGGGCGAGACGGCGCCCATTCTGTTCACGGCCGTCGCCTATTTCCTGCCGAAACTGCCCGACAGTATTTTCGATCAGGTCATGGCCCTGCCTTATCACCTGTACGTGATCGCAACGAGCGGAACGGATCTGGAAGCCTCCCGTCCGATGGCTTACGGAACGGCTCTCGTGCTGATCGCGATCGTATTGCTGATCAATCTGCTGGCAAACGGACTGAGACGCTATTTCGGCCGCAAAGTGAAAACGAACTAACGAAACCCTATCGTCATGATCAACATAAGTGCGAAAGACGTCAACTTCTATTACGGCAGCTTCCACGCGCTGAAGAACATCACGCTCGGCATCGAGCGTAACACGGTCACGGCCTTTATCGGCCCCTCGGGCGGCGGCAAGTCGACTTTCCTGCGATTGCTGAACCGGATGAACGACCTGATCGAGGGAACGCGCCTCAGCGGCGAGATCCGGATCGACGGCGAGGACATCTACGGCCGGGACGTCGAGGTCGTCGAGCTGCGCAAAAAGGTAGGCATGGTTTTCCAGAAACCGAATCCGTTTCCGAAGACGATCTATGAGAACGTCGCATACGGACTGCGCGTGAACGGCGTCCGCGACCGCCGGCTGATCGACGAGCGCGTCGAGAGCTCGCTCAAGGGAGCCGCGCTGTGGGACGAGGTGAAAGACAAACTGAAGAAATCGGCCTTCGAGCTGTCGGGCGGGCAACAGCAGCGCCTCTGCATCGCGCGGGCGCTGGCCGTGCAGCCGCAGGTTCTGCTGATGGACGAGCCGACCTCGGCACTCGATCCTGTGTCGACGCTGGTGGTGGAGCAGCTGGCCTGCGAGCTCAAAGAGACCTGCACGCTCGTGGTCGTTACGCACAATATGCAGCAGGCGGCGCGTATCTCCGATTCGGTCGCATTCTTTTTGCTGGGTGAGCTGGTGGAGCACGCGCCCACCGCGCAACTCTTCAAGAATCCGACCGATCCGCGCACGGCGGATTATTTGACGGGGCGTTTTGGCTGATACCATCTAGTAAAGGTACCTTTAGGGTTAAGATGCGGTCATGCCGGCCGCAAAGGGGTTCAACATGATCTATTACGTCGAGGACGATGACAACATCAGGGATTTGACGGTCTATGCGCTGCGCAAGCAGGGGATTGAGGCCGAAGGCTTTTCGTGCGACGGTGAGTTTAAGGCTGCCGTGGCGCGACGGGTACCCGATGCCGTCCTGCTCGACATCATGCTGCCCGATACCGATGGCTTGGCGATTATGCGTCGACTGCGTGCCGATCGCCTGACGGCGACGGTGCCCATCATGATGCTTACCGCCAAGGATACCGAGCTCGACAAGGTGATGGCGCTCGATGGCGGTGCCGACGATTACCTGACTAAGCCGTTTTCGCTCATGGAGCTCGCCAGCCGCTGCCGCGCACTGCTGCGTCGCGGCGGCATGGTCAAACAGGCAAGCGATGTGCTCAGCGTGGGCGACATCGTGCTCTCGCCCAGCCATCGTGAGGTGACTGTTGCCGGCGAGTCGCTTAAGCTCACCCTGCGCGAGTTCGACCTGCTCGAGTACCTCATGCGCAAGCCCGGCGTGGTCTTTACCCGCGAGTCGTTGCTGCAGAGCGTGTGGGGCTGGGACTTCGACGGCGGTTCGCGCACCGTTGACGTGCACGTGCAGACGCTTCGCCAAAAACTGGGCGAGCATGCCAGCGCCATCGAGACCGTGCGCGGCGTGGGCTACCGCTTGGCCGAGCCTTCTGCCGGTGATGGTGCCGAAGGTGACGACACCGCGGCCACCGCATCGGAGGAGTAACCCGTGGTCTTCGCCCCCCAAGGAAAACATACGCTGTCGCACCGCGTTTTTGTGACGATCTTTGTCTGCGCCATGGCGGTTATCGTGGCGTTTACGGTGCTGGGTGCGTTCTTTGTGCAAAACACCTTGGCGGATGCCACGAGTGCCAACCTGGCGCAAGAAACCGAGCTCATTGCTGCCGCCCTCGACGAGCAGCAGGAGCCCATCCCGTTCTTGCGTAGCCTCGATCGCGAGGACTTGCGCATCACGCTGATTAACAAGGATGGATCGGTTGCCTACGACAACGAGGCGTCACCTTCCACACTGCCCAACCACGGCGATCGCCCCGAGGTCATCGAGGCCTTTGAGAATGGTTCGGGTTCCGCGGAGCGCGCAAGCTCTACGCTTGACGAGATTATGCTGTATCGCGCCGTCGCCCTTGATAACGGCCAGGTTGTCCGCTTGGCGCAGGCCCAGCCTGGCGTTGCGGCGATTTTGCTGTCGATGGTGGCGCCGATGCTGCTTATCGCAGCAGCGGGTGCGGTGCTCTCGTTTTTTATGGCGCGCCGCGAGTCCCGTGCCATCATCGCGCCGTTGCAAGAGGTGGATTTGGACCACCCACGCCGTAGCTATGAGCACGCCTATGCCGAGATGGTCCCCATGCTTGAGCGTATCGAGTCGCAGCGCCAGGAACTCAAGCGCCAAATGGCGGTGCTAGCGGACAACGACCGTATGCGCCGCGAGTTCACGGCGAATATCACCCATGAGCTCAAGACGCCGCTTACGGCGATTTCGGGCTATGCCGAGCTCATCGCAAATGGCATGGTCGAGGGCGAGGACGACCTGCGCAACTTTGGCGGTCGCATCTATCGTGAGGCGGGCCGTTTGGCGGCGCTTGTCAACGACATCCTTACGCTGTCTAACTTGGACGAGGCCGAGCGTGCAACTGAGGGCGAGGCGGTGCCCATTGGGTCCACGGAGCCTATTGAGCTCTCGCGTGCCATCTACGCGGTTGAGCAGCGTCTTGAACAGGTCGCCCGTCAGGCGAATGTGACGATAAGTCATGAGACCAAGCCTGTGGTCATCGAGGGCGTGTCGCGCTTGATTGACGAGCTCATCTATAATCTGGCAAGCAACGCCATCCGCTACAATCGACCCGGCGGTACGGTTACGCTGCAGTGCGGCACCAACGACGAAGGCCATCCGTTCCTTGCGGTCGCCGACACGGGAATCGGTATCGCGCCTGAAGAACAGGGCAAGGTATTTGAGCGGTTCTATCGCGTGGACAAGAGTAGGTCCAAGGCGCGCGGCGGAACCGGTCTGGGGCTTGCCATTGTCAAGCATGCGGCCCTGTATCATCACGCCACGCTCGATCTGTCGAGCGAGTTGGGCGTGGGAACCACCATTACGGTGACGTTTCCCATACAGCAGGACGAGCCATTCGCATAGCGATACAACACAGGTATTGATGTAGACGCCGCATTTGACTTTCGGGTGCGGCGTTGTTGTGCAATTTTACGATTGCTTCCGACATTTTTACAGGAGAGCCTGTTTCTTATGTATAGAGTTTGGTCTCGGTAAAAAGATGCGATAACATACGGACAGTTTTGTCAATCCGAACTGGGGAAATGAAAGGCAAGCTGCATGACCCTTCTCGAACTGTTCCAGCTGCTGAAGAAGCACCTCAAGCTGGTCATCACCCTTCCGGTGGTCTGCGCGATCGCCATGGGCATCGTGTCCTTCGCCGCGATGGACAACACCTATACCGCGACGACGAGCATGTACATTCTCGCCAAGACCGACGATAGCGGCCAGATGAGCTACAACGATCTCTCGGCGAGCCAGATGCTTTCCAACGATATCGCCACGCTGCTGGATAGCGATAGCGTTAAGAGCGGCGCCGCCAAGGAACTGGGCCTCACCGATCTGGATGACTACAAGGTGTCTGTTTCCTCCGAGACCACCACGCGTGTCATTACGCTTTCGGTTACCGGCACCGATGCCAAGGAGACGGCTGAGGTCGCAAAGGCCATAGCTAGCTCGGTGAGTACGGTCGCTCAGAACGTCGGCGCTGCCCAGAGCATCAACGTTATCGACGAGGCTAAGACCCCCGAAGCCCCCAGCGGCCCCAAGCGCACGCTGTATATTGCCGTCGCGTTCCTCGCCGGTATCTTTATCGCAGTCGCCTATGTCGTTTTGGCAGACATGCTCAATACCCGCATCCGCGGTGCCGAAGAGGCGGAAGAGCTCCTGGGCATTCCCGTTGTTGGCCGAATTCCGGCTATGAAAGGTGGTAAATAGGCATGGCTAAGGCAAAGAACACCGATAAGCTCGTTGTACAGAATGCCGCCAAGACCCTTCTGGCCAACATTCGCTTTGCGAGCGTGGACGACCCCATTCGCACCATCACCGTTACCTCCTCGATTCCCAACGAGGGCAAGTCTACGGTTTCCATTAACCTTGCTCAGGCAATCGCCACGAGTGGCAAGTCCGTGCTCCTGGTTGAGGCCGATATGCGCCGCAGGTCCCTTTCCGATATGCTCGGCGTTCGTTCGCGCGGCGGACTCTATGCGGTCCTTTCCGAGCAGATCTCCATTGACCAGGCAATTGTCGAGACGGGTCAGAAGAACTTCTACTTCCTCGATGCCGAGCCGCATATTCCCAATCCTGCCGACATCATTGTCTCTCACCGCTTTGCCAAGTTGGTAAAGGCACTGTCCGCCAAGTTCCAGTACGTCATCTTTGATGCTCCCCCGGTCGGCACCTTCATCGATGCTGCCGAGATTGCCAGCCTGACCGACGGTACGCTGTTCGTGGTGCGCGAGGACTTCACCAAGCGCGAGGAGGCACTCAACGCTATCGGCCAGCTTAAGAAGTCCGAAAAGGTCAAGCTCATCGGTACCGTTATGAACTACTGCGAGACCGAGACCAGCGAGTACTACTACTCCTACTACACCAAGGACGGTAAGAAGGTGAAGAAGGGCTCGGACGATCAGGGGACTTCCAAAAAGGGCATCTTCACCAACCGAGCAAACGTTTAGTTGATTAAGGCTGACCTATGCGTGACATTCATTGCCATATCTTGCCGGGTGTAGACGACGGCGCCGCCGATCTCGATGAGAGCTTGGCGATGCTCGAGGCTGCCAAGCGGGCCGGTGTAACCAGAATCGTTTGCACTCCTCACTGCCGTGATCCCTATTTTGATTACGACAAGATGTGGGATGCCTTTGAACTGCTGCGTGATAACGCTGACGGTTTTCCGCTCCAGATGGGCTTCGAGGTCAACCATCGAAAGCTCGTTGAACTTGGTATCGATGCCGCGGAGCACTTGCATTTCGATGGAACCAACGAGTTTCTGCTCGAGCTTTCGACGCATGCCGATGCGTATGCGTTTAGAGAGTACGAGAACACGATTTACGATTTGCAGTGCCGTGGCTACCAGGTGATCATCGCTCATCCTGAGCGCTATCGTGCGGTTCAAAAGGATGTAAGCGTGGCGGAGCGCCTGGTCGATATGGGCTGCAAGCTGCAGGCTTCGGCGGACTTTATTGCCGGCGGTCGCTTTGGTCGCGAAAAAAAGCCGGCACAGCGCCTGTTCGATCAGAACCTGTACAGCTTCATCGCGAGCGATGCCCATAACGTGGGTCATTACGACTGCCTGGCGAAGGCTCGCGCGAAGTTTAGCGTGCGCGGAGCTCATTTTCGCTAATATCTGTCCCTAACGTTCGCATTGAATGAAAGGGCAGCCATGGATATCCAACTTAAGACGGGATGCTTTGATGACGCGGCGTTGGTGCGCCGCGTCGTTTTTATGGACGAGCAGGGCTACGAGAATGAGTTCGACGCTATCGACGAGGATCAGAACTGCATTCATGTGACGCTCTATGTAGACGGCGAGCTTGCCGGTTGCTCGCGCGTGTTTCCCGAGGAGCTTGAGCGCGTGGCTGACGCAGAGGCCCCGGTGTTGCCGGCATGCGACATGGACGAAGGCGTTGCGGCGGGGGAGGCCTACATTATGGGGCGCGTCGCCGTGCTGCCGGCTATGCGTCGTCGCGGACTGGCGAGTGCGATCGTCGAGGCCAGTGCTTCGTGTGCACGCGATGCCGGCGCTAAGCTTATTAAGCTGCATGCGCAGGAATACGTGTTGCTGCTCTATGCAAAGGCGGGCTACACGCAAATTGCCCCGGTAGATTACGAAGACGAGGGCCAGCCCCATGTCTGGATGGCCAAGCGCGTAGATGGCAGATAGGGACGTTCCTTTTCTGCCGGCAGCTGGGGACACTCCTTGGCAATTGACGCATTGGAGCGCTCGGACATACAGTTTTTCGATTCCGTATGTATATATGCGCGCTATTGGGTTATAAAATCTAAGTCTGAACATAGCAGGTCTGCGATGCGGCTCGGGCAACCGGGCCGTTTTTGCGGACGGGGGTAGCGCGAAAGGACTGCACATGCGTCAATTTAAGACCGAGAGCAAAAAACTGCTCGACCTCATGATCAACTCCATCTACACCAATAAGGAAATCTTCCTGCGCGCGCTTATCTCTAACGCGAGCGACGCCGGCGACAAGCTCAACTTTAAGAGCCTGCAGGATCCGAGCGTCAAGATCAACCAGGGCGACCTGGCCATTCGCGTCTCCTTTGATAAAGACGCCCGCACCATTACCATCTCGGATAACGGCATTGGCATGACCGCCGAGGAGCTCGAGCGCAATCTGGGCACCATCGCCCATTCCGGCTCCGAGGAGTTTAAGACCGAGAACGCCGAGCAGCAGGGCTCCGAGGTCGACATCATCGGCCAGTTTGGCGTGGGCTTCTACTCTGCCTTTATGGTTGCCAGCCATGTGAAGGTCGTCAGCCGCGCCTATGGCGAGGATGTCGCCCATGTGTGGGAATCCGACGGTCTTGAGGGCTACACCATCGAGGACGGTGAGCGCGCCGAGCACGGTACCGATGTCATCCTGACGCTGCGCGAGAACGAGAAGCTCGATGCCGACGGCGAGGCCGAGACCTACGATCGCTTCCTGACCGAGTGGGGTCTCAAGAGCCTGATTCAGCAGTACAGCAACTATGTGCGCTACCCGATTCAGATGATGGTGTCCAAGAGCCGCCAGAAACCCAAGCCCGAGGACGCCGGCGACGATTACAAGCCCGAGTACGAGGACTACCAGGAGCTCGAGACCGTCAATTCCATGACACCGATCTGGAAGAAGCGCAGCTCCGATGTCGAGCAGAAGGACTACGACGAGTTCTACAAGTCCACGTTCCACGACTTTGACGATCCTGCGCGCACCATCAGCTTCCATGCCGAGGGCACGCTCGAGTACGATGCCCTGCTGTTTGTGCCGGGCCGCGCGCCGTTCGATCTGTACAGCAAGGATTACGAGAAGGGTCTGGCACTCTACAGCTCCAACGTCCTGATCATGGAGAAGTGCGACGACCTGCTGCCCGACTACTACAACTTTGTCCGCGGCGTCGTGGATTCCGCCGATGTGTCGCTCAACATCTCGCGTGAGACGCTGCAGCAGAACCGTCAGCTCAAGGCCATCGCCAAGCGTGTGGAAAAGAAGATCACCGCCGACCTTGAGGATATGCGTGACAACGACCGCGAGGCCTACGAGAAGTTCTTTGAGAACTTTGGCCGCGGTCTTAAGTACGGCATCTACTCGAGCTATGGCATGAAGGCCGATGAGCTCGCCGATCTGTTGCTGTTCTGGTCTGCCAAGGAACAGAAGATGATTACCCTGGCCGAGTATGCCAAGGGCATGCCCGAGGATCAGAAGGCCATCTACTACGCCGCCGGCGACTCGCGTGAGCGCTTGGCCAAGATGCCCGTGGTAAAGGGCGTGCTCGACCGCAGCTATGACGTGCTGCTGCTGACGCAGGACGTGGATGAGTTCACCTTCCAGGCTATGCGTGAGTACGTTGCCGCCGATATGCCCAAGATCTACGAGGACGCTGCCGCCCGCGAGGCTGCCGAAAAGGCCGTGGCCGATGGTGCCGAGCCCGAGGTTGAGGATCGTCACCTGGAGCTCAAGAACGTCGCAACCGGTGATCTTGACCTGGCGACCGAGGACGAGAAAAAGGAGGCCGAGGACGCCACCAAGGAGAACGAGGACCTCTTTAACGCCATGAAGGAGGCACTCGGCGACAAGGTCGAGAAGGTTGCCGTCTCTGCGCGCCTGACCGATGCCCCCGCTTGCATCACCACCGAGGGCCCACTTTCGCTCGAGATGGAGAAGGTGCTCCAGAAAGGACCCGAGGGCGCGCCCGACGGCATGCCCAAGAGCCAGCGCGTGCTCGAGCTCAACGCCAAGCACCCGGTCTTTGACAAGCTTGTCGCTGCCCAGAAGGCAGGCGACGCCGACAAGATCAAGCAGTACTCTGGTCTGCTCTACGATCAGGCCCTGCTGGTCGAGGGTATCCTCCCCGAGGACCCCGTTGCCTTCGCGGCGGCTGTTTGCAACTTGATGTAGTTCGGGGATACGGCACCGTAACTAGATTAGAACGAGAGTGGATAATCTCCCACTTTTGGCTCGAATGCGGGCTTGAAGTGGGAGATTTTCCACTCTCGTTTCCTTTTGAATGATCCCTCCGTCCCCAAGGGATCATTTATTTGTGCGGGTTGTGGTTTTGTGACCTGCTGAAATTTAGGATACTGTACATCTGTACGTTAACTCATCTTCGTAGTATATTGCTACCCGCAAAACTCAACACCATTGTGCTTTGAGACGTTAAAGCGCCTACTACAATGGTTGTCGATAGTACGATTCGATTTAACGACAGGATGGATGGTCCAAGCGTGAGTCTCGGCAGCAAACTATCCAATGCAAAGGTGTCCTTTGCGATATTTAAGCGCGACATTAAGCGACTGCTTGTGAACCCCGTCGCCCTGGTGGTTACCCTAGGCGTGTGCGTTATTCCCTCGCTGTATGCCTGGTATAACATCGTGGCAAACTGGGATCCGTATGGAAACACCCAAGGCATCAAGATTGCTATCGCCAACAACGATCGAGGCACCCAAAACGACTTGGTGGGTGAGCTCAACGCTGGCGACAAAGTGGTCGACCAGCTCAAGGAGAATCATCAGTTGGGCTGGACGTTCGTCGACTCGACGGCCGATGCCAAGGAGGGCGTCGAGAGCGGCGAGTACTATGCCGCTATCGTGATTCCCAAGAACTTCTCGGATAACCTGGTTTCGATGCTCGACGGCAACTAC
The DNA here is from genome assembly GCA_900552145.1 of uncultured Collinsella sp. Taxonomy (GTDB): domain Bacteria; phylum Actinomycetota; class Coriobacteriia; order Coriobacteriales; family Coriobacteriaceae; genus Collinsella. The sequence goes on along the minus strand of URYW01000036.1, from coordinate 5,985 downwards.
CATCAGCCCAAGCTCACGTACTACGTCAATGAGAAGAAGAGCGCCATTGCGCCCAAGGTTACCGATACCGGTGCAAACACCATCGAGGAGCAGATCAACTCGGAATTTGTCTCTACGGTAGGCAAGACTGTTGCCGGTATCGCCAAGGATGCCGGTGTCGATTTAAAGGACAGGGCAACCCAGACTCAGGACTCGCTGGCAAGTTCGGTGTCCGAGGCGTCCGACACCTTGGGCGAGGTGCGCGATTCGATTGGCGATATGAATGCCGCCATCGATAAGACGAGTGGCGCTATCGCCTCGGCTGATGCGGCACTTGCCGGCTTGCAAGGCCAGGCACCGTCGCTGACGCAGGCGATCTCCCAGGGCAATGACCTGCTGGGCGAGGCTCGCGCCACGGCGGGCAACTCTGTCGCCTCGCTCTCCAAGGCGCTCTCGGAAGGCAGCCTTGCGCTCACCAAGACGTCAGCCTCCGCAAACGCTGCGATTGGCAAGCTGACGGGCACGGTCGCATCTACGACTACCCGTATCGACAACTCGCTTGAGTCTCTCCAAGCGACGATCGACCACAATAAGGCCGTTATCGGGCACTTGGAAATTCTCGTCAATGACACGTCGACAGGTTCCAAGGAAATTGACGCGCGCATTGTATCGATCATCGATTTGCTCCGCGAGCAGAATGAAAAGCTTCAGAGCATCAAGGACGGTCTGTCTGCGCAGTCGAGCGCCATGGCGAATGACGCTGCGGCTGTCTCGGGTGCCAGCGACGCTATCAATAATGCAATTCAGACCGGTGCGACCAACCTTGGCCAGGCTCAGACGGACCTGGGTCAAAACGCGCTGCCGAAGGTCTCGAGCGCACTTGATTCGTTTGCCGCCGTCTCGGGTGATCTGACGGGAATCGTGTCTGGCCTCACGCCTACTATTGCAAGTGCGCGCGGTACACTTTCGCAACTCAACGCCACGCTCGGTCAGGCCAAGACCACGCTGTCCCAGACCGATGCCTCGCTTGCCAAGGTCCAGGACAAGCTCGCAACCGCCGCCAACGACATCGCGGCGCTACAGACCTCCGAGTCCATGGGCGAGCTGGCCGGCCTGATGGGCGTCGACGTCGATGATGTTGCAGACTTCATGGCATCTCCGGTCGAGCTGACCTCAAAGTCAATTTACCCGGTCAAGAGCTTTGGTTCGGGCATTGCCCCGTTCTATACCAATCTGGCGCTGTGGGTGGGCGGCTACGTGCTTATCGCCATCTACAAGCTCGAGGTCGACCGCGAAGGCATCGGCAGCTTTACCGCGCGTCAGGGCTACTTTGGCCGCTGGTTGCTCCTGGTGATCCTGGGCGCGTTGCAGGCCATCATCGTTACGGTAGGCGATCTGGTGATCGGCGTGCAGTGCGTCAGCCCGCTGCTGTTCGTGCTGGGCGGCATCGCCATCTCGTTCACCTACGTCAATATCATCTATGCGCTGTCCACCACGTTTAAGCATATCGGCAAGGCTATCGGCGTCATTCTGGTTATCGTGCAGATCCCGGGTTCGTCGGGCATGTACCCCATCGAGATGATGCCAGGCTTCTTCCAGTGGCTGCACCCGCTGCTGCCCTTTACCTACGGCATCAATCTGCTGCGCGAGACCGTCGGTGGCATGTATTCGTTCAACTACCTGTTTAACCTGTGCATCCTGGGCGTGTTCCTTATCATCGCGCTCTTTATCGGTCTGCAGCTGCGCCCGTTGCTGCTCAACCTCAATCTGCTCTTTGATAAGCAGCTTTCCACGACGGGCCTCATGATCTGCGAGTCCAATGACCTGCCGCGCCAGCGCTATTCGCTGCGCACGGCCATGCGCGTCGTGCTCGATTCCGATTCGTACCGTCGCGAGGTGCTCGACCATGCCGTGGCTTTTGAGCACCGTTACCCCTACTACATCAAGGGCGGTTTTGCCGCTGTGGTGGGCGTTCAGGTCCTGCTCTTTGTGCTTTCGACGGTGCTCGATATCGACAATAACGGCAAGATCATCCTGCTGGTCATCTGGATTGTCTCGGTCATTGCCATCTGCGGCTGGCTTATCAATATCGAATATATCCGCGCGAGCCTCAATACCCAGATGCGCATCTCGGCGCTTTCGGACGAGGACCTTCGCCGCGAGATGCGCGAGCACACGGCTGCCATCCCTGCCGCCCGTCGCATGTTTGGTCTCAACGCCAGCGAGCGGGGCACCAAGGACAGCGAACAGCCCACGAGCCGTCTGCCGCATATCGGTGCGCATCGTAAGGTTCAAGATGCCGACGGCGTTGACAACGTAAACGGAAACGATGGGGACACCGCCCCGCTCGGCAAGCACTCCAAAGGAGGTGAGGCATAAATGAAAAACATCCTGCACCTGTTTAAGCGCGATGTCCAAAACGTGTCTCGCTCCGTGATCGGCATGGTCGTCGTGATGGGCCTCATTATCGTGCCGTGCCTGTACGCGTGGTTTAACATCGCCGGTAGCTGGGATCCCTACGGCAATACCGGCAACCTTAAGATCGCCGTGGTCAACACCGACGAGGGCTACGAGAGTGATCTGATTCCCGTCGGGGTCAACGTGGGCGAAAACGTAACCGCCACTCTGCGCGGCAACGAGAACTTCGACTGGGTCGTTCTCACCGACCGCGATAAGGCGATAGAGGGCGTTAAGTCGGGCGCGTACTACGCTGCCGTCGTTATCCCTAAAACGTTTAGCGCCGACATGATGACGCTTTTCTCGACCGAGGTGAAGCACGCCGATATCGAGTTCTATGAGAACCAGAAGGCCAACGCCATCGCACAGATTGTGACCGAGAAAGGCTCGAGCGCCGTCCAGAGTCAGGTCAACGAGACCTTTACCGAAACCATCACGACCATCGGCCTTAAGACCGTGTCCAGCCTGCTCGACTATATGAGCACCGACCAAGTGAGCAACTTTATCGCCAATCTGTCCTCTACGCTGGGCGATTCGGTCGAGGACCTGCAGGACGTTCAGGCGAGCGCGACGTCGCTCGCGGGCATTTTGAGCTCTACGTCCGATTCGTTGACGTCGGCGAGCGGCATGCTCAAGCAGACGGGCACCGTTGATGAGTCGACGAAGCAGCTGATGGAGCACGCCAAGAGCGGCATCAATGATTCCAAGGAAGCGCTCAAGGCCGCCAGCGATGCCGTTGACGCGGCGATTGACGGAAGCGCGGGCTCGTTCGACAACGTGTCCGCCGAGCTTGCGAAGGCATTCGACGCCGCGAATCAGCATGTTGACCTTACGGTGTCTCAGCTCAACGAAGCCGCAGCGGCGCTCAATACGCGTGCTGACGATATCGATGCGATGGCAGATCAGCTCCGCAGCCTTGCCGACCGGGTGAGTGATGACAAACTCAAAGACGGCCTCAAGTCCGCTGCGACGTCGCTGGGCAGAATTGCCGTGGAGTACCGCAACAATGCGAAGGACCTGACGGCGACCGCAAAGTCCCTTTCGGACAGCATGGCGGAGGTCAACAACTCGCGTGCCGAGGTCGACCAGGCCATCGCCGATGCCAAGGCGGGTATCTCGGGTGCCAAGTCCGACTACGATTCCACGTTCTCGGGTAAGGCCAAGGAGCTCTAGAAGACCATTTCGGGCGTTCTGGATTCCCTGAACGGTATCTCGGGTGACTTGGATAGCGCCGTGAGCGGTCTGACCGACGCCTCCGGTTCGCTCGCGAAGGGTCTCTCCAAGGCTGCAAAGCTCGTCAACAAGGCTTCCGATCAGCTGGGCGAGGCGTCGGACAAGATCAGTGCCTTTAAGGACGAGCTTGATAGCGCTCTGATCTCGGGTGACCTGGCCATGATTAAGACAATGATTGGCAGCGACCCCGAGGGCCTCGCCGTGTCGCTTTCCGGCCCTGTCGCACTCGACCGCAAGCCGGTCTATCCGATCCGCAACTACGGTTCGGCCATGGCGCCGTTCTACACGATTCTGTCGCTGTGGGTGGGCTCGATTGTACTGGCCGCCATGATGAAGGTCTCGGTTGACGATGAGCTTATCAACGAGCTCATTCCCGTGCGCCTGCACGAGATCTACTTGGGCCGTTATCTGTTCTTTGGCGGCCTGGCCTTGCTGCAGGCGACGCTCGTGTGCGCGGGCGACATTCTGTTCTTTGGCATCCAGTGCGACAACCCGTTGCAGTTTGTGCTGGCGGGCTGGGTTGCGAGTCTCGTGTTCTCCAATATCGTCTACACGCTTACGGTATCGTTTGGAGATATCGGCAAGGCCCTCGCCGTCGTGCTGCTGGTCATGCAGGTCGGCGGTTCGGGCGGTACGTTCCCCATCGAGATGACCGGTCCCGTGTTCCAGGCGATCTATCCGTTCCTGCCGTTTACCCACGGCATCAACGCCATGCACGCCGCCATGGCCGGTGCCTACCATATGGAGTACTGGGTTGAGCTGGGCATCTTGGCGAGCTACCTGATTCCGTCGTTGGCCCTGGGCGTCGTCTTCCGCCGCCCAGTCATCAAAGCCAACGACTGGATCATCGAAAAGCTGGAGAGTACGAAACTTATTTAGCGCGACAGCGTGACATTGGCAAAACATCGAGGTTCACTTTGCCGACGCTTTAGTGGGCTGGATTGCGTGGGTTGCTTGGTTGTTGTTACAGTAGCGGGGCGTGCCGGGGGTCCGGTGCGCCCTGTTTTTATTTGACCATGAGGCGGCACGCAGCCATACGCGTGCGGACACCACGCCCAGATTGAGTGCGAGGATGTTCCATGGCCCAATACGCTGCCAACGAAATCGAAAACTTGCCCGATAGCCCAGTAGCCCGTGAGGATTTGGGCGCGGGCGGTATTCTCCGGGGCGCCGGCGCACGCTCTCCGCTGTTCTGGAAGGTTCTGCTTCTTTCGGTGGCGGTCATCTGGGGCTACTCCTTTACCACTATGAAGGACGCACTCGGCACCATTCCGGTGTTCGCGCTGCTCTATGTACGCTTTCTGCCCGCAGCGTTGGTCATGTTTGCCGTCTTCCACAAGCGCATCATCGCGCACCTCAACGCTCGCAACCTGATCGTTGGCCTGAGTATGGGCGTGCTCATGTGGGCGGCCTATGCGTTGCAGACGGTCGGTCTGGCACATACTACGGCGGGCAAGAATGCTTTTTTGACGGGCACGTATTGCATCCTTGTACCGTTCGCGAGCTATTTCCTGAGCGGCGAAAAGCTCACGCGCTACAACTTGGGTGCCGCGCTGCTGTGCCTAGCGGGCATTGGCCTCGTCGCACTCGATAGCGTTGAATTCAACATTGGTGACGTCATTACGCTGGCGGGTGCGGCCTTTTTCGCCATCCAGATGGCGGTGACTGCCAAGTACGGTCGCAAAATGGACATCAACGTCATCACGTTTTGGATGTTTGTGGGCAACGGCGTGCTGAGCCTGGCAACGTCGCTGCTATTCGAGACCCAAGCGCCTCTGTCCGTGTGGACGCCGAGCTTTATCACTGCGATGGCGTTTCTCTCGGTGGGCTGCACATGCGTGGCTCTGCTCATCCAAAACGTCGGCCTGGCGCATGTCCCGGCTTCGACGGGCTCGCTGCTCCTTTCGATGGAGTCCCCTTCGGGCGTGTTGTTTTCGGTGCTGCTGATGGGGGAGGCGCTCACCTCGCGTCTGCTCGCCGGCTTCGTGCTTATCTTCCTGTCGATTATCTTGAGCGAGACTCACTTCGATTTTTTGCGTCGAAAGCCGCGCCCGCAATTGTAAACAACTTGTTGCGCCGCCCTCCCGGGGCGGCATTTTTTATGCCTCGCCCTTAAAGTAGTACCTTGCACTTTATGCTATCAAAGTGCTTGCTGCAAAAACGATACTGGAGGGCATCTATGGCACCAGCTTTGTCCGATCTTCAACCGCACTTAGCGCCCAAGGCCACCGCAGCGGCGCAGACCGCTATCGGTGACGGTCTAGATGCAGAAACTAAGGCTTATGCAGCCGAGCTCGCTGCGTGGCGACACGATCA
>URYW01000035.1 GCA_900552145.1 uncultured Collinsella sp. | reverse complement strand
GTTAATCGTCGGATCGCCCAATGTGATGCCCTCGAGCATTGCTTTTTCGAGTTCGATTCGTTGACGCTCTTCGGAATCCTGGCGAAGTTCCTCCTGGATTCGTTTCTTCTCCTCAATAGACCTTCTGAGCACAAACAGCCTCAGGTCCTCTTGCATGATTTGAAAGTCTTTTGGCAGACGCGAGGGGCGTATACCTTCTTTTCGTTGGATTGCCTCCATGACCCTAACGAAAGAGCTGGCATGCATAAAGGAATAACGGTTGACAGTGATGATTCCGTACCCCATGGACGCAAGTGCGTTCTTGCGCTCCTCGTCGATGGCGCGGTCTTCTTCCGCGTCGTGATAAAAACCGTTGTATTCAATATCTGTTCGAGATTTCTTCAGATATGCATCCATAAAGAACTTTTTGCGTCTCGTGAGATTTGTTGCGGCGGCGGTGACCTGTACCTCGTAATCGGTCTCAATTCCCTTAATACAAAGTCAACCTTCGCTTTTGGGCAGCGTAAGCATCATGACAAAGGCCGTTTCCATGGGAGAGCGGCATCCATCGCGTACATATTGAATAGCCTTTCGGGCAAGGGCCAAACCATCGCATCTGGTAATGGAATTAAAGAACTGCTTTAACCTCTCGGTTGAGGTAAGTGGGAAACGCTCGGTATAAGAGGTAGAAGAAGCGGTTCCAAGGGAATAAGCGCCGCACAGCTCAAAGTAGTACTCCACCAGTTCGCGAAAAGGGAGATAGGTGGCGGCCTGAAGTGCACAAAGCTCAACGCCAACAATGTAGATGTCATCTTCTAGCTCTATAATACGCGAGCATGAGAATCGCTTTGACGAAACGTGGCATCGACAGTCCATCGCGTAGCGCGCGTTCCTGCGGTCAAACACCATTACCTCGAGGGATTCATTTGCGTCGCGGGCGATATCATGTTTGGTAAGCCATTCTGCGGCCGCGTCGAGGAGCGTTCCGGTGGGACACGATCCGTAAATTGCGACAGGGCTGCAGGACTCGATGTCTTTCGCAGACACCGAATGCGCGGCCTGGTAGACCGCTTTTGCCGTGGTATGTGACAATACGATACTCATGGTATATATCGTGTCAGCTAATGTTGTGTTGATGACGCTGAGCGGAAAAGTCGTTTTAGAGGTCTAACCAAATGCTGTCCAAAAACTTGACGCAATAATGGACACGTTCACCCTAAATAAATGTTTTCGCTGCTCAGCTATAGCATAGAAATACTCAATTGCTGCACATTTGGTATCGATGCATCACCATCCGACAACGAATTACGTGTCGGGATTGGCCGAAATCGTTCAAAATGAGGGTTCAGAATTTGTGAAGTGCGGGCCTGCTTGTGGAACGTAGGGCGACCCCGCCGCGAGGTTTCTCGCTGCGGGGCCACTCGTGATCTACGCCGTGGTTTGTCGCAGACGTTTCTACTTGGCAAACAGGTTCTTGAGGTTGAACTCGGCCTGGACGGTACGGAGCATGAGGTCGGTGTCGTCGAGGCCCAGGTGCTGCTCGTTAGCGTCGGCGGCGAGGGTGCCACGGCGGCGCGCCCAGTTCTCGAGCGCAGCGGGCGCGGACTCGCGGGGGAGCGAGCGCACGTCGGCGTCCAGGCTGCGGCAGATCTGGCGCGAGTCGATGCCGATGATCTTTCATGCGCGGCGTGCCTCGGCATAACCGTCCAGATGAATTTTGAACCAGCTGTCCTCGAAGGCGGCATTGTGTGCCATGTACGGGTACTTCTTCATGAGCTTGAGCAGCTGCTTCTGCAGCTCCTTGTTCTCGCGGAACGGCTTTTTGCCGTCGATGTCGTCCCAGGTGATGTGATGGATGTTCGATAGCGGCACATCCTCGCCGCGGTAGATGTCGGGCAGGCCGCAGTAGTGTGCTTCGGCGTCATGCGGCACGGCATCGCTGGTGAGATCCATGATCTCCCAGCCCACGTTGATGATGTAACCGCGCTCGGGCGCGCGACCGGTGGTCTCGATGTCGATGCCCAGCACCGTGCCTTGGATGGGCTTGCGGGCGTAGGCTACGCCGAGTGCGTCGCGGTCACCGCGGATCTCGCGCATGACCGATGCGGCGGTGCGCTTTTGCATCTTGCCGATGGCGGCGCAGGTGTCGGCGTCGGACAGGCCGCGCGAGAGCGTCGCGGGCGTCACGTTGCGCAGGCGCGCCTCGCCAATCTGGTCGCACAGGTCGCGGTTGCGGTCGGCCAGGTCGCGCACAGTGGCAAAGTCGAAGCCGGGGTCGCCCTCGGCGGTAAAGTACTCGGTCTCGAGCACCTTGAGGGCCTCCTCGCCCTTCTGGCGCTCGGACTCCATGGCGCCGTGATCGCCATAGATAAACATGGGGATAAACGGCTGGCGCTCGTATTCGAGTGCTTGCGAAACATTCATATGCTGCTCCTTGGACGGGCCGCGTCGTGCGGCTCGGGGTTACTGAGTTGTGGCGAGATGATAGTTTACCATGGGCAACTATTGGCACCGCGCCCGGGACAACTACAATACCCTAGTTGACCGCTAGGACTTTTACAATGTTGCCGAAAGACACGAAAGGTTCCATCCGTCATGGATTTACTGATTGATATTCTGCTCGACGCCGGCAAGGACACGCTGTCGCTGGTGCCGTTTTTGTTGGTGACGTATCTTGCCCTCGAGACGTTAGAGCATGTGGCGGGCGATCGCGTCAACGGCGCTATCAAGCGCGCCGGTGCCGCGGGTCCGGTTGTCGGATCGTTGTTGGGCATGGTGCCGCAGTGCGGATTTTCGGCCATGGCGGCAACGCTGTACGCTGGCCGCGTCGTGACGCTGGGCACGCTGGTCGCCGTGTTCCTCTCGACCTCCGACGAGATGCTGCCGCTGTTGCTCGCCGAGCAAGTTCCCGTGCAGACCATGGCGATGCTGCTCGCCTCGAAGGCGCTGATCGCTCTGGTCACCGGCTTTATCGTGGATGCGGCTATTCGCGGCCTTCGTCGTAATGCCCGCGCGCATGCGGCGATTCGCCGTACCGTGCTGGGGACCGCTGTCAATCCGGCTCATGTGAACTGCGCGCATGATGACCATACCGGGGGCGACATCATTGACGAGGTGGCCGAGGCGGGCGTAAGTGCCGATCACATCCACGAGCTGTGCGAACGTGATCATTGTGGCTGTGACGAGGATGAGGACGATCACGGGCACGACCACAGCCACGACCATGGTCACGCGGACGCACACGAGCACCACCACGGCCACGACCACAGCCACTCCCACGAGGGCGCGCCCGTTCTGTCGATCATCCGCAGCGCGATCTCGCACACCGTGCAGGTGTCGGTATTCATTTTCCTAGTGACGTTGATTCTGGTCGCCGTCCTCGAGACCTTTGGCGAGTCTGCAATCGAGCAGTTCCTGCGCGGCTATGAGACGCTCGCCGTCCTGGGCTCGGCGCTTGTCGGGCTGATTCCCAATTGCTCGGCCAGCGTCGTTATTACGCAGTTGTACCTCGAAGGCGCGCTGCAGCTGGCGCCGATGCTCACCGGTACGCTCATTTCCGCCGGTGTGGGCTACCTAGTCCTGTTCCGCACCAACCGCAGCGCTCGCGAAAACGCCGTGTTCCTGGTCATGATGTACGTCATCGGCGCCGGCTGGGGACTCATTCTCTCCGCCGTTGGCCTCTAAGTAGGCCTAGCAAAACGGGCTTCAAAATAGCCATGCTCGGCGCCTGCGCAGTGCGGCGATGCATGGCATTTTGAAGCCCGTTTTTTGTTAAGCCATGGATCCTGAGCGTCCACACCGCCCAAAACAAAAAGGCAGATTTTTAGGCATGTCCCAAAAATCTGCCTTGGTTAGCGCAGCAGCTCGGTGAGGTTGTGTTTAAAGCGGGCCCGGTCCTCGCTGGTGAAGGCTGCCGGACCGCGGGTGCGTCCCCCGGCGCGGCGCACCTTCTTTTCCTCGTGGCGAATAAACAGTTGCATGTCGATGGTCGCCTTATCGTAGACGCGCCCGCGCACGCCAATGGCGGCGGCATCGCGGCCGAGCACCATGCTCGCCAGGCCAATGTCCTGCGTCACGACCACATCGCCTGCCTGCAGACGCTCGACAATGGCAAAGTCGGCGCTATCGGCTCCCACGCTCACATCGAGCGTCGTGACCCAAAAGCCCCGACGCGCGTGCTCGGCGTCGCGCGGATCGTCGCGGCGAATGTGGCGTTCCAGGTTCTGCGTGCTGTTGCCGGCGATAACGACGGCGACGCCTGCCCTCCGTGCGCAGTCAATCGACTCGCGCGTGACCGGGCAGGCGTCGGCATCAATAAAAAGCGTCTTTGGCATCTAGTGCACCAGTTTGCCAAACTGAATGGCGCGAACAATCAGCATCACGCCAAACACCAGCAGCGCGGCGCCGCTAAAGATGACGAGCATCTTGGCCGACCACAGCGGATAGATAAACACGAACATGCCCGCGATGATGGAGAGCGCGCCGCTCAGGATGGCGAGGGCGCGGTTAGACGAAAGCTCGGACTCCAGAATCGACATGACGCCCTCGACAATCCAGCCAAAGCCGGCGACGACCACCACGAGCGTGGTGAGCGTTGCGGTCGAGAAGGCCTGATTGCGCAGGATTATGACGCCGCCCAGAATGATGAGCAGGTTGGAGATGATGCTCGTAACGCGCCAGCCGGTGGGCAACAGCGGCTCGAAAACAGCGGTAAACAGCCTGATCGCGGCCGTGATCACAAAGTAGAAGCCCAAGACGGTCGTTAGGAAGACGAGGGACTTGGCGGGCGCAAACAGCAGTGCGATGCCGGCGACGAGCGCCAAGATGCCCGTGATGGCGTAAATCCAGCGCACGGCCTTGACGGCCTTGCCTGCCATGCTTTTCTCGTCAAATCCAAATGCGCTCGATTGCTTGTCATCGTTCTTAAAGATGCCCATGATGTCTCCTTTCCGTGCGGCGTAAGCCGTAGCTCTTGCAACCAGTATCGCCCAAGGGCGCCGTCGCGTGGGGCGGGAAGGGCGAATGGGAGCCTCACCTTCCCGAATTGTTATCTTTGTTCCCGCTTGGATGTGGGATATTCAACAGGTGTAGAACATTGCGGCTCTGTTCGTTATTGCCTACGTTTTAGGTTAGATTTTCTTAAGGACAATTGGCTTTTATTGGGGGGGTCCTATGAACGAAACAGTTCCCGCGGCGCCGGTAAGCGCCGAGTCGATGGCGAAGCAGGGTTGCGAAAAGCTTGGCCTGGACACGTTTGACGCGCTGGTTCGCCGCGCCCGCACGTGCCGTCGATTTGACGAGTCCATGCGCGTGCCGCGCGAGTTTTTGCTCGAGCTGGCGGAGCTTGCGCATCTGGCTCCCTGTGGCGCCAATGCTCAGCGCCTGCGTTTTCATGTGGTGAGCGGTGCCGAGGACTGCGCGCGCGTATTTGAGGAGCTCGCGTGGGCCGGTGCGCTCAAGGATTGGTCGGGTCCCGATGAGGGCGAGCGCCCGACCGGCTACATCGCGATTCTTGCCGAGCGCGCTGTTCCGGGTAAGCCCGCCGCGCCCATCACCGAGGTCGACACGGGCATTGCCGCGCAGACGATGATGCTCGCCGCCCGCAGCGCCACGCCCGAGGTGGCTGCCTGCATGTTCAAGGCCTTTACGCCCCACGCGATCGATGCCATGGGGCTCGATAGCGACAAGTATGAGCTCAAGCTGATCATGGCGTTTGGCGTTCCGGCCGAGACGCAGGTGATCGATGCGATCGATTCCAACCCCGACGGCTCAATTAATTACTGGCGCGACGAGGCGCAGGTGCACCACGTACCCAAGCGCCCGCTTGCCGACGTACTGGTGTAGCTGAGCGTCACCGCGGTGTGATCCGGCGGTAAACCACCACAAAGGTACCTGTCCCCTTTGCGGTGGTGCGAGGGGAGGACGTGTGACAGATTTGTATTTGGTGCGGCATGGGCAGACTGAGCTCAACGTGCAGAACATTTTGCAGGGTGGGCACGATTCGCCGCTTACGGCGCGCGGGCGCGAGCAGGCGCTGGCGACGCGCGCGGCGTTTGAGGCGCGTGGCGTGACCTTTGACCGTGTGTATTCCTCCCCGTTGGGCCGGGCGCGGCGTACGGCTGAGCTAATTGCTGGCGAGGGCTGCTCGATAGAGCTGGTCGATGACCTACGCGAGTGGCATTTGGGCTCGCTGGAGGGCACATCAAATCGCGATATGCCGCCGCAGCCCTGGGGTGATTATCCGGTGGCCTTTGGTGGCGAGTCTGAAGTGCAGCTCCAGTCGCGTATGGTCGCGGTGCTGTCGCGCATCATGGCCAGGCCGCAGCACGACTGCGTGCTGGCGGTTTCCCACGGCTCAGCCTGCCAGGAGTTTCTTGAGTATGTGACTGGCAGGGGAGAGCTACCCGACAACGGAGCCGTGCTTCATTTTGGCTATTGCGACGGGGCGTTTTCGCTCCTTGATTGGTAACGAACGAAAGGACCCCTATGAACAAAGACCTGTATCTGGTTCGTCATGGGCAGACAATATTCAACCTTAAGCGCATTATTCAGGGCTGGAGTGACTCGCCGCTTACGCAGTTGGGTTGCGACCAGGCGGCGCGCGCCGGCATGTTTTTACGTGCGCGCGGCATTGAGCCCGATCATGCCTACACCTCCACGCTTCATCGTACCGAGCAGACTATCGCCAACTTGTGGCCGGGCTTGGCGTACGAGCGCCTGGACGGCCTGCGTGAGTGGTTCTTTGGCGACTTTGAGGCCGAGCGCGTGATGCTCATGCCCAGGCGCCCGTGGCGCGACTTCTATCGCCAGTTTGGCGGCGAGGGCCAGATGCAGGTGCGCGAGCGCATGGTGGCGACGTTGACCGATCTTATGCGACGTCCGGACCACGAGTGCGTGCTCGCGGTGAGCCATGGCTCGGCTATCAAGGAGTTTTTGGACCACGTGCGGGGCGCGGCGGCAGACGAGCGCGAACGCGTGCCGGGCAACTGCTCAGTGCTGCATTTTGCGTTTGACGATACGGCCGATACGTTTGAACTTGTCGAAGTCTTTACGCAGGAGGACTACGCGCGCGAGCGGTGTCCTGAACCGCTCGTGGCTACTGCGGGTCCGCAGCGCGGATAACGCGAGCGTGGCGGCACGGGTCGCCGGCATAACTTCTCGACGCAAAAGGGGCGGAGATGCATGTACCTGCTGCATCTCCGCCCCCTGTTTGTTGGGCTGCCGATTTTTGTGCCGGGCGGTCTGGTCTCGCTAGAACCGCGCGATCTGGTGGGTGAGCAGGCCCATCGGGACCTGCGGCGCGCCGCCGCTGACCTGCGCGGCGGGGAAGAGCACAGCTACGGTAAAGTTGAACGGCTCTTTGCCCGTGTAGGTGCCGGCGGCACGGGCATCGTCGGCCAGGAGCTGTGATGCCCCGACCAGCGCGGCAGCGTAGGCGGGGTCGTCGGCCAGTGCCGGCTCCGGCGCCTGGTCGAGCATGGCACGGATGGCGCCGACGGCGTCCTCGCGCTTGACCTCCCACACGCGGTGCGTAATGCCGGCGGGGTCGGTGACGGCATAGAGTGAAGCGCCCTCTTTTGCGGCGCCGAGGATGATATTCATGACGGGCGAGGCTTCGTAGGCAAGTGTTACGGGACGGGGCTGCACCTTGAGCTCGGTGATCGCGCGCGCGGCGGCGAGTGCGTCGACGCTCTCGGCGGCAGCCTCGTCGCTACCCGTCAGCACGTTAACCGGGCAGATCGCCACGACACCCGTCACGCGTCCCGGCTCGCCCGAGCATTCGTACACGTAATACGCCGCACCCGGGTCCTTGAGCATCAGGCCATCGGCAAGGGCTCCGCGCAGAGCATCGTTGCCGCTCAGGATGCTGCCCATTGCAGGCAGCGCCTCGAGCACGCGGTCCTGAGCCGGGCGGATGCAGGGAAACGGAAGTGCTTTCATGGGCGGTCCTAACGCACGAGTCGGTTTGTTCGCGGCTTATTATGCCCCAACTTGGCCGCTCGCGTCCCAGAGCACGTTATCGGCGAGCGCGATTAGCACCTGCTGACAACGAACGATATCGGCGTGGGGCACATATTCGTTGGGCGTGTGCGCGAGCGCAAGCGACCCGGGACCGTAGCTCATGCAATTGCGGTTGCCCGTCTTGCCGGCAATGACGGCGGTATCGGTGTAGCCGGTAAAGAAGCCGACGGTCGTGTCTGCGTCCGTCACGTCATCGGCGGCACGCTTGAGCGCTGCTAGAAGGGGAGAGGCCGGATCGCGCTCGATAGCGGGGTGGTCGCCTGTCACGGTATAGCTTCCATGGCAACCGGGGACCGCGGCTTCGGCGCCGGCGATGGCTTGCTCCACCATCCGGACCACGGCCGCGGTGTCGGTCGGCGGGGTCAGGCGCATGTCGACCCAGACCTTGGCATGGTCTGGCACGACATAGGGGCGATATCCGCCCTCGATTTGGCCAAACGTGATGGTCGAAGGCCCCAGCTCATCGTGCGCGGGCAGCGCCACAAACGCGCGACGGAGCGAACACACGGCCTCGGCCATGGCGGCGTCGGCATCCGCGCCCTTCCAGGGCTGGCTCGCATGCGCCGTCACGCCAGCCATTTCAATCTCGAACCACGTACGCCCCTTGTGCGCCACCTGGATCTGTCCGTCGGTGGGCTCGGTGTCCAGCACCCATTCACGCGAGCCGACGCAGCCGGCATCGATCGCGGCCTCTGAGCCGCGCATAAAGTCCTCCTCGTCGACCGAGCAAATGAGTGAGAAGCCGCGGCGGGGCAGCTCGCCTTCTGCCGTCACGCGCTCGAGCGTATGGACCAATGCGGCAATGGCGCAGGCCAGGCCACCCTTCATATCGCAGGCACCGCGGCCATAGAGTTTATCGTTGCGCACGATCGCTCCGAGCGGCGGAATGTCCGCGTCCCAGCCATCGCCCAGCGTAACGGTATCCATATGGCAGATATAGACGAGCCGTGGCTCGTCGCTCAGTCCCGGCACGGTGACCATAAGGTTGCGGCGCCCGGGCAGCACCTCGAGCTCCTCAACCTGCACGGCATGGAGCACCGGATGGCTCAGCTGCGCCAACCGTTCCTCAACCAACGCTTTGATATAGCGCTCAATCTCGTCCTCATACGCACCCGGGTCTGAGCTGTCGATCCGCACGAGTCCTTGCGTAAGCCGCCAAGTAAAATCTGTATCAACCATAGGCACCTCACAGATAGTTAGGTCAACATACAGATTGTATGCCAAGAAGCGGCTCGGTGCATTTAATGGAGCGCTCACAAAAACGGGGCGCCTCTCGTGCGAAAGGCGCCCCGCGGGCATTCAATGTCAGTGACGGGCAGGCCACATGCGGAACTGCCCGTCAGATCAGCCGGCGCTATTTGATTACGCGCACGCGATACATCGACGGAATCTGCTTAAGCGCCTCGATCGTGCTGCTGTTCAGGTGCTCATCGGTGTCGAACATGGTGTAGGCGTTCTCGCCGGCGGACTCGTTGGTCATGCGCTGCACGTTGGCGTTGTCCTTGGCCAGGATGGCCGTGATCTGGCCGATCATGTTGGGCACGTTGGCATGCAGGCAGGCAATGCGGCTCGCGGCGCGCGCCTTGCCCATGCTGCAGGCGGGGTAGTTGACGCTGTGCGCGATGTTACCGTTCTCCAGGTAATCCTTGAGCTCGCTGATGGCCATGTCGGCGCAGTTGGCCTCGGCTTCGCCGGTGCCGGCGCCCGAGTGCGTGGTGATAAACGTATTGGGCATCTTGACGGTCTTGGGCGTGGCAAAGTCGCAGCTAAACCAGCTGAGCTTACCCTCGCGCAGGGCGGCGTCGACGGCGTCTTCGTCGATGATGGTCTCGCGCGCGTAGTTGATGAGCACGGCGTCGGGTGCCAGCAGGTTAATCTGCTCGGTGCTGATCATGCCGATGGTGTCGGCCTTGCTGGGCACGTGTACGGTGAGGTAGTCGCAGCCGCGGCAGAGATCCTCGAGCGTGCCCACACGCTGCACCTCGCGGCTCAGCACCCACGCGTGCTCGACGGAAATGAACGGGTCGTAGCCGTAAACGTCCATGCCCAGGTCGACGCAGGCGTTGGCGACCTTGGAGCCCACGTTGCCCAGGCCGATGACGCCGATGCGCTTGCCCTTGAGCTCGCGGCCCACAAAGGCCTTCTTGGCCTTCTCGGCATCGACCTGAATCTCGGGGTCGTCGGCGTTGTCGCGCACCCAGTTCATCGATTGCACCACGCCGCGGCTCGAGAGCACCAGCATGCCTAGGACGAGTTCCTTAACGGCGTTGCTGTTGGCGCCGGGGGAGTTAAAGACGACGACGCCCTTTTTGGCGTACTCCTCGATGGGGATGTTGTTGACGCCGGCGCCGCAGCGGGCGATGGCGCGGATGCCCTCGGGCAGCTCGTAGCCGTGCAGGTCGGTCGAGCGCATCAGGATGGCGTCGGCCTCCTCGGCGGTGCTCACAAATTCGTAGCCTTCGCCAAACTCGACTTTGCCGTCTTTAGTGATGTCATCGATGGTCTTAATCTTACGCATGGAAAAACTCCTTAGCAGGTTTTGATCTAAACAGGGTGGTCTGAGGTGGCTGGTCGGCCCGCGGGTTGCGGGCTAGTTAGATCGCGGACTCAAACTATGCTGCGCTTCGAAGTCCTTCATGTACGAGGCCAGTGCCTGCACATCTTCCATGGTTACGGCGTTGTAGACGCTGGCGCGCATGCCGCCCACCAGGCGATGACCCTTGACGTTTTGAATCTGGTGCTCGGCCGCGCCTGCGACAAAGGCCGCGTCGAGCTCGGCGTCGCCGGTACGGAAGGTGACGTTGGCGATGGAGCGGCTGTCGGCCTGCGTGGTGCCATGGAACAGCTCGCTGTGCTCGAGCAGCTCATAGAGCAGGTTGGCCTTGGCCCAGTTGCGCTCGGTCATGGCGGCAAGTCCGCCGGTCTGCTCAACCCAACGGAACACCTTGCCGCACACGTAGATGCCAAAGGTGTTGGGCGTGTTGAGCATGGAGCCCTTGGCGGCCTGGGTCCTAAGGTCCATGTACTGCGGCGTCTGCGTAAAGGCGGGTCCGCCGGCGATGAGGTCGTCACGCACGATGACCACGGTCACGCCCGCGGCGCCGGCGTTTTTCTGCGCGCCGGCGTAAATGAGCCCGTAGCGCTCAACGTCGAGCGGCTGCGACAGAAAGCAGCGCGAGACATCGGCGACCAGCGGCACGTCGCCGCAGTTGGGTAGCTCGTGGTACATGGTGCCAAAGATGGTGTTGTTCTGGCAGATGTAGACGTAGTCGAGCCCGTCGCCCGCGGCCTCGTCGGCAATGCGCGCGTTGATGTCGGCCATGTTGGGAATGCGGTCGAAGTTGGTGTCCTCGGAGCTCGCGAGCGGCACGGCCTCGCCGTACTTGGCGGCTTCTTTGTATGCCTTGTTGGCAAAGTTGCCGGTCACGACGTAGCCGGCGCGGCCGCGGCGCATGAGGTTCATGGGGATGCCCGCAAACTGCAGCGTGGCGCCGCCCTGCAAAAACAGGACGCGGTAGTTGTCGGGGATGCTCAGCAGGCGGCGCAGGGTCGCCTCAGCGTCGTCGATGATCTGCTGGTACATGCTAGATCGATGGCTCATCTCGAGCACGGACATGCCGCGACCGCGGTAGTCCATCATCTCGTCGGCGATCTCGGCGAGCACGCTTGTAGGCAGCGCGGCCGGGCCAGCTGAGAAGTTGTGCACACGTGCCATCTTCTAGTTCCCCCTCGTAGTCGTTTGAACGTTCGGGATACTTTAGCACAGTGGAGCGCCAGGCGCGACCGCATCACGGTAAAACTCGAGTGCGCCGCTATGATTTACAGGATGGTTACATGGGGGAGGGTTGACCTTACCTGATGGCTCGCATCCGATCTGCCTCAGCTTTTGCTTGTTTCCAGGGGCGCACACGACCGTTGGTGAGGTCGTCGTAACCATGAGCGATGGTACGTTGAATGTGATCTTCGCGTTCCTGAATGGTAGTTAGTGCGCGCGTCTGATCAGAAATAGGCTTTACGACAGGCATACGAAACTCCTTACATAGAAGCATATGTATAACTCTATGTTGAATATAGCGGAGGGTGGCGTTGGGCGTGTGCGTGCCTGCATTCGTAAGCGCGGTTGTCTGGCAAGTGTGATTTGGGGCGACCTCGTTAAAGTTTCTAAGCTGCGAAAATGACCGTTAACCGGATTAAATTTTGTTGCTCAACATTTGACACTCTGGGCGTGGTAACTTTTTTACCAACAGGTATGATTATTGTCATGTGCGCCGCGCCTGCCCGCCGGGTTGCGGCGCACTTGTGACAGCCTTTGACACCCTTGGAGCGTGTACTGTGGATGTAACCACAAAAAGCGTTCGGGGGGGGGGTGCTCACCCGCGAGCAATTCCTCCCGCATGAGATGCGCATCGTCGCTGCCCTTCGTATGCAGGGCGCAAGCGACGAGCAGGTCATTGTACGCGTAAAGAGCGAGAACCTCTTTCAATATCCCACGGAGCGCATGGTCGCCAACCGCGCAACCGTGTGCCTTCGCCGCCTTGACGCCATGGTGCCCACGGACGCCGTATGCGCCGCGCGCGGCATCGATCCCAAAACCGCCGTCGAGGCTGCGTCATCCCTAACCAGGCTCATGGCATCCGGCACTCCCACGCAGGCGGACCAGGCCATCTTCTACAGCATGATCTGCCGCTACGATATCGTGCGCGAGCTCGTGCTCGTCGAGGTAGGGGAGCGCCTACAAAACTTCGATTATGCCTTTACGGCGGTTGACCTCAACGCCTTTATGACATGCTTTACCACGGAGTATCCGGACGCGGCCCGCTGGACTGAGGCCACGGTCAAGCGCATTAAGGGCTCGCTCCGCCAGACGCTCCGCCATGCCGGCCTTATCGGCGAGGGCCAGGGCCCGGAGTCCGAGCGCCTGTCACCACTCTTCCTCGATTCCGATGTCGAGCGAGCCTTGGTTCAGCTGGGCGAGCAGTCGCTTATCGCGGCTCTTACCGGCAGGGCGGTGATGTAGCGTGGCTCCCGTCAAAAGCGCCGTCGACCCTGTTATCACCCCGGCGACCGATCTCACCACCAATATCGGCATCCATTCCCGCAAGAGCGTCGTGGCGGCGCATGTCCGCTCCGAGCGCGCCTGTCAGGAATTTGAGCGCCGTGCGCAGCTTCTGCGCGAGTGCCTGTGCAGCGAGGACTTTTTGGCCAACAAGGGCATAGGCAATGAGATCGGCTTCCACACCTTTTGCTATGACCCCGCGCTGGAGTTTGAGGCGCGCGCATTATTTGACACCCTTTCACGCGATGCCGAGGCCGACAAGCTTCCGTGCACGCTCAAGGTCGTGAACCTTTACGACGCCGTGCTGGCAATTCTCGAAAAGCGCCGTGTCCTCAAGGCTATCCCGCACCAAGAGGAGCGCCGCGGTACCCAACGCGTGCTCGAGGACGTGGCCAAGTTCGCCTCGCCCGAGAAAGTCGCCGCGTACATCCTTGAGCAGACCGAGCCGCACGCGCCTGGAGACGTCGTTCTCCTCACCGGCGCGGGCGAGGTTTTCCCGTTCTTTCGCATACACACGCTTCTCCACTGCATGCTTGCGGATTTTGATGAGGTGCCTGTGGTCGCCGCCTATCCGGGCAGTTTCAACGGCTCTTCTTTCCAGCTCTTTAACCGTCTGCCGGCCGACAACTACTACCGCGCCATCGATATCTCGTAAGCACGGCTCCCCGCAGACAAGTCCCTGCCGCCGGTAACAACCCTTTGCCATAACGTTCCCAAACCCAAAGGAGCACTCATGGACAACACGATCATTCGCGACCTCTTTGCAAAAGACATCAACCGCTCCATCAACGGCGTGGTCAAGGTCCAGGATTCAAAAGATGGGTCCATCCGCCAGGAGCTTGACGAGTACGTGGTGACGCGCGAGTTGCAGAGGCATTTTGCCACGTTCTTCTAGGCCTACGGCGATGCCATCGATGTGCGCACCGACAAGGTCGGCGTGTGGATCAGCGGCTTCTTCGGTTCCGGTAAATCGCACTTCCTCAAGATGCTGAGCTACCTGCTCGAGAATCGCCAGATCGGCGGTAAGAACGCCATCCGCTACTTTGACGGCAAGATCGTCGACCCCATGGTCGCGGCTGCCATGGAGCGCGCCTGCTCGGTGCCCACGCAAGCTATCCTCTTTAACATCGATAGCAAGGCGGGCCAGTGGAAGCAGGGCGATACGGCCCCCACGGCGCTGCTTCGCGGCTTTGAGCGCATGTTCTACGAGGCGCGCGGCTTCTACGGCGAGGACCTCAAGCTTGCAAAGCTCGAGGACCACATCGATTCCCTGGGCAAGACCCAGGAGTTCCGCGAGGCCTTTGAGCGCGTCAACGGCGAGTCCTGGCTCCAGACCCGCGACACCTACAGCTACTTTGAGGACGACGTCGTCGAGGTGCTGCAGAGCGTGCTCGGCATGAGCGAAAAGGCCGCATGGAACTGGCTTGAGGGTTCTGAGGACGAGGTTTTGGCCCCTGATGTCTTTGCCAAAAAGGTCAAGGACTACGTGGACGCTCAGGCAGCGGCCCACGGCGGCAACTACCGTTTGCTCTTTATGGTCGACGAGGTGGGTCAGTTTATTACAAACGACCGGGATCCAAGCCTTATGTTGAGTCTTCAGACCATCGTCGAGGAGCTGGGTGCCGCCTGCGGTGGCCGCGTGTGGGTGATGGTCACGAGCCAGGAGGCCATCGACAACCTGAGCCTGCCCGTGGGCAACGACTTTTCAAAGATCCAAGGCCGCTTCAATACCCGCCTTTCGCTCTCCAGCTCCAGCGTGGACGAGGTTATCCAGCGCCGTGTGCTCGAGAAGACCGCGCCGGCGGCCGATATGCTTGCACAGGTCTACGAGCAAGACGCCGCCGTCCTCAAAAACAACTTTACCTTTGAGGGTGGCTCGCGCTCCGACCTTGCCGGCTTCGTCAACTCCAAGGATTTTGTGGCCAGCTACCCGTTTGTGGGCTACCAGTTTAAGCTTCTGCCCGACGTGATGACCGAGGTACGCAAGCACGGTGTTAAGGCCAAGCACATGTCCACGGGCGAGCGCTCCATGCTGAGCGCGTTTCAGGAGAGCGCTCAGGCCATCCAGCATGACCAGACTGGTGCACTCGTGCCGTTCTGGCGCTTCTTCGACACAATCTCCAAGGATTTGGAGCACGGCATCATTCAGGTCGTCGTCTGTGCGGAGCGCGCGGCTGAAAACGCAGAGGGTCTTGAGAGCTACGATGTCCGGGTGCTTAAGCTCCTGTACTTGATCCGCTACATCGGCTACGTCAAGGCCACGGTCGAGAACATCTCCATCCTTATGATCGATAGCCTGGACGTGGACAAGCGCGCCCTTAAGGACCGCGTCAAGGAATCTCTCGCCCGCTTGGAGCGCGAGAGCTACGTGGCACGCCAGGGCGATACCTATAGCTTCCTCACCGACGAGGAGCAGGAGATAGCGCAGGAGATCGCACGCACCCCGATCGACAACGCGAAGGTGATTGAGTACATCAAGAAGCGCCTGTTCGAAAGCATCTACACTGCGCGCAAACTCAACCGCGGGGCCAACGACTTTCCGTTTGACCGCTATGTGGACGGCTCAATCCACGGTACCAGCATGGGCGGCATGGAACTTTCCGTGGTGACCATGGCCAGCGATCTGGGTCGTTCGGACGATGCCGAGCTGGCATTGAAATCCGTGGATAAGGCCATCGTGGCCTTGAGCGACGAGGTGGATTATTGGGCCCCACTCGTCAACGCCGCTAAGATTCGCATGTACGCCCAGACGCGCAATCTGCAGGAGCTACCGCCGAGTACCCGCCAGATTGTCGAGGCCAAAATGCGCGAGAAGGACTTTAACGAGAAAGAGGCTGACGCCCTTTTGGCTGAGGCGGTGCTCCATGCACGATGCGCCGTCAACGGGCGCATGATTGAGATCCGTGCTGCCAAACCCGCTCAGGTCTTTGAGCAGGTGCTGGCGCAGCTGTGCGATGTGGTCTTTGAAAAGGCCGACTATATCGGCGCGCCGGTCACGAGCGATTCCGATATTCGCTCTACTCTGGTGGGCAACGTTCAAGTGGGGCTCGCTGGCATGGATGCAGGTAACACGCGTGCGCTCAAAGAGGTCGAGGACTACCTCAAAGTGCAGCACCAGCGCCACCTGGATACCGCTATGGGCGATATCCAGCGCCAGTACCAGCAAAGGCCCTTTGGCTGGCGCGAGGTCGACATCGCAAATGTGGTGGCGCAGCTTGTGGTGGAGCAGCGCGCGCAGGTGCTGTTTTGCGGTCAGACGGTTCAAGCCAACGACAGCCGCATGGTGGCGCTCCTGCGCAAGGATGCCGATAAGGCCCAGGTGCGCTTGCGCATGCGCATGAGCGACCGGTTGCTACGTGCCACGGGCGAACTCATGTGTGACCTGTTTTATCTCAAGACCGTGCCCTCCAACGAGGATAAGCTCGTGGTCGAGCTCAAAGAGCGCCTTGAGGGCTTGCGCGAGGCGTGCCTCGCCATGGCACGCGACTACTACACGGGCATCAAGCCGGCCTACCCGTATCCCGGTGAGGACGAGTGCGAGAAGATGCGCTCGGAGGTGGCCGACGTCCTTAAGGACCAGAACGAGGCCGAGGCGTTCTTGACCACGTTCACCAAGCATGAGGAGCGTTTGCTCGATGCCAAGGAAGACTTCGACAAGGTGGTTGAGTTCTTCGAGTCCAATCAACGAACAGCGTTTGACCACGCCAGGGATTTCTTGAACCGCACCGAGGGTATTGAGTATGCCTCCGATGACATTCCCGGTGCGGTGGAGAACGTGGCAACGGTTCGTGAGATCCTCAAAGATCCCAAGCCCTACGGCCGTATTAAAGACCTGCAGCCGCTTATGGATCCCGTCGAGGATGACATGAAAAAGCTGTTGGGCATCCGCCGCAATGAGTTTTTGTGTCGCATCGAGAGCGATCTGCAAGACCTGCGGACGCAGGCCGAGAGTCAAAAGGGCTTTGTCAATCAGGCCAAGGATGCCATAGCAGACGCCGGCACTAAATACGAGTCGTTCAAAAACCGTGCCCACAGCGCTCAAAGTCTCAACGAACTGAGCGTTGTTGCAACTAAC
>URYW01000034.1 GCA_900552145.1 uncultured Collinsella sp. | reverse complement strand
TTTTTTTTTTTTTTTTTTTTTTTTTTTTTTTTTTTTTTTTTTTTTTTTTTTTTGTGTTTTTTTTTTTTTTTTTTTTGTTTTTTTTTTTTTGGGGGGGTTGTCTTTTATGGTTTGGTTAAAGGTGTTTAAAAATGGGGCGGTTCCCCATATTATTAATGACGTCGACAGGCGGGGTGGTTCCCCGCGTACGTGCCATCTGAGTAGCCGAGGGGAGGGCGCACATGGGAATGACTGGTGCATACGAGCGCAATCTCGATGCAAAAGGTCGTCTGTCCCTGCCTGCACCCCTTCGCGAGGAGCTTGGAGAGCATGTTCGCGTGTTCAAAGCCCTGGATGTCGATGCTCTGTACGTGTTCTCTGCCGAGGCCTTCGATAAGTGGGTCGAAGGACTCTTCGCGGGTCGTGAGGGCCACGAGGGTTTTAACCCGCGTGACATTAATGACCAGAAGCTCATGAGGGCGATCAACAAGCGCACCACGTCGATGGACGTGGACAGCGCCGGTCGTATCGGTCTTTCCGAGTCTCTCCGCAAGCAGGCGAACCTCGACCGCGAGGTCACGGTTGTGGGCAACTACGACCACCTTGAGGTTTGGGATCGCGCCGCGGCCGATGAGGACGATGACGATGAGGCCCTGCTGGACCTCTTCTTCTCGTAAGGGCAAGGCACGGGTAACGGATGGAGCGTGGGATCTTGACACAAGAATATCGGCATGAACCTGTCATGCTCGGCGAAGTGCTTGAGTCGCTGCGGCTAAAGAGCGGCTCCGTTGTCTGCGATTGCACCCTTGGCGGTGCCGGCCATTCGGTAAAAATGGCCGCGCAGGTGGGGGAGACGGGCCTTTTGCTCGGCGTCGATCAGGACGACATGGCCCTCGAGGCCGCTGGCGCCCGTCTGGACCGCGAGGTTCCCGGCGTTCCGCACCAGCTGCTGAAGGGCAACTTCGGCGACTTGGACGAGCTGCTTTGCTCGGCCGAGGTGCCCGGGGTCGATGGCTTCCTGTTCGATTTGGGCGTTTCGTCACCGCAACTCGATATCCCTGGCAGGGGCTTTTCGTATAACGAGGACGCCCCATTGGACATGCGGATGGATCCGGGTAATAACACCTTAAACGCAGCTGAGGTCATCAACACCTATAACGAACACGACCTCGCCCGGATTCTACGCGTCTACGGCGAAGAGAAGTTCGCCTCGCAGATCGCGCGCGAGATCGTGCGCCGCCGCGAGCAAGAACCGATTGAAACCACCGGCCAATTTGTCGAGATCATCAAGGCGGGTATCCCGGCTGCCGCTCGTCGGCATGGCGGACACCCGGCCAAGAAAAGTTTCCAGGCCATTCGCATCGAGGTCAATCACGAGCTCGATGTGCTCGAACGAGGGCTTGATGCCGCCACCAGGTGGCTCAACCCGGGCGGACGTATCTGCGTCATCTCGTATCACTCGCTCGAGGACCGTATCGTAAAGAACCACTTTAAGGAGATGAGCCAGGGGTGCACGTGTCCACCGGAGATTCCGGTGTGCGTGTGCGGCAACGTGCCGATACTCAAGGTCATCACCCGCAAACCCTTGGTTGCCCAGCCTGATGAGGTTGAGCGCAACCCTCGGGCGAGATCAGCCAAAATCCGCGTGGCGCAGCGTCTGTAGACGCGACCGCGCGATATTGGACCTCCCGCTCGCACCATAAACGAAGCTTAAACACACTACCAACGTACTCGGGATGGGAGGCGGCATATCATGGGCTACAACACTTCAAGCGCAGCACTCGCCTATGATATGAACGCCATGCCCGCCTATCGTGAGACGCCGCAGGCCCCCGTTGCTCCCCGTGAGCAGCGCGCGCCGCGCTTTGATGTCTACACGGGCGCGGGCCGTCAGGCAAACCAGGCGGTAAGCCCGGTTTTCATGAGCGTTCTTAAAACGTTTTGCATCATTGCGGCCATCTTCATGACGATCGGCGTCGCCCGCGTGGCGCTCGCCGGCGTTACGGCCCAGGTGCTCAACAGCAACGCCGAGCTTACCAGCACGCTCGAAAAGGCGACCGATGAGAGCTCCGACCTGGAGGTCATGCATTCGGTCTATGGCGCCGACACGCGCATTCGCGACCTTGCGGGCGCTTATGGCATGGTGGAGCCCAGCGAGAGCGTTACACTTGACTTTTCGCAGGATGCAGCCGCGGGCGCCAACGCGACCGCGACCGCTCAGTAGCAAGACGGTAGCTGAGTATGACAAATGACTATCGCCGCGGTTCCGATGGGGGCCGCGGTTCTGGACGTCCCTCGTCGCGGGGACGTTCTGGTTATCAAGGAACGGGTCGGCAATTTTACAACGCCGGGCAGTCCCGTGGCAACGACCCGGCGTCGCGACTTCGCGGCTCGGGCGGCCCTCAAGTGCATAACACCAGGTCGCGCAAGAGTTCGTCGACCGAATGGCTCACAGGCGCGCCTCTGCCTCGCCGCAAAGCCGTCATGGGCTTCATCGGGCTTGGCTTGGGCTTGGGCGTCTTTCGCCTTGCCGACTATCAAATTGTCGAAGCCGATAAACTGCGCGAGCGTGCCGATGCGCGCCGCCTGCTTGCGCAGACCCTCTATGCCAAACGCGGCACCATCTACGACCGCAACGGTAACGTGCTAGCGTCGTCGGTCGAATGTCGCAACATCGCCGTGAACCCGCAGCTTGTCGAGGATGTTGACAAGACGGTGTCGGCGCTGGTCAAGGCAACTGGGATCGATAAAAAGACCTGCCGCAAGCTCGTCGAGTCCGATGGCACCTGGGTGTATATCAAGCGCCAGGTGGACGAAGACGATGCTGCGGCGCTGGAGAAGAAGAACCTGCCCGGCGTGCTTTTTGAGCAGGCCATGAAGCGCGTATATCCATACGGCAATCTGGCATCGCAGGTGCTGGGTGTAGTGAATGTAGACAACGACGGCTTGACGGGTCTCGAGAAGCAATACAACAAGCTTCTGACCGGTACGAACGGTTCTCTTGTGCGCGAGCGCGCGAGGGACGGCAGCTATATCGCGGGCGGTGCCTATAAAAAGGTGGCTGCGGTCGACGGCGTTGATATCGTGACGACGCTCGACGTCAATATCCAGCGTGCGGCCGAGGATGCCCTGGCAGAGGCAGTTGAGAAGACTAAGGCCAAGAACGGCTCGGCGCTGGTCACCGATCCTACGACAGGCGAGATCTTGGCAGCCTGCTCGTATCCGACTTACGACCAGACCGATCTGGAAAACGCCAAGACCGAGGATATGAACTTGCGCCTGGTCACCGACGCCTACGAGCCCGGCTCGGTCTTTAAGACGCTCGTGGCGGGCGCCGGCTTCGACTTGGGCGTCGTGCGATCGAGTACGTCGTTTGAGGTGCCGGCGAGCATCAAGGTGGGTGACGATACCGTCACCGATGCCGACAAGCGCGACTATGCCATGACCATGGATGTGCGCGAGATGATGCGCCGTTCGTCCAACGTGGGCTTTGTCCTGGTGGGGCGCAAGATCGGTGCGGACGACTTTGCCGCCTATGTGGACAAGTGGGGCATAGGTCACAGCTCCGGTGTCGATTTTCCGGGCGAGAGCCTGGGCATCGTCAAGGAGCGTGACCAGTATGACGGCGCCACGCTGGGATCGATGAGCTTTGGACAGGCGCTGTCAGTCTCGCCGATTGAGATCGCACGTGCCGTGGGCGGCATCGCCAACGGCGGCGTGATGATGACCCCGCACTTCTATAAGTCCAGCAAAGGCGACGAGAAGGACTGGGGCGAAGGCGAGCGCGCGATTTCTGAGGACGCCGCATCCCAGGTGACATCGTGCATGCAGACGGTCGTGTCCGAGGGAACGGGCGTTGGCGGCGCGGTTGACGGCTATGACGTGGCGGGTAAGACCGGTACGGCCGAACGAGCCGACGAGAACGGCGGCTACCTCAAGGAGAACTACATGTCGTCCTTTATGGGCTTTGCGCCGGCACAATCGCCCAAGGTGCTGTGCTATATCACGCTCGACGGAACGCCGAGCGGCTCAGATGCCGCTGCGGTGCCGTTCCAGTCCATTATGGCCAACGCGCTCGACGTGCTGGGTATCCCGCACACGAAGTAGGGGGTTACAATCTTTGGGGCGTGGTTTGTTGTCCCATATGAGGGGTGTTCACATGCCCTGCACCACGCATGCGCGGCGCTGGGATACAATACGCCGATAGCATTATTAGGTTTACAGGGGAGCTGCAATGATAGAGATCGCCGTCAACAACCTCGCGGCCGCAACAGGGGCCCGAACCGTGACGGGAGAAGCCGATCGGGTATGCCGCGGGTGCGTTATCGACTCGCGCCAGGTCGAGGAAGGGACGATTTTCGTCGCCTTTCCCGGTGAAAACGTCGACGGCAATGATTTTGCTTCCCGTGCCGTCCAGTCGGGCGCCGGCGCCGTCGTGATGACGCGTGAGCCCGAGGCCGAGCTGGTCTCGCTGGCGCAGGACAAGGGCTGTGCCATCTTGCTGACCGATGATCCCGAGGAGTTTCTGCTGCGTTTGGCGCACACGTACCGTCTGGAGCTTGGCTGCCTGGTCGTTGGTATTACCGGTTCTATCGGCAAGACGACGACCAAGGACGTGCTCGCCGCCGTGCTCGCCAAGCGCTATCGTGTCTGGGCCACCAAGGGCAATTTCAATAACCTGATCGGCATGCCGCTCACGGTGCTTTCCGCTCCGGCCGATACCGAGGTCCTGGTGCTCGAGATGGGCATGAACCATTTCCACGAGATCGAGCGCCTGTCCCAGTCCGCCAATCCCAACCTTGCCATCGTGAGCAAGATTGGTACCTCTCATATCGGCATTTTGGGTAGCCGCGAGAACATCGCCCGCGCTAAGGCCGAGATTGTCCAGGGTATGTGCGCCGCCGGCGACTTCTTGCCGCTGCTGGTTTTGGGCGGCGAGGACGACTTTACGCCGTTCATTCGCGATACGTTCGCCCAGCCTGCTGGTATCGACGTGATGCTGGCCGGCGTCTCGGACGATGATGAGGTCCGTGCCCGCGACGTTCGAGTTGATGACGAGGGCCGTCCGGTCTTTACGCTCGATTTTGGTCAGGGCGAGACAATCGATACCATGCTTGCCATCCCCGGCGTGCAGTCCGTCCCAAATGCCGTTAAGGCCGCCGCGGTTGCCTATCGCCTGGGCGTGACGCCCGAGCAGATCGATGCTGCCTTTAGGGGCCTCACGATTACCGGTCATCGCCAGGAGATCAAGCGCGCCAAGAGCGGTGCCCGCGTCATCGACGATTCCTATAACGCCAGCGCCGAATCCATGGCTGCTGGCCTCGATCTACTGTGCTCGCTTTCGTGCACGGGGTCTCGCATGGCGATCCTGGGCGAGATGGGCGAGATGGGCGATGAGGCTCCTCGCATGCATGAGCTCGTGGGCGCCTATGCCGCCGCCAAGAAGCTCGACATGCTGGCGTGCGTGGGTGGTGAGCTGGCCCAGCTTATGGCCGATGCCGCGCGCATGATGGGTATGGACGAGGACCGCATCCAGGTGTTCTCCGATTATCAGCAGGTGCTCGACCGCATGGGCGGCGCGCTTGAAAAACATGATGTTGTACTGGTCAAGGGTTCCCGCTTTGTTGAGCTCGACCGCTTTGTGGAAGGTGTGTGCTAGCCCATGTTCGGCAATCCCTCGTATCCAACGTATCAGGCTTTTTTGGGGCTTGGCATCGCCGCCGCCATTGCGCTGCTGCTCATGCCGTGGTGGATCAAGCTGCTCAAGGTCGAGGGTATCGGCCAGCAGGTTCGTGCCGACGGCCCCAAGCGTCATTTGGTTAAGCAGGGAACGCCCACCATGGGTGGCGTTGTCATCCTCGTCGCGATCTCGCTGACCTGCCTGCTGATGGGCAAGCTCACCACCGAGCTCGTGCTCGTGCTCCTCGCCACGCTGGCGACCGGCGTGCTGGGCCTGATCGACGACCTGACCTCCGTTACGCATGGTCGCTCGCTCGGGCTGACGCCCCATGCCAAGATGATCGGCCTAACCATTATCTGTGTCACCTTTACGGTACTTGCCGTTAACTGGTGCGGCGTCGCCCCCGAGATTCGTTTTCCCGGCGGCCTGACGATTGACCTCGGTGTTCTTTCGACTACTATCTGCGGCCTTTCGTTCCCGTGGCTCTACATTGTCTTTTGCTGGCTGATGATCGCCGGTCTTTCTAATGCCGTGAACCTGACTGATGGCCTTGACGGTCTTGCTGGCGGCACCTCCATGATTGCCATGCTCGCCATGGCTGCCATGGCGTTTTTGCACGGAGACGTGAACCTGTCCATCTTCTGCACCGCGTGTGCCGGTGCCTGCTTGGGCTTTCTGTGGTTCAACTGCTATCCGGCGAGCATCTTTATGGGCGATACCGGCTCGCTTGCCCTGGGCGCCGCGTTTGCCTGCACGTCCATCATGACCAACACCGAGGTCGTCTCCCTCATCATCGGCGGCCTGTTTATCGTTGAGACCCTGTCGGTCATGATTCAGGTTGTCTACTTCCACTTTACGCACAAGCGCGTCTTCCTTATGGCGCCCATCCATCATCATTTCGAAAAGAAGGGCTGGGCCGAGACCAAGGTCGTCATCCGTTTTTGGATTATCGCTGCGGCCTTTGGTGCCGTTGGCCTTGCTTTGTTCTTCCAGTTGGGATAGTGGTCTTTCATGCCTCTTGCTGATGTCTTTAGCCTGCTCGTTTTGGGTCAGGGCAAATCCGGTCTCGATGTCGCCCGCTGGGCGCTGGCACATCCCGAGCGCGTAAGCGCCGTTACCGTGTATGGCGGCGGCACCTCTGAGCCCAATGACGCCACGCGTGCGCTCGAGGCTGCTGGTGCGTCGTTTGTCTATGGGACCGAACAGGTCGAGGGTGCCTATGACGTATGCGTGACGTGCCCGGGCATCTCGGAGTTCTCGGGCTTCTTTAAGGCCGGGCGCGAGCATGCCGCTCAGATTATGGGTGAGCCCGAGTTTGCCTATCGCCTGTCGCCCGATAACTGGATTGCCATCACGGGTACCAACGGCAAGACGACCACCACGTCGTTGACTGATTATCTGCTCAAGGCTGCCGGTGAGGCCAGCGTAGCTGTCGGCAACATCGGCGAGCCGCCGGTCAACGAGATTGACGGCCGAGCCCACAACGAGTGGTTTGTGGCTGAGCTCTCGAGCTATCAGATTGCTACGACCACCGAGCTCCACCCCCGCGTGGCGGTGCTGCTCAACATCACTCCCGACCACTTGGGCTGGCATAAGAGCCATAAGAACTATGCGCTTGCCAAGATCAAACTGTTTGACAATATGGTCGATGACGATCTGGCGGTTGTCGACGTCGAAGACGCCGGCATTCACGAGTTCGATGAGTACATCTACACGCCGGGTCGTCGCATCTGCAAGGTTGCCTTTGACGAGCCTGAGGGCGAGGATGCCGCATTTGTACGCGATGGCAAGATGATCGTGCGCCTGAAGGGCGTCGAGACCCCGCTCATCACTACATC
The DNA here is from genome assembly GCA_900552145.1 of uncultured Collinsella sp. Lineage (GTDB taxonomy): Bacteria > Actinomycetota > Coriobacteriia > Coriobacteriales > Coriobacteriaceae > Collinsella. Next base: position 9,661 of record URYW01000034.1, on the reverse strand, counting down.
CGAGCTCAAGATCTCGGGCCATCACAATGTTATCAATGCCCTGTGCGCTGCCACGGCTGCCCTGGCAGTCGGTGCCGATGTCGATGGTGTCTGCCGCGGTCTGGCTTCGTTCCAGCCGCTCGAGCACCGCGTGGAGCCGTGTGGCGAGATTGACGGCGTGCGCTACGTCAACGATTCCAAGGCGACCAACACCGATGCGGTCGAGAAGGCGCTGACGGCATTTCCCGATGACGACGTGATCTTGCTGCTCGGCGGCCACGATAAGGGCACGCCGCTCACGGACTTCGCGCGCGTTGTTATGGATAACGTACGCTCGGTCGTCTGCTTTGGCGATGCGCGCGAGCGCTTCACTGCCGCTATGGACGAGGCCGATGTCGATGGCGATGTGGATATCGCCCAGGCGGATGACCTGCGCGACGCCGTGGACGTCGCCCGTTCGCTGTCGAGCCGTGGCGACGTGATCTTACTTTCTCCTGCCTGCTCTTCGTTCGATGAGTTCTCGGGCTATGAGGAGCGCGGCCGCGTGTTTAAGGACTATGTGGCCCAGCTTGCCGCTGCGGCGAAATCGCAAATGGAATAGGGGTTGCCGGTGAGAGAGGAGAGCCCCCGACAAGGTATGAGGAGGCCCGACTCGGACCGTGCTTCCTCGCGGCGCAGCACACCGCGTTCCGGTCGCGGCGGGCAGACGTTTAGCGAACGCTATATTGCCGGCGTTCCCGCCCGTATCATGCGCCCCCGTTTGATATTCATGGCCTGCCTGTTTACCTTGGTGTGCTTTGGCCTGCTGATGGTGTACTCGGCGTCTTCGGTCGAGGCGCTGCACGAGAATGGCTCGGCGACGTTTTTTCTGTTTCGACAAGCCGCGTTTGCCGGAGTTGGCGTGCTGGCTATGGTTGCCATCGTGCGCATCTTGCCGGACAGTTGGTTTGGGGAAGACGTGCTCAGGATCTTCCTCATCGGCATGATGGGGCTACTGCTTCTGGTGTTCTTGGTGGGCAGCGGCAGCCGTGGCGCCACGCGCTGGCTCAACATCGCCGGTATTCAGTTCCAGCCTTCCGAGTTTTTAAAGCCATTTGCCATTGCGTATTCGGCCATCATGCTTGATCGTTTCTTTTCGCCCGGTGGCAACATCAACGATTTCCTTCGCAAGATGGGCATCTACTTGGGCATTTCGCTCTTTCTGATCTTTATCCAGCCCGATTTCGGTACTGTCCTGATCATCCTGTTGACCCTCATGTGCATGGCGTTGTTTGCGGGTCTCGACCCCAGATTTATCATCGGCGTGCTAATCTTCGGCATTCTCGTGATCGTGATTGCGCTTGTTGCAGAGCCGTACCGTATGGTGCGTATTCAGGTTGCCTTGAACCCTTGGGCCGACGAGTATGGTGACGGCTATCAGGCCACGCTTGCCATCATGGCCTTTGCCTCGGGCGGTCTGTTCGGCCGTGGCATCGGCAACTCAACCATGAAGTACTCGTATCTGCCCGAGGCGCACAATGACTACATCCTGGCCATCATTGGCGAGGAAGTCGGTTTTGTCGGAACCGTGCTGTTCTTCTTGGTGTTTGCGATGCTGATCTATTCGGCGTTTCGCATTGCCGAGCAGGCGACCGATCGTCGGGGCGCGCTTATGGCGTCTGGCTCCGCGGTCATTCTCGCGGTGCAGTTTTTGATTAACGCGTTGGGCATCCTCAACGTGTTTCCCATGACGGGCAAACCGTTGCCGTTTATTAGCTACGGCGGTTCGTCGATTATTGTGTCGCTTATGCTCGCCGGTCTGATCCTGCGCGTTTCGTACGAGAGCGCCCGTCGCGATGAGTACGACCGTCGCCGCGAGAGCTTTGCCGTTATGGATGAGAGTACCGCCGGCGTAGCCCATGTGCGCGGTGAACGACCTTCGCGTAGCGGCTTTACCGTTCTGGATGGTTCTGCATCCGAGCCGGCAGCTCGTCCACGCCCGCGAATGGCTCCGCAAGGTCGTCCGCAGCGCCCCAGCCCTCGCAACGCGGGCGGCGGATATAATCGAATCGATTTGAACTCGGACCCGTCGGCGCGTCTGCGTACCGACGACCAGGGACCGCGTGTACGAAGGGACTACCATGACCGATAAAATGACCGTTGCTATTGCAGCCGGCGGCACGGCAGGACACATCAACCCCGCGCTCGCCTTGGCCGAAGAACTGCGTGACCGTGGCCACCACGTTGTGTTCGTGGGTCAGTCGCGCAAGCTCGAGGGTCGTCTGGTCCCCGAGGCTGGGTTTGATTTTGTGCCCATTACGGTCACGGGCTTCGACCGCTCCCGTCCTTGGACGGCGCTGACCTCGCTGTGGCGTGTCAACAAGGCCAAACGTGCGCTCGCCAGTCATTTCTCAAAGGTCGGCAAGCCCGATGCCGCCATTGGTTTTGGTGCCTATGTCGAGGTTCCGCTGCTGGGGTGGTGCAAGGGCGCGGGCGTTCCGTATCTGCTGCATGAGCAGAACTCTGTTCCGGGCCTGGCCAACAAGATGATGAACTCCCACGCCGCCCGCGTGTGCATCTCGGTGCCGGCAGCGCGTTCGGTCTTTGAGCGCGAAGGTGACCCTGGCCACGTGCTCATGACCGGCAACCCCGTACGTCGCTCGGTAATCGAGGGCGATCGCGCTCGCGGCCGCAAGGCACTTGGCGTTCCCGAGGACGCTACGCTGTTGCTCGTCTTTGGCGGTTCACTTGGCGCCCAGCACCTCAACGAGCGCGTGGCTTCGCTCAAAAACGAGCTGCTTTCGCGCAAGAACCTCTATGTGTTGCATTCGACGGGTGCCGACGGCTTTGAGGAGACCGAGCGCGCTTTGGCGCTGACGCCCGAGGAGGCGAAGCGTTACCGCGTCCAGCCTTACATCGACAACATGGGCGATATGCTGGCTGCTGCCGATTTGGTGCTCTCGCGTTCGGGTGCATCGAGCGTGGCCGAGATTGCTGCGCTCGCCGTGCCCTCGGTGCTCGTGCCGTATCCGCATGCGACGGCCGACCACCAAACCACCAATGCCCGTTATCTGGTCGACGCCGGGGCCGGTGTGCTCTGCGCCGATGCCGATATCGACGGTTCTGCCTTTGCCGATGAACTGCTGCACCTGGTCGATGACGCGGCGGCGCGCGACGCCATGCGTCAGGCGGCGCGTGGTCTGGCTCAGGATAGGGCCGCCGCTCTTCTGGCCGATGCGGTAGAGGGTTTGCGTTAGTTAGACGGGATATCGTCGGTCGCCCTCGCGCTGATGCGGTAGGTGCGGTACAGTTAACGGGTTACAGGCAGTGTTTACGCAAGGAGTACACGAGCACATGGCTGATTCCCAGACTGCAACCTCCGCGCCCGAGTTTAAGAGCGCCCACTTTATCGGTATCGGCGGCGCCGGCATGAGCGGCATCGCCCTCGTTCTTCACGAGCGCGGTTATGCCGTTACCGGCTCCGACCTTAAGACGTCACGTTATATCCGCCAGCTTACCCGCGCTGGTGTGAAGGTGCATGTGGGCCATGAGGCCGCCACGATCGACGAGGTCAAGCCCGACGTGGTTGTTGTCTCCACCGCTATTCCGGAGTCCAACCCTGAACTCGTGCGCGCTCGCGAGCTTGGTATTCCCGTGTGGCCCCGTGCCAAGATGCTCTCTGCTTTGGGCCACGGCTACACCACCGTCGCTGTTGCCGGCACGCATGGCAAGACCACCACTTCTTCGATGTGCGCCACCATGCTCGACCGCATAGGTCTAGATCCGAGCTTCTTGATCGGTGGCATCGTCGAGGGCTATGACACGAACGGCAAGAACGGCTCGGGCGACTACTTTGTCGCCGAGGCCGACGAGTCCGACAGCTCCTTCCTGTTCCTGAACCCCAACGTGGTCATCGTGACCAACGTCGAGGCCGACCACCTCGATCACTACTCGGGTATCGAGGAGATCGAGGCAACTTTCGCCAAATTCATGAGCCTGGTGGGCGAGGACGGCACCGTCATCGTCTGCGGTGAGGACCCGCATCTGGTCGAGCTCGCCAAGTCGACGGGTCGTCACGTGCTTTCCTACGGCTTTGCCGAGAGCAACGACATCGTCTGCATGCACCCGGATGTCAAGGGCATCCAGAGCGACTTTATCGTTCGCTTTGAGGACGGCACTGAGCACGCTGTGGAGATCAAGAGCAATCCCGGTCGCCACAACATGCTCAACGCCACGGCGGTGCTCACCGTCGCCCATGTCCTGGGCCTTGACATCGACGCCGCCGCCAAGGCGCTCTCGAGCTTTGAGGGCGTCCGCCGTCGCTTTACCCACGTGGGCGATATCGATGGCATCACCGTGGTCGATGATTACGGCCATCACCCCACCGAGATCAAGGCGACGCTTGCTGCCGCTTCGTCGCTGGGCTACAAGCACGTCGACGTCGTGTTCCAGCCGCACCGCTATTCGCGCCTGCAGGCCCTGTGCGACGACTTTGCCGATGCATTTGCCAATGCCGATAAACTGCTGCTGATTGATGTGTTCTCGGCTGGCGAGATGCCCATTCCGGGTGTCACCTCTAAGATGCTCGCCGATACCGTGCGCGCCAAGCATCCTGGCAAGGAGGTCGTGTACTGCTCCAGCCGTCTTGAGCTCAATCAGGAGCTCGAGCAGATGGTGGGCGAGGGCGACCTGCTGCTCACTATGGGTGCCGGTGACGTTACGACCGTCGGCCCCGAGTTTATCGAGTATCTGACTGCCAAGAAAGACGCTTAAGTCTAATGGGTCTGTTTAACGCCGTCATGGCGCTTTCGGGCATGATCGACACGGATGTGATCGAGGACGAGCGCCTTGCGCGTCATACGAGCTATCGTATCGGCGGCAAGGCCGACCTCTTTGTAACGTGTCATAGCTATCATGCCCTCCGCCGCGCCGTGGCGGTGCTCGATCGCGAGCAGGTGCCGTGGGGCATCATCGGCAAGGGCTCCAATCTGCTGGTTGCCGATGGCGGTTATCGCGGTGCCGGCATTTCGCTCGGACGTGAGTTTCAGCGCACGGTTGTTGCCGATGACGGTTGTACGCTGACGGTCGGTGCGGGCGTGATGTTTGCGCGCCTGGTCAACGATGCCCTGTCGCGTAGCCTCTCGGGCCTTGAGTTTGCCGTTGGCATCCCTGGTTCGGTCGGCGGTGCGATATCTATGAATGCCGGCACACGGACCGAGTGGATTGGCTCGCTGGTTGAGGATGTCGTAACGTTTGACCCGGCATCCGGTATCAAGCATTATGAGGGGTCCGAGATCACTTGGGGCTACCGCGAATGTAGCCTTCCCCGCAATGAGATCATCCTCGAGTGCGTGCTCAAGCTTAAACCGGCGCCCAAGGCCGACATTCGCGAGCGCATGGAGCGGTACCTGACGAGGCGCAAGCGTACGCAGCCCATGGGTCGCGCATCCTGCGGGTCGGTCTTTCGCAATCCGCCCGATGCGAGTGTGGGCAAGCTTATCGAGGATTGTGGATTAAAGGGTTTTTCAATTGGCGGCGCGGAAGTTTCGCCCGTTCACGCTAATTTTATCGTTAATAACGGAACTGCCTCGGCCGATGACGTTGCCGCGGTTATCAGACATGTGCACGGAAAGGTGAGGGAGGCGTATGGCATCGAGCTCAGACCGGAAGTTAAATTCCTCGGCTTCTAGAGCATCGAAACCCACCTTCCGCCGCGCCGGAGGGCGTTCCGGCGCGCCTGCCAAACCTCAACGCAATACCGTCGCGCATTCTAAGTCTGTCGGGCATGCTCGACAGACCAGTCGTCCGGTCGTCGGCTCGCAGCTCGGTAATCGTCCGGCCGCAAAAAAGTCCTCGCGTCCCTCGGTGACGTCAAAGCCTGTTATGGGCGCCAAACCTGCCCGTCCCATGGCAACTCCTAAGCCCTCGACGGGAACTAAAGCGCCGCGTCCAGGTCGCACGCTGGGCGCATCGAAACCGCGCTCGCTGACATCGGTCCCGGTTACCGTCAAGAAGCCTTCGGGTAAAAAAAGCGTCAACCCGTTGTCTTCACTTGGGGCGATGGTAAATAAAACATCAGACGCCGCTTCTGTCGTTACAGGCAAAGGCAAAATCGTGGGCGGCGTTCTGGCCGTCTTGGCCGTGCTCGTCGTCGTTGCCATCGTGGTGATTAACTCTGGATTGTTTACCGCCACTGATATTCAGATTCAAGGCAGCGAGCATGTGACGAAGCACGATGCTATCCAGCTGATCGATTTGCCCGAGGGAACGTCGCTTTTTAACGTCGATCCCGACCAGATTACCGAGGATCTCAAGCAGAACCCGTGGGTCTCGGGCGTGGATGTCCAGCGTCAGTTCCCGCATACGCTCATCATTACGCCTATGGAGCGCAAGGTCATCGCAATTGCCTATATCAGCTCCGATGACCTTGCCTGGGCCATCGGGGATGATGACACCTGGATCGCCCCACTGTCGACGTCGGTCGAAGTGGACGACCAGGGCAACGTCATCACGACAGGGCAGGGCTCAAATACCTTGACCGGAATCGATGCCGCGCTGGCGCTCGCTAAGCATTATGGCGCGGTGCTGTTGACTGATGTCTCGGCGGATGTCGCTCCGGTTTCCGGCCAGGCGGTGAACTCCAAAGCCGTTAAGGCCGGCCTGGATTATGTGCGTGGTTTTTCGAGCGAGTTCTTGGGACAAGTCAAGGATATTTCCACGCCTTCGGTCGAAGCCATCTCGGCAAACCTCAATAACGGCATTGAGGTGTCGCTGGGCGATTCGAACGATATCGCCAAGAAAGAACGCGTAGTCACCAAGTTGCTTTCGCAGGTAGAGGGCGTAACGTATATCAATGTGCGCTCTCCGGGCAACTACACATTTAGGAATGCTCCGACCTCGTAGCGCTGGTTGTTACTTTGTTGAGGGGCCATACCACGCCGTTTATCTGGTTTGTTTGGTTTTCACGGTCAATTATTTGACTGATACGTTCATAATGTGCAAACATAATACGGTTTACCTTTGCATTTACTTTCAACCTGAAGGTTAATGTGCGCAGGGGTCGACCCATGCTATGGCTATAACCTTTGTTCGGAGGACCGACATGCACGAGACAGAGATCAACAACTACCTTGCCGTCATTAAGGTGGTCGGCGTCGGCGGCGGCGGTACCAACGCGGTCAATCGAATGATCGAAGAGGGCATCCGCGGCGTCGAGTTTGTTGCCATCAACACCGATGCTCAGGCACTCGCGATCTCTGATGCCGATATCAAGGTGCACATCGGCACCGACCTTACCCGCGGCCTGGGCGCCGGCGCCAACCCCGAGGTTGGCCGCAAGGCTGCCGATGAGTCCCGCGACGACATTGCCGAGGCGCTTGCTGGTGCCGACATGGTGTTCATCACCTGCGGCGAGGGCGGTGGCACCGGTACCGGCGCTGCTCCCATCGTTGCCGATATCGCGATGAACGAGGTCGGTGCACTGACCGTCGCCGTCGTGACCAAGCCCTTCACCTTCGAGGGCCGCAAGCGCAAGAAGAGCGCCGAGGAGGGCATTAAGACCCTCTCCGATTGCGTCGACACCATGATTGTCATCCCTAACGATAAGCTGCTCGACATCGCCGAGAAGAAGACCACCATGCTCGAGGCCTTCGCGATTGCTGATGGCGTCCTTTCCCAGGGCACCCAGGGCATCACCGACCTCATCACCGTCCCCGGTATCATCAACCTGGACTTCGCCGATGTTAAGACCATCATGAAGCAGGCCGGTACCGCCATGATGGGTATCGGTACCTCTTCTGGGGATACCCGTGCCGTCGACGCAGCCCAGCAGGCCATCTCCAGCCCGCTGCTCGAGAGCTCCATCGATGGTGCCACACGCGTGCTGCTCTCCATCGCCGGTTCCAAGGACCTGGGCATCCAGGAGATCAGCGACGCCGCCGACGTTGTCGCCAACGCCGTCGACCCCGAGGCCAACATCATCTTCGGTACCGTTGTCGACGAGTCCCTGGGCGATCAGGTGCGTATCACCGTCATCGCTACGGGCTTCTCCGACTCCAACGTCAACCGTCAGGACGAGCTCTTTGCTGCTCAGCAGTCTCAGAGCAAGGCCGCTGCCTCCGCTGCGCCGCAGCGCACCGCTCCGGCCACCAGCCCGGCTCAGGCCGCTCCGACCCGCAACGTCGGTGGCACCGAGCTTCCTAACTTCGGCAACGATCAGTTCGAGCTTCCCGACTTCCTGAAGCGCGGCAGCTTCTAAGTCGTTCTTTGCATTGTTGTGCACAGGGGCGTGTCCGTATGGACGCGCCCTTTTTATTTCGACTTTGTAAACTAGAACCTCCAATCTCTTTACGTTCCCTTTACGATTGCCTCCAGCGCAGCAGGTATCCTTTTAGAGAAGTATGACAGCCGTATAAACGCTGGCTGTAGCGGCGATGCCGCGGTACTTGTGTTATTAGGAGGCTTTAGTATGGCAGCACGTGCGGACAAAGTTTCGCGTGTCGACCATGATGGAGTTACGTTGGTGGAAGGCGCGACATCCGATGTTCGCTTTGCCTTCACCGAGCGCGCCGGTGGTGTTTCCGAAGATGCGTACTCCTCACTCAACTTGGGCTCGCATGTTGGCGATGATCCCTTTGCTGTTCAAGAAAATCGTCGTCGCGCGCTCGAGGCTATGGGTGCCGCCGAGTGCGAGCACAACCTGCTCGTTCCCAATCAGGTCCATGGTGACCATATCGTTGCGGTGACCTCGAACGGCGCCGATGACCTTGAGGACGTCCGCGAGCAGATTGCCGAGGGCTGCGATGCCATCGTCTGTACGGCGCATAACGTACCCGTGCTGCTCTGCTTTGCCGACTGCGTTCCCGTGGTGCTGGTGGCCCCTGGCGGATTTGCCGTGGTGCACTCCGGTTGGAAGGGCACGATTGCACGCATTTCCGCCAAGGCGTGCCAGGCGCTTTGCGATGCTGCCGGTTGCGATGCGAGCGGCGTTTCCGCCTATATCGGCCCCCATATCTTGGGTGACGAATATGAGGTATCCCAGGAACTCATGGATCGCTTTGCCGCCGAGTTCTCTTGCATCGATGCGAGTACCTCTCGCATGCTCGATCTTTCCGCTGCCATTCGCGAGGCGCTGGTAGATGTCGGTGTCGACGCGGATAATATCGTGGATACCCAGCTTTCGACCGTGCGTCAGAACGACCGCTTTTATTCCTACCGTAACGAGGGCGGCACCTGTGGGCGCCATGCTGCGATCGGCGTGATGCTATGAGAAAGATCGTATCGGTCCTGAGCGCCGCTGTGCTTACGCTTACGCTGTGCGCCTGTTCTTCGGGATCTTCTACCTCTTCCATTACCGTCGCTGGCTCCACGACCTGCCTTCCTATCGCCGAGATTGCGGCCGAGGGCTTTAAGGAGGAGACCGGCATCGACGTGCTCGTTTCCGGTTTGGGTTCTTCTGCTGGCATCGAGGCCGTCAGCGCCGGCACGGCCGATATCGCCAGCTCCTCCCGTGGACTCAATGCCGACGAACAGGATCTGGGCCTGACTCCCATCGTCATTGCCCACGACGGTATCGCGGTCATCGTGAACGACGATAACCCGGTCGATAACCTCTCGACCGAGCAGCTCCGCGATATTTACGCCGGCAAGATCACCAACTGGAAAGAAGTCGGTGGCGAGGACCTGAGGATTCAGGTTATCAACC
>URYW01000033.1 GCA_900552145.1 uncultured Collinsella sp. | reverse complement strand
CACAGCGGGATTTTTGCTGTTCAGGATCTGCCCGACGCCGGTAAGGGGGCCGCCAGTGCCTACGCCGGCTACGATCGCATCCACCTGACCGTCCGTAGCCGCCCAGATCTCCGGGCCGGTGGTCTCAAAATGGGCCTTGGGGTTGGCGGGGATCACGAACTGGCCGGGCACGAAGCTGTCGGGGATCTCCTTGGCCAGCTCGTCGGCCTTGGCGATAGCGCCCTTCATGCCCTTGGAACCGTCGGTGAGTACGAGCTGTGCGCCATATGCCTGCATAAGCTTGCGGCGCTCGACGGACATGGTTTCGGGCATGGTGATGATCACCTTGTAGCCGCGGGCGGCCGCCACCGAGGCGATGCCGACGCCGGTGTTGCCGCTCGTGGGCTCGATGATGGTATAGTCGCCGCCGCGCACGAGCTTGCCTGCCTTCTCGGCCTCGTCAATCATGTTCTTGGCGACGCGGTCTTTAACGGATCCGGCTGGGTTGAAGTATTCCAGTTTGACGAGCACGCGGGCCTTGAGGTCCTCGTCGGCCTCAAAGTGGGTGAGCTCCAGAAGCGGGGTGTGGCCGATAAGCTGATCGATGGACGTGTAAACCTTGCTCATGGTGAACCTCCAAAGTGTTCAAGTTGCTGGTTGCCGTGTGGTTTCACGGTGCGTGTAGCAGCTAAACCCATAAACCTTATAGGTTGTTCGTTTAGCTGTTGGCAAGCATAGTAGACACTAAAGCCTAGTAATGCTATAGGAAATAGAAGATTATTACGAGTCGATTAACCATCTTGACCGGAACGGGTATTTTCAAACCCATTTTTTCGGCTAGAATTTCAACGGACTAAAAGACCGAAAGGCAGCACTATATATGTTGGTTTCTACTAAGGGCAGGTACGCCCTGCGCGTTATGGTCGATCTGGCCGAGCACCAGGCGGCCGGTCGCATCCCGCTCAAAGAGATCGCGGCGCGACAGGGGATTTCCGAGAAATATCTCGAGAACATCTTGGCTACGCTCGTGCGCGCCAACATGCTTTCGGGCATGCGTGGCAAGGGCGGCGGCTATGTGCTCACGCGTCCGCCCGAGCAGTACACGGTGGGCGAGATCTTGCGCCTGACCGAGGGCAGTCTGGCGCCGGTCGCCTGCCTGGATGGCGACTGCAAGGGCTGCTCGCGCTCGGATGAGTGCCCCACGCTCGACGTGTGGAAGAACCTGGACAAGCTCATCAACGACTACCTCGACGGCGTGACGCTCGATCAACTTGTCGCTCCCAACCATGGCTACGACTACGTCATCTAGCCCACCTGCCATTTGGGGACGGGGTGGAAATGGTAGATTTTCTTGCCCTCTGAGGATTGACAAATAAGAAGGCCGCCCATTTTTGCGATGGGCGGCCTTCGTTTTGGGCTGTTGAGACGGACACGGTCGGAATGGCCGTTTTAGTCCTCGGCAAGACTATCGAGGATGCTGCGCATGATGGACACTAGGATGCTGCCCATAAAGGCCGAGCCAAAGCCGGCGATGGAGATGCCGACGCCCAACAGGTTGACCGACAGGTAGCTGGCGAGCTCCAGCATAAAGCTGTTGAGCACGAGCTGGAAAATGCCGAGCGTAATGATCGTGAGCGGCAGTGAGATGACCGTGAGGAACGGTTTGACGAACGAATCGACGATGTTGAGGAACAGTCCCACAAAGGCAAAGCAGACCCAGGCCTCGGCAAAACCGAAGGGTTGGATGCCGGGGACGAGGAACGTGGCGATCGCGATGGCGATCGAGGTGAAGAGCCAGTTAAGCATAAAGCGCATGGCGTGAATCCTTTCTTGCGCCGGGGTTGCTGGCGTCGCGTGAAGCGGCTTGCGGCGGCGACTTGGATGGTTGCGCGGGCGCGCCGCGGTGTTTGGGCGCCCATTGTCTCAAATATTCGTGGAGCTTACGTGCGCATTCGGTTTCTAAACGGCGTTCGTCCTGAAAAACGTGCCGCTGACAGAGAGTCTTGTCACTTTAGTTTGGTGGTGTGCTACACTGCTACGGGCAAATGGCCCATGCATAGTTTTATTGCATATTTACGGGCGAACGATGCCCGATGTCAGTATCAACTTCGATGCCTTTTGGCGGGTTTGGCGGTGATCGATGAATATCGAGAACATGTTTGACAAGCCTGATGTCAAGCAGCTGGTCCACGCATTTAGTCTTTTGGACGACGAGAACGATATCCAGGCGTTTTTAACCGATATCTGCACGCCGCGCGAGATTTGCGATTTATCGCAACGCCTGCAGGTCGCGCGCTATCTGGATGAGGGCGAGCCCTATGTTGAGGTTCAGGCCCGCACCGGCGCTTCGTCCACCACGGTGAGCCGCGTGTCCAAGGCGCTTAATGGCGAGTACGGTGGCTATCGCAAGATCCTCATCAAACTGGAGGATGGCGAGTAGGCCAGCGGCAAAAACGAATTGCGCAGAACCGTCCCTTCGGGGGCGGTTTTTTGATCCCTTGGGGACGGAGGAAAACGGATCACCGGGTTAGACTAACCCCCTCTGTGATCCGTTTTCCTCCGTCCCCAAGGAATCAAATCTGTTGGCGTGGGGCAAATCTGTCCGCATGGGCGGGTAGGATGGATGCATTGATTATTGCGAACAGTTTGAGCGGAGGACCATGCCTGTTCGAATCTATACCACCAATGCCGGCACGGATTTGAGCGATGCCGAGTCGGCGCTGCTTGCCGACCTTGTTGACTGCCACGGACGTGCCGTTTTGCTGGCGCCCTCGTTTGCCGAGCTCGACCTGTGCCGTCACGATGCTGCGGTTGCTGGCGCCTCGCTGGGCGTTGACTACAAAACCCCCGCATCGTGGCTTCGTTCGCTGTGGGAGCTTATGGGCGATGGCCGCAGCTTCGTCGACAACATGCAGCGCCAGATGCTGTTCTCGGACATGATCGCCCGTCGCGACGATGCCGGCCTGCAGCCGCTTTCGCGCAGTCAAGGCACGGTGCGCATGCTCGCGCGCATGGCCCGCGATGTGCTGCCGGGCGTAGCGGGAACGGGTGCCGAGCGTTGCTGCGGCGACGTTTGCCAGCCCGATCCCAAAAGCGACGCCGAGGCTCGCGTGTTCGAGCTGTTGAGTGCCTACGCGGGCGGCTTGGACCGTCGAGGCATGGTCGAGCCCTGCGAGGCGGCTGACCTTATGGCCGAGGTGCTGGCCGACAACCTACCGGCGTGCGCCCGCGCGGTATGTGTGCGCGGTATCACGTCGTTTATGCACGGCCTGCTCGAGTTGCTGTCCGCCGTGGCAAACAACGGGGGAGAGGTCGTTGTGCTGCTTGCCCGCGAGCAGGCGGCAATGCGCGAGGATCTGGCTGCCGCCTTTGATGCCCGCGGTGTGCTGTTTGAGGCTGCGCCGCTGGGGGAGGGTGCCGCCACGCCCCAGACTGCCTCCAAGTCCGTCGCTCAGCCCGCCTTTGTAGAGGTTGCCGGCCCTCACGCCCGCGCCCACGCCTATGTGGATGCAATCGATAGGCTGGTAAAAACGTGTGAGGACGCCGCGGTCGACGGCGGTGTCACGGCGTCCGCGGACCCCGTGCGTGTGCTCATGGTGTCTGCCCGGGCGCCCCAGCTGTTTGGTGAACTCGCTGCCCGTTTGGCGGCGCGTCATATTGCGGCCGAGACAACCGAGTTCACGGCGTTTTCCCAATCCATCGCGGGCAGGCAGTTCACGGCGCTCGCCAATCTGATCGAGCGCATGAAGGCCGCCGATGAGGGCACCGCCTCTAAGACCGAGTGGTGGCCCGCGCCGGAGCTTACCGACTGGATTTACAGTCCGCTTTCGGGTGCCGATGCCGCCAGCGCGCGCACCTTCGACAAGAACATGCGCCTGTCGCGCGGCAAGACCACCACGGCCGTCAAGAGCCTGCTGCAGAGCGTGCAGGGCCAGGTCAGGGGCACGCGCAAGGCGGCGAGCGATGAGAACTGGTTTAAGAACGTGCCGTGCGTGGTCTCGGACGTGTTCCAAGCGCTGTGGCGCGACAAACCCGTGACGGCGCTCAAGGCCATGCTCGCCGTCGCCGAGGCGTTGCCCGATCGCGCCCTTGGAGGCCTTGACGGTCAGGCTCGTCGCCAGGCGGAGACCGCCCTGCTGCGACATGCCATCGACATCCTTATGAACGATGCCCGTACGCTCGACGTGTCGCAGGCCGCGACCGTGCCCGTGCTCGACGACGTCCGCACCAAGGTGGACAAGCGCAGCACCGCATACGATTACGAGACCTACGAGGTCGACCGCGCGCCGCGCGCCCAGGTGCGCTTTGCGTCGCTTGCCGATGCGGCAGCCCTGCGCCCCGATAGCTACGATGCCGTGCTGTTTGCCGACGTCGATCTGGACAGTTATCCGCTCTCACACGAGGAGGGACCGCTGGCCACGCTGACGGCCAAGCTGGGGCGCAGCGGCGTGACGCTTGAGCCCGCGGCCCTGCTGCGCGTGCGCTTTGGCCGCGCGATGCAGGCCGCGCGCGGCCCCGTTGTGCTCGCCCGCGTGACCCACGATCGCCAGGCACGCGAGTGCTATCCGGCTGCCGTGTGGACCGAATTGCGGGCGCATGCCGAGGCCGCTGGCGCCGCCAGGGTTGCGTGCGTGGGAGAGGGCGGTATCGTCGCCGATTTTGATCCAGCGGCCGGCGAGGGCATCGAGTGCAAGCGCGTCGCGTGCGAGGCTCCTCAGCATTTGAGCGAGGCGGCTGTGCCGTACCTGGTCCTGCGCCGCCGCGATGGCGAGGACGAGAATGCGCCGCTCGTGCCGCGCCTGACGTCCGCCTCGCAGATTGAGGCGTACTCGACGTGCCCGCTGTGCTGGTTCGTGTCGTATCGCGTGAAGCCCCAGTCCATCGATGCGGGCGTTGGCAACATGGAGAAGGGCAACTTTGTCCACGACGTGCTGGAGCACCTGCATGCCCGCCTGCCCCAGGAGGGCATGGAGCGCGTGACGCCCGAGAATCTGCCGCGCGCTCAGGAACTGCTGCGCGAGGTCTTTGACGAGACGTTGGCCGAGCACGCCGGCAAGCGAGGCACGGAGGGCCCGCTGGTGCCACTCTCTGCGGTGGAGGAGCGCCAGGTGGCCGAGTTCTTGCCGCAGTTGGAGGGCGTGCTAGCCTACGAGTCCGAGGCACTTGCCCCCTTTGCCCCGCGCTACCTGGAGTTCGCCTTCAACGAGCTCAAGGTCGAGTATGCCGGTTGGCCGCTTGGCGGGCGCATCGACCGCGTGGACGTGGACGCCGAGAATCGTGCCGTGGTGATCGACTACAAGCATCGCACGGGCGTTGAGGAGTTTAAACTCGCCGACCCCACGGTACGCGACGAGGAATCGGGTACGGCGCCCATCGACGATCCGCGCTGGTTGCCGCCCCATACCCAAACGCTCATCTACGCGCAGGCCATGCGCCGGGCGCTGGATTTGGACACCCGCGCGGCGCTCTACTTTTCGACCAAGGGCGGCAAGCCGGCGCTGCGAGGCGCCGCGAGTGCCGAGCTGCTCGAGGAAGAGCGCGGCGACGGTCGCATCCCGGGCCTTAAGAAGGGCTTTCCGGGCGAGGGCGGCAGCATGGACTTCGACGCCCTGCTCGATCGCGTGGAGGCCGGCATCGCCGAGCGCCTGCGCGAGCTCGAGGCAGGCAACGTTGCCGCCGTCGACCCGACGTTGGCTCAGGCCGCGCATGCGCGCTGCTCGTATAACCAAGAAGGAACGTTTGTAAGGAGGGACGTGTAGACCATGGATCTTTCTACTTTGATGCCGCAACAGCTGCAGATTGTCAAAACGCTCGACCGTCCGCTGTTTGTCTCGGCGGGCGCCGGTTCGGGCAAGACCTTTACCCTCACGCGCCGCATCGTCTACGCGCTCTCGCCCGAATCCGGTCCGTTCGTTGAGCATCTGGACCAGGTGCTCGCCATTACCTTTACCAAAGATGCCGCGGCCGAGATCCGCGACCGCGTGCGCCGTGCGCTTATCGACGAGGGCATGGACGAGGAAGCACTGACTGTCGACGACGCGTGGATCTCGACCATTCACGGCATGTGCTCGCGTATCCTGCGCGCACACGCGTTGGAGCTGGGCATCGATCCCGAGTTCACAGTGCTCACCGATACCGACGAGCTTATGGACCAGGCTGTTGAGCATGTGCTGGCCCGCGCGACGGCGCCCGATGCCGCCCCCGAGCTCGCCGCCTCGCTCAAGGCCCTTTACGCCTGGTATCCCATGGCGGGCGAGGGCGGGCCGTTTGGTGCCGGCACCACCATCAAGGGTCTGGTGCGCGAGCTGCTGGAGCTCTCGAGCCAGCTGCCGGGCGGCATGGACGACGTGCATGTGGCGCGCGGACAGGCCGACACCTCGGCGCTTGCCGATGCATATCGCGCAGCACTGGGTGCGAGCAAGGCCGCGACCGAGAAGGCACAGGTGGCACTCGACGCCATCGATGCGTTCGAGGCGAGCGGCAAGACCATGGCCGATGCGGCGCGACTCATGATGTCGTGCACCATGCCACGGGCGAGCAAGGCATTTCCTAAGGAGCAGGTCGAGCTGCTCAAGGCCGAGGCCGCCGATGCATTTATCAATATCGTGCTGGCTTGCGGTGGTCCGGCGCTCGATGCGCTGGTGGGCTTGGCCCGCTCTGTAGAGGCTGAGTATCGCGCGCTGAAGGCCGGCCAGTCTGCCCTCGACAACAACGACCTGCTGCGTATGGCCTACGAGGCTCTGCGCGATTACCCGGCCATCCGAGCGGCATACGAGGGCCGCTTTAAGATGGTCATGATCGACGAGTTCCAGGATACCGACCAGATGCAGGTCGATCTGATCCGCTACCTGACGGGTGCGGGGGAGCGCGCGCTGTGTACCGTGGGCGATGCACAGCAGTCGATCTATCGTTTCCGCGGCGCCGAGGTCGAGGTCTTCCGTCGCCAGGAGCGCAAAGTGGGATCGACGGCGGCGTCCGAGACGGTTGCCACGCTGGATGTCCCCACCGGCGAGCTCGTCAAGCTCGTGCGCAACTTCCGCAGTCACGACGAGGTACTGCGTTACGTGGCACGCGTCTTCGACGGCGATGACGGCGGCCTGATGCAGGGCTTTTTGGATCTTGAGGCGAGCGACGGCCGCAAGGACACGCTGGTGGCAGATGCCTCGCGTCGCCAGGCCCTCTTTGTTGCCGGCGGCAGCACGCAGGAGCGCACACAGGCCAAGGCCCGTGCAATCGCGGAGCGATTCCGCGCGCTTGCCGATGCCGGCCAGCCCCAGGGCGGCATGGTGCTGCTGCTGGGCCGCATGACCAACGCAGACGTCTACGCACAGGCCTTCCGCGACCAGGGGCTCGACTGCGTCATCGCGGGCGGCTCGGTCTTTGCCCAAGCCGCCGAGGTGCAGACGGTGCGCGCCCTGGTTTGTGCGCTCGCCAATCCGGCCGATACGGCGCAGGGCCTTATGCCGCTGCTGGCCTCGCCGATGTTTGCGCTCGGCGCCCAGGAGTTCCTAGCGCTGGCGACCAAGCTCGACGAGCAGACGGGGGAGACCTCGCGCAGGAATATCGACGTGGGCATCATGAGCGATTCCGATGTGCCGGGCCTGCAAGACCTGCCGCTCGTGACGCGCGCCCGCGAGGTACTGCGGTATGCGCTTCGTCGCGTGGGCCGCGATTCGTTCGCAGCCATCGCGCGCGACGTGGTCAACGCCTCCGGCTGGTTTGTGCGTCTGGCACAGCGTGGTCCCGAGGGCAAGGCCATTGCCGCCAACGTGCTCAAGGCGCTCGACGCTGTGGCCGAGGCGGAGGCCGAGTTCGGCAACTCGCCGCGTTCCATCGCGCTTGCCTTCGATCGCTTCCTAGCGGGCAAGGAAGCCCCGGGTGCCCTCAACGAGGAGGGCGACGGCGCGGTGCGCATCATGACGGTGCACGCATCCAAGGGCCTGGAATATCCGGTCGTGGCGGTCGCCGAGTGCTTTGGCGTGCGCAAATCGTCCGGTGCGGCTCAGATGGGGCGTGTCGAGGGCGGGGCGCAGGTTGTGGCACTGCCTGCACGCTTCGACGGCGTTAAGCTCGCCGACGGAACCTTTGTGAAGGGCGACGACGTTAAAAAGCAGTTTGAGCATGCGTTTAAGGGCAAGGGCACGTCGCTATGGCTGCCGCCGGAGCTCATGGAGGACGTCTGCGCGACGGGTTCTCCCGCTGAGGCATTTGCTCGCCTGCGCAACGACGACCTGCAGCTTTCGCTCGAAGAGCGGGCTCGTTTGCTCTATGTCGCCATGACGCGTGCGCGCGAGCTGGTGATCTTGGCGATGGATGCCGGCGTGAGTCGTGGCAAGGTGACGGCGCCGACCTTCGACGTCGAGACCGATCTGACCTACGACGTGCTGCGCCGTATTTTGCCGACCGACGCTCTGGACATGCCACAGCTCGATAGTGACCGTTTGACGTTCGACAATTCCAAGCCGGGCGACTACGAGCTCATTTCGCTCGCGGATTTTACCTTTGGCGAGCAGGCGTTTGAGGCCAACGCTTCACTGGATGCCGAGGGCAGGCTTGTCCGTGGCGATGCGGAGCCGGAGGGCGCCGGTGCAGATGCCCGCGCCGCCGTTCCCGGTCCTGCCGACCCTGAGCCCGATGCGTTTGAGCTCGTGTATCCCCAGGCGGTGGGCGTGCGCATGGGCATCTGTCCGTATCCGGCGCGCGATTCGTACAGCTACTCGTCAATTGCCGCGGCGCTGCATACCGAGGCCGAGGACCGTGCCGCCGAGGCACGCGTGCCCATGGACGAGGCTGGCGATGATGCAGAGTCGGATGGCTCGGAGATGGCCGATGCGGACGTGGCCGTCGTTGAGCCCGCCGGCAACCCCATGGCGCTGGGCTCGGCGTTCCACGCCGCCTGCCAGTGGCTCATCGAGATGGGTGCCGACGCGTTGCCCGCTGCGCGCGCCGATGCGCTGGCGCGTCTGTGGCGCCTGACGCCGGAGCAGCGCGAACGCTTCGACGTTGCCCTGAACCGCTGGCTCAAGTCGGCTGTTCGTGCCGACCTGCTCGCGTGGCCGTGCATTCGCGCCGAGGTGCCGTTCTTTTCACTGGGCTGCGAGGACGAGGACATCGCTCGCTACGGTGCTTATGCCGAAGGCGCCATCGACGCTTTGGCGACGAACCCGGCGGATTCGTCACGTGCGCTGGTCATCGACTACAAGACGGGCGGCACACCGGACGAGACGCCGGAACAGTTGCAGGAGAAGCACGCCCTGCAGGCGCGCGTCTACGCTGATGTTTTGCACAAGGCGGGCTTTGAGGCCGTGACCGTCAAGTTCGTCCGCGTGGAGCAGCCGGATCCAACCATCTTCGTCGAACCCGCCGAACCTCAGGTAGTCACCTACAATCTCTAGCCCTCAGATAACTTGCGGTGGAATACGGACTGTTTTGGCCAAAAAAGCTGCCAAACAGTCCGTATTTCACCGCAACGCATGGGAGAGCCTGGGGCGGTACAATGGCTCGAACGGTTCAAACGAATAAGGAGCCATCATGCAGCTCACCAAAACGCTTAAGGTGACGCCGGAGGAGCTTTTTGACGCTCTGGCGGGGTCCATCATGCAGGATATCGAGAACGCCACGGGCAAGCGTCCCAGCCGCAACAAGCTCAATGGCTATAAGTACGAGAAACGCGCCCAGTCCGCAAAAGGCAAGGCCAAGGGCACGGCGATCAAGGTTAAGATCAAGCACTTTGACTACCCGTGCCTCTATGAGGTCCGTTTTCAGTATGCGGCGGGCATCAATACCATGCGCTATGAGGCTGTACCTGCTGGCGATGGTGCCTGCGAGCTCACCTATACCGAGGATTTTCAGGGTGTGGGTGGCAACACGTCTGGCACGCGCGGCAAGCTCGGCCTCTTCTTCTATGAGCGCAAGCTCAAGAGCCACGCCAACCAGACGATTGATCAAATCGTCAAATACATCGAGGGTGAGCGCCGTGTAAAGGCTAATCCCGCCTTCGCCGATAATGCTGCCGAAAACGCTTCGGATGTATTCCATTGATACCATGTTCAAAAGCTTTACCGCTCTCCACAGCAACTGTGAACACTTCAGGCTTCGAGTCAGTAGCGAGTGGCCTGACATAATTGGTTGATGGAAGTGTCAAATGAATAAGAATGCCACTGCGCAACTGCACGTCTATTCCGCCTTTTTCGTTCTCGCGGGATTTGTTTTAAATCGGGGGGTATTTCTACTTTTCCTTGCGAATAAAGGGATGTCTGTCACGGAAATCGCGCTTTATCAAGCCCTGTTTAACATCGCAACGGTCGTTCTCGAGCTGCCAACAGGGCTGATAGGCGATTTCTTTGGAAAGAAGTTTTCGATTCAAACGGGCGTGCTGCTCCTTTTCTTCCATACGGCTGGCATGCTGCTGCTCTCAGGTCCCTTTCTTGTCGTGCTTTCCCTTGTTGAGGCACTCGCTTACTCCCTTCAATCGGGATCCGAACAAGCACTTTTATATGAAATTGCCCGGAATGCCGGTCAAGGAGAGCGCTTCCTCACCATCAATGCTCGGCTGCTTGCCGCACAATCAATCGCTACGGGAATGGCAATTGTGCTCGGATCTTTCATTGCCCAAGTATCTTGGAGCGCCCTCTACGTATGTGTCTCCGTTTTCTATCTCCTGCAGCTTTTCCTTCTGTATCCCATTGAGAGGACGGAAGCGACCCGTTCTAAAAGCTCTGAAAAGGGAAGGTTTGACGCAGCCAAGATGTTCAGACGCGAAACCTGGCGTGTTGGAGAATCCGCTTTTGCGGTATTGCTTCTTCTAATCGGCACGAGCATGCTCGATGGATTCTATGGGAGTTATTACAACTTGAATCAGTTGGTATTCGACGCATTTGATGCTCCCGTCTCCATAATAGGAATCTTTTTCGGTGCATCCTATGCAGTAAATGCGACGGCCTACATTGCAGCAGATTTCTTCTCATCGCGTTTCGGGAAAAGAAACACCATGCTCGGCTCGATGCTAATCGAGGCCGGCCTTTTCATGATTCTTCCGTGGTTCGCTTCAAATCCGCTGTGCTTGTTTGGCCTTAGCATGGTGCTTTGCTTTCTCCCAGAAGTGGTGTACATCACTTCGGAAAACTTAATCCAAGACGCGATAGCGGACGATCTCCGCGCGACGATCCTTTCCGTCGCGTCTCTGGTAAGGGCCCTCTTTTCCGCATTGTTTTTCTCCGTATTTGGACATGTGTTGGGGTTATACCCCATTCAGATGGCGCTCGGTATTATTGGCGCAATCGCGACAGCGATTACCGCCGTTGTTTCATTAAAAATTGGTGGAATACACGCCTTCAAGAATTGATGTATCGATTGACGAGCCGCCAGAAGCGTCGAGCCTTCTTGATGGCTGCGGGTGTATGCGTTTACTTTGAATCGGTGGGCCTTAATGCCGAGGAACATTAGCTTTTTATCGATACTGGCGGAATAGTAATGGTCTCGGGCGAAGATAGCTATATCTCACCAGGGGTGAACCGTTTAATTCTGCCCCAGACTAGTGACTTATAATTGCGGTTTACCGCATCTACGTCTGCACTGGACGTAGATGCGGTAAACATCCCCTTAATGCAATCCACAATATGGTGAAAACTCAGGTCGTGGAACGCGGTAGATCTTAGTTTTTGGGTGCTGCAGTTGGCAATTTACTCTGCGGGTTTTAGCGCCATGAAGGAATTTAGGATTTTCTTGTAACGATAAAATCGCAACGATTGGTGGTTGCAGCCCTGCTTAGCAAATCTAATCCCTGAATATTAAGCACATTACGCGACAAGTGTACTTTACCGTTCTGCCCCTTTTTTGCCCGTAAAGACAGGGGGGTCTTCTTCCAGTTACCTTCTGTTTTTGCAGGGGAGGGGCCATTTTGACGGCTACTACATACAAGATTGATCTTATTTGCGGTCCATCGAAATCGTTGGACGACATAAAGTAGCTAAAATAGCCCCGTCCCAAAAAGACTGGTCTTAGGCGTGGTCGCGCCAGCCGAGAACGCGCTGCTTCATGCCTTCGATGTCGAGCACGCCTTCGGCAAAGCCTTTGCGCACGAGCTCTTCTGGAACGAATTCGTCGTACCGATCAAAGTAAGGCACCTCGCCGGGATAGACGAGGTCGATGGGGTCGAAGTCTTTCTCGGCTTCGGCGGCGAGCACTTCAAAGAACGTCTCCTCGTCGGCCTTCATCTTAAACTGCATAAAGTACGGGCGTGACGGGTCGAGTCCGCGAAGGCCCAACTCAGCGGCGCATTTGATTTTAAGCATGCGCTCGAGTGCTAGGAAGGCGTAGCTACCCAACCAGGGGAAGAGCACCCAGGTGTCGCCACCCAGGTTGATGAGCGGCTTGGTCCCCGCGCCCGAAATCTCGGCGGTATGACGAGCCTGCGCCAAGCGAGCCCGTGCGTTACCCATAAGGTACGGATATGCCGCGTGCTCAGTGAGCGCTTGGCGCATGCGCTCGAGCACATGCGTGTTAATGTCGCCGGGGCAGTCGCCAAAGTAGGCCGGCACCCGGCCTTTGACCTGCGTGGCAAAGACGGTATGGCGCTTCCAGTCCACTTCTTCAACAATCCAGCAATGGCCTGCGATGGCGATGCGCTCACCGGGCGGTGGAGGATTGACGATCGTGCCCAACTCGGCCGACTCGCTGCGAACGGTAAACTCCTCGTTTTCCTGGAACACGGCGTAGAACTTAAAGTTGTTGATGATGCGCTCGCCCGCGAGACCCACGATGAGCCCGCCACCTTCGGTGACCTGGATATGGTCGATCTTAATGAGGTGACGTAGCAGCACACGGTAATCGTCTGCCGAGACACGGTGGAAATAGCTGAGCGTGAGCACGCGCTGGGCAAGTTCGGCCGGCGTGAGCTCGCCGGTGCTGGCGAGGGTCGACATAGTCTGGTGATAGAGCAGGCTGTAGGGGAGTCGATCGAGCTCGGGCGGCTCGACCCACTTTTCTTCGCGATAGAGTTGTACGAGCGCGATACCCTGCAGGAGTTTCCAAGGAATGGTCTCGGGCATCATCGTGCGCGGCTCGGGTTCTTCCTCGCGCATGACAAACCACATCTCGGGTGGAAGGTCGCGACGGCCTGTGCGCCCCATGCGCTGCAAAAAGGAGCTGACGGTAAACGGCGCATCGATCTGAAACGCACGCTCCAGGCGGCCGATATCGATACCGAGCTCCAGCGTAGAGGTGGTGACGGTCGTCTGTGCCTGTTCTTCATCGCGCATGAGCTCCTCGGCCGTCTCGCGCAGCGATGCCGAAAGGTTGCCGTGATGGATTAGAAAGCGGTCGGGCTCGTGTCGACTTTCGCAGTAGCTGCGCAGCATGGAACACACGGCCTCTGCCTCCTCGCGCGAGTTGGCAAAGACCAGGCACTTGCGGCCGCGCGTATGCTCAAAGATATAGCCCATACCGGGGTCGGCGTTGTCGGGCGCCGTGTCGGTGGGGTTGAGACGCGCCTGCTCGGCCGCTCGTGGGATGTCGACTTCGCCCTCGGGGGCCGAGGAAGTGCGGCGGTCTTTGGGAGCGGCCTTGCCCCGCGCCTGCTCGCGACGTTGACGGCGTTCTTCCTGTGCAAGCTGTCCGCTGTGACGCATATCTTGGGCGCCGGCGGGCAGTGCCGCGGATGCCGCCGCCTCGATGCGCTCGCACGCAAGCACTTCGGCCTCTTGAGGACCCGTGCTCTCGAATCCCCGCTGCTGTGCCTGGGGACCCGAGTTGTAGAAGTGCTCCATGGAGATGCGCCACACGCGGCGCGGTTCCTCAAAGCGGGGGATGATGCAATCGCGTCCTGTTCCCTGTGAGAGAAAGGCGCCCGTGCGCTCGGGGTCGCCGATGGTGGCAGAAAGGCCGATGCGGCGGGGCTGCACGCCTGCCATGCGCGAGAGGCGCTCGATAAGGCAGAGCGTCTGACCGCCGCGGTCGCCGCGCATGAGCGAATGAACCTCGTCGATAACCACATAGCGCAGGTCGCAAAACATACGAGGGATTGCCATGTGCTTATGGATCAGGAGCGCCTCGAGCGACTCGGGCGTAATCTGCAAGATACCGCTCGGTTTTTTGATGAGCTTAGCCTTGTGCGACTGCGAGACATCGCCATGCCAGTGCCAGACAGGGATATCGGCCTCTTCGCATAGGTCGTTGAGGCGGACGAACTGATCATTGATGAGTGCCTTGAGGGGGCCGATATAGAGGGCGCCAACGCTTGCGGGCGGGTTCTCCCAAAACTCGGTCAGGATGGGAAAGAAGGCTGCCTCGGTTTTGCCGGAAGCCGTGGATGCCGTCAGGAGCACATTGTCCTGCGTATTAAAGATGGCGTCTGCCGCTGCAACCTGGATAGAGCGCAGACTCTCCCAATCGTGGGAGTAGATGAAGTCTTGGATAAACGGGGCGTAGCGGTCAAAGGCGTTCACGGGGCCTCCTTTCAAAAACGAATCTCTCAACGCGGTGGGCAGTGGCTTGCTGCATTACTGCCTCGACGTTTGCCCAGATAAAACCTGCCAAAATAAACCTGTCCCTTTTTGGCAGGTTAGATGGTGAATTCGGCGAAGTTGCGGTCATCGGGTGATGCGGGCGATTCGCTGACCGGTGTGAGGCTATCGCCGCCGACGCTTTGTAGTAGCTCGGCAACGTTGGCATCGGGGTTCTGGCATAGGATGTCGAGCAGCTCGATAAAGTCGCGAATTACCTCGCGAGGCGTCAGGTGCGTATCGGCTCCCACGCGGCCAAACTCAATCTTGAGGAAGTCCACCAAGTCGTTCTCGGTAAGCGTGGGCGTCCAGCCAAAGTAGCCGGCGTGAATTTGCATGAGTTTTTCGATCAGCACCAGTAGCTCCTCGTAGGTGAGCGGCTGCAAGCGGATGATGGGCGCGAGCATGTCCTTAAGGTCCTCGCGTGCAAAGCGACCCTGAGCGAGCCGGCTGCGCAGAGCCTCGTAGGAGAATACGCCGCGACGGCGGTCCTCGATGGAGGTCGGCGTGCCGCCCATGATCATGCCCAAGTACTGCGCCTTGCCCTGGAGCGTGTCGTTGTACATGGTGAGGATTTTCTCGTAGTTGTACTGGCGCGTGATGGCGTGGGGAAGCTTGTACAGGTTTACGAGTTCGTCGATGAGCACCAGCATGCCCTTGTAGCCGCTGCAGACCAAAAAGCGTGCGATGAGTTTGACGTAGTCGTACCAGTCGTCATCGCTGATGATGGTCGAGGAGCCCAGCTCGGCGCGCGCCTCGCTCTTGGTTCGGTACTCGCCTCGGATCCACTTGGTTACGCGGTTCATGGTCTCCTCGTCGCCCTCGGAAACGGCCGCGCGATAGCGACGGAGCATGCGGGCAAAGTCGAAGCCGTGGACTATTTCCTCGAGCGGAGCGAGTTGGGCATTGATAGCCGACTCATCGGCGTCCGCGCACGAGGCGACCCAGCGATCGAGAATCAGGTTGAGCGCGCCGCCCTCGGGGCGCGTCTTGGTCGATGTATTGCGGATGAGCTCACGGTAGGTGGCAAGGCCCTGTCCCTGGCCGCCCTGCAGGCGGCGTTCAGGGGATAGGTCGGCATCGGCGACGACGAATCCCTCACCCATGGCGTGCGTGCGGATGGTCTGGAGCAAAAAGCTCTTGCCGGCGCCGTAACGACCGACCAGAAAGCGGAAGCTCGCGCCACCGTCGGAGATGAGACTCAGATCGGTGAGCAGGGCGCGAATCTCGACCTCGCGCCCTACGGTGATGTAAGGAAGGCCGATGCGCGGGACCACGCCGCCCTTGAGCGAGTTTAGGATAACGGCAGCGACGCGTTTGGGTACGCGGGGCGCTGCGGATGTGGTATCACTCATGGTCTAGGTATCCTCTCACGTCTGCTTCGTAATCCTCGATAATTTGCGGTCCTGCCGCGCCGAATTCGATAACGGTGTCTCCCACCAGGTCAAAGAGTGACTCGTTGATGCTGTCGACGAGCATGTCCTCGCTCTGCCCCGATTGCACTACCGCCGATTCCGCCTGTACTGCGTTATGCTCGAGCAGCGCGCGGAGATAGGCGTCTGCGGCAGGCGTGAGTTCGTTCGTGGCGTCAGCGGGCGCAACGGCTGCGAACGCGGGCGTCGGCGCGAGAAGCGGGGCCACGACACCAAACTGTTCGGTGGATATGGTTGGCTCGTCGGCCTCGTCCTGCCGAATGGGTGCCGCGATCGCCTCGACAATCGCGTCGGCTACGGGCTCGGCTTCCGGTTGCCCTGAGTCCGCTGCCTCGGCTTCCACAGGTGCGCCGTCCTCGCGCTCTTCATCGATCAAAAGCGCTTCACGCGTTTGCGCGGCGGCGCTCCGAATGTGCCCCAGCTGACTCAGATCGATATCGATCTTGACGGGCTGGTGTGCGGTATCCCATGAAAGCCATGCCACAATCTCGTCATCGATAATCTTGGCCAGATATTTGGGGACCTTTTCTTCCTTAAGGGGATGGGCGGGGTCCAGCGCCAGGCGCAGGCGTTGGTCGCAGGCGCGCATCATTTCACCGAGCTTGCTGCTCTTTTGCCTACTACTGTGGATACGCATACATTCCCAAAAGCCGTTTTGGCAACGGTAGATATGGATGGGATCCAGGCGGTATTCGCAGTCCTCGTGGCGCTCGGGCGCAAAGAATACGGCCGAGGCAAACATGGTGTAGGGCATGGCCGTCTCCTCCCCAAATAAGCTCGCCACGATGCCGGTCTTTCGGTGCGTGTCATAGTAGCGCGCCATACGGACATACACGGCGCACGCCACGTGGCGCAGATCGCGGTGGTGGCTGCGGTCGAGCCGCGAGTTACTTAGGTTGTACGTGGAGAGGGCGTTGATGGCGGCCATGAGTCGCTCCTCGCGCACCTCATCGGGCGGAAGGGGGAGCGTGGGCTCGGAGGTTTTGCGACGCTTAGGGGTCTGGCCGGACGGTGCCGGCGCTGGCACAAGGTCTCGTGCCGCGTGCCGCAGCTCGATAAGGGCATTATCGAACATGACGGTTTTAGAGTCACGAAGCAGCTTGGGGTCGAGCGCGTGGAACACGGCGTAATCCTGCAGCCACACGCGCGCAAACCGGTCGATGCCGGGCTCAAAGGCGCGGTAGGCATCCCAAAAGGCCTTGATCTTGTTAAAACCCTCGAGCGGATTATCTACGCCAATGCCGCAAATCAGCTCATAGAGATACAGAAAGGCAAAGGATGTAGACGTTTCCTCGACGGTTCCGCGGCGCACTTGGGCACGCCAGGTAAAGTAGCCGCGCAACTGCCGGTCGCTCATGGCATTGTAGGTGGGAAAGTACGACTTAAAGGTGCCGTTGTAGGGGCAGTCGTCCTCAAAGTCGGCCATCAGCAGGCCTTGGCGGTAAAAAAGCTCGGCTTCCGAAAGCCAGCGACCCGCGCCGCCTTTGGGGTCATCCTGCCAGCGCGATATCTCGCGCATCTTGCGGTACTGGTCGGGAAGGAAATTCTGCATCTGTCGGCCGGTTTTGAGAATCGGCTCGTCTGCGTAGATTTCGTTTGAGAAGCGGGCGGACTGATGGGTCCGGGCCTCGGCCATAATGCGCTCGATGAGCATCTTGATGTCCTGGTCGGCCACCGCTTCTCCTCTCCTAACGCAGCTTCGGTGACCTCATATCATAGCACAGCATCAAACAGGTGTTCGGGATGCCGCTGCGTTGATAGATTTAGAACAGGAGGGCGTAGATGACGGCGATGACGACGGAGGGGAGCATATTGGCCGTGCGGAAGGTCTGAGGACGGATGAGGTTGACGCCGACGCAGAAGACCAGGATCGAGCCGGTGAGCGCGAGGCTGCTCGTGGCCTGCGCGGTCATGATGGGCTGCAGGAAGCGGGCGAAGAGCGTCACCAGCCCCTGAAAGATCGCGACCGGGATGGCCGAGAAAATGCACCCTTTGCCCATCG
>URYW01000032.1 GCA_900552145.1 uncultured Collinsella sp. | reverse complement strand
AAGCCAGAAGCTCGACGGGACTGACATTCGCATCCCTGTGGGTCCGCGTCTGGGCAACAAGGTGCTTGAGGCTCATCACCTGCACAAGGAGTTTGACGGTCGCGTGCTCATCGACGACCTATCGTTCACCCTGCCGCGTAACGGCATCGTGGGCGTCATCGGCCCCAACGGTGTGGGCAAGACTACGCTCTTCAAGACCATCGTGGGTCTGGAGCCGCTGACTTCGGGTGAGCTCGAGGTGGGCGAGACCGTCAAGATCTCCTATGTCGATCAGAACCGTTCTGGCATCGATCCCGACAAGAACCTGTGGGAGGTCGTCTCGGATGGCCTGGACCACATGATGGTCGGCGAGACCGAGGTCCCCAGCCGCGCGTACGTGGCGAGCTTTGGCTTTAAGGGCCAGGACCAGCAGAAGCGCGCTGGTGTACTCTCCGGTGGTGAGCGCAATCGTCTGAACCTGGCGCTCACGCTCAAGCAGGGCGGCAACCTGCTACTCCTCGACGAGCCCACGAACGATCTCGACGTCGAGACGCTGTCCTCACTCGAAGCGGCGCTGCTCGAGTTCCCGGGCTGCTCGGTGGTTATTAGCCACGACCGTATGTTCCTGGACCGCGTCGCCACGCACATTCTGGCGTGGGAGGGCACCGACGAGAATCCGGGCAACTGGTATTGGTTTGAGGGCAACTTTGAGGCCTATCAGGCCAACCGTATCGAGCGCCTGGGCGAGGACGCAGCCCAGCCGCATCGTATTCACCGCAAGCTGACGCGTGACTAATTTGTTACGCGGTTTTACCAAACCGCGTAACTGCTCGACGCTGCGCAGGCCGCAAGCACCCCATCTTGCCGTTCAAACCGTCGCTCGCGTACCGAAGTACGCGTCGCTCCTCTTTCACGGCAACCTGGGGCACTTGCGGCCCGCTCGCTGTTGGTTACGCAACATCAACAAATAAAACGGCTCAAATCCTGATTTGGATTTGAGCCGTTTGTCGTTACTGCTCGGGTTCTTCGACTTTATCGATGGCCCAGGTGGATCCGAGGCCACCGGTGGTGTTGCGGCGGATGCGCACGGTGACTTCGTGGCGCTCGCCGGCCTGCGTATAGTGCAGGGGGAAGCTTGCGCGGTTTCGCGCGGCCTCGATGGTACCGCGCTCGCGGGCGATCCAGTAGTACTCGCCGATGATGCCGAGCGTGTCGGCGCCGTAGGGGAGATAGGTCGACAGCTGGTGTAGCAACGGGCCGGGGCAGAAGACCTCGGTTGCGAAATCGACGGGGAAGTCCTCGGGGATGGCGGGCGCTACGGGTGCGGGGATCGGTACCATCGCCGGTGCGAAGGCCTGCTCATTGACGGGCGTCACCTCGACGACGGGCATGGGTTCGGTGCCGAGCACTGATTCGATGCCCACTTTCGGCATCGCCGCGGAATCTGCAGTCTCGACGATAGCGGGTGCGTCTGCGGTCGCGGTGTCGAGCTCGACTTGCGGAGCGCTCTGATTCTCGACGCTCGGCTTTACCTCGATGGGCGTGGATGCCATGGTGGTGATGCCGGCGTTGGCGTTCTCGGGGTCATAGACGACCGTGAGCGAGATGGCGGGCTGCGGCGTCTCGGGCTCCGGCGCCGACTCGGTAGCGTCTTGATCTGCGGGCTCGTCGGACTGATCGTCCTCGGCCTCGTTGCCAAAGACATCGCTGTTTTGGAACGCAGGCGTCTCGGGTTGGTCAGCAGCTTCTTTGGTTGTCGACTTGGGCGCTTCATTGAGCTCCACAGTGGCTTCCTGCTCGGATATGACTTTGGGATTGGTCGTGGCGGCGATTTCGGTTTCGGCTTCTGCCGTTACCTCAATAGCGACTTCGATCTCTGTCTCGAGCTCGGGTTCCGGCGCGGCTTCAACCATGGTTTCTGGCTCGGTGCGCTTAACGTGCTTGGGGCGCACGGCCTTGAGGCCCTTCTCACCGCGTTTCTTCTTTTTGTAGGACTGCTTGGCGCCCTTGGCAGCCTTGGGCTTGTCCTCGCCCTTGGCAAGGGCGAGGACAAGCCTCGTTGGCGATGACGGCGGCATACAGGCGACCGCCCTTAAAGACGGTCAGCTTAATGCAGTCGTCGAGCTCCTCGAGCAGCTCGCGCGTGGACTCGAAGCCCAGGTCATAAGCGGCCATGTCGCCGGCGGCGAGCGCCTCCTCGACCTGCGTCATAAACGTTTGCTTGCCGCATCCGATTGCGTCGCGCAGCAGGCGATACAGATAGATGTGGTTGCCCAGCGAAAGCGTGGGCCTAACTATTGTCTTGCTCATGGCAAATCTCCTCTTTACACATGTAAAGCATCTTACCATCGCATGGCGTTCGCCATGGCGGCGCCCAAGGCAAACGGGCGCGAACCGCTTTCGATTCGCGCCCGTTATACAGGTCGGTTATCTATGAGAGGCAAATGTGCTTAGTTGCCCGATGCCGTGCCTTGGCTCGAGTTGTCAGATGCCGTGCCGGACGCAGTTCCGCTCGAGCTGTTCGAGCCGTTGGTGTTGCTGCTGTCTGCTGTGCCCGTTCCCGACGTGGTGTCACTCGTCTGGCCGCCCGTGCTCGGCTGCGAACCGTCAGTCGTTTGACTTGAGTCGGTCGTGCCGGACGGCGTGCTACTGTTGGCCGTAGAGGAATCGGTGCCCTGCGATTGGTTTTGGGTGTTCGAAGACGAATCGGCAGAGGTGGAACTGTCTTGCGTGCCGTCCGCCTGTGTCTGCTGATCTTGCGACTGGGTGTTGCCATTTGCATCGCTCTCGGTCGTGCGCGACGAAAGGATTGGCTCGGGGCGCTCGCCCAGACCCTCACCGGCGGTGGTGATAAGGATGGCGCCGGCGCAGGCGGTGACCGCGGCGATGGCGATGGCGATCGAGAAGGCGGTGACCTTCTTTTGCGTCTGACTGCGCTCTGCCGCCGCCTTGGCGCGCAGGCTGTCGGGAGCAACGCGCGCCGTGGTCGCGCGCCCCGCAATCTGGCGCATCTCCTGCGTAGTCGCGGCGCCGCCCAGGTGCTCCTCGGCATTAAACTCAACGGGCTCGTAGGCGCCGGCGGGGTAGTCGACGGCGGCGTGCGTACCTTTGATGGCTTCGGCGCTGGCAGAGATAAAGTGGCGGTAGACCTGCGATGACACAACGGTGATGACCGAGCTCACGGCGGCGCCAATTACTGAACCAGCGATACCAATCTTGGAGGCAAGTGCGACGCTCGTGGCGGCAGCTGCGGCGCCGGCGATGATCTGGGGAATGGAAATGTCGTCAAACAGGCCCTTTTTGGGCGCGATGGCCATGGTCTGTCCGATGGAATGGTTCTCGTGCACGCCGTTGTTGAGCGATGCTGGCGTCATGACGCGCGTGCGCGGCGCGTCGGTGTACTTGGTTGTCATACGGGGTCCTCCCGGTGTAAATCTGCTTCGTTTCGTGTAGCCATCAGGGTACCCACCAGATGTGAATCGTACGTGACATTTAACAGATACCATCAACTCATCAAGGCGGCTTGCTGTCTTTGGTGCAATAGCTTGATGCTAAACTGGATTTACGATTGCGAGGTGGTTTACGTGATGTACCCGTATATGACATTCGAAGACGGTACCGAGGTCGTTCATTCTGACCTGATTACAGATGGGGATATCGAAAAGGTTGTCGTGCATTTTGAACGACCGACGGCAGAGGGCTTCGACTCCGCTCGCTGTGAGTTGCCTTCCTGTTCGTGGACTGACTGGGAAGGGCGTTTTACTCAGAGTGAAAAACGAGCTTTCGAAGAGTGTTTGAGCAAATCATTTAGATTAGTTCGAGTTTAGTTCGAATATAGAAGCCGAATGCGATGACCTAAAGCGTATGCATTTTTAGTATTAGATGCGTATGAAATGGAGGATGTGAATGGATGAGCTAATAGACTTTAAAAAACGATTTCTCAAGAATGGCGAGCTGGTTTCAATTCCAAAAAAGGAAAGCTATAAAAGAATCATGCTGCTTTGGGCCGGCTCTTTCTTTGAATTAAATACAAGTTATACGGAGCTTCAGGTTAATCGTGTGCTGTCACAGCTCTATCCTGATTATGCCGTGTTGAGGCGGTACTTAGTTGATTATGGATTCCTATTAAGGGATGAGCGAGGCCTGAAATACGAGGTTAATCGTGATGTTCACGGTATTGAGAGCTAGCCGTCCGGTTCGGGTCCTATATATTGCTAGAGGGATAAGCGAAATAGGCAATTGGTGTGCGAATATTGCTTTGCCAATGCTGATTTACGAGGTAACTCACGATGTTTCTGCAACTGCTTTGATGGTCTGCTGCAGATTTGCCCCCTCTCTGTTTTCAGTTGCGCTCGCGCAGCTGCCTCAGAAGATGGGTATCGGGACACTGCAGGCCATGAGATTGGCAGACTTAATTCGCGCGGGATTATTCGTTTGCTATATTTTTGTTGATAGTAAATGGAGTATGTTTGCTATTACGTGCGCGGTATCGCTTTGCCGAACGGTTGAAATGCCCTGCTTTTACTCGTTGTTAAGAGCCAATACGAATAGTATCAATCGCGACGTAATTAATAATTCGTTTGGGTTTCTGCAGAATTTGATGATGGTTCTGGGGCCAGTTGCCGGCGGTTTTGTTGTCGCTCAATTTGGGGCGGAGGCTGTTCTTGCATTAGACGCGCTTTCTTTTGCCGCGTCGTTCTGGTTGCTGCGAGATGTTCCGTCGGTTATCGAGGTTAATGATAAAGAGGGGATAAGCAAAAATGAAAAAAACAGGACTGCATTTAGTGATCTTAGCGCGAAGCACTTGGCAATTGGTTTCCTATTAATCGATATTTCTAGTGGCGTGGCATTCGGCTCTCTGAATTCTCTTTTGCCAGCTATTGCGCAATTGCAATTTGACTCGTCATCGATACAATACGGATTCCTTCAGAGTAGTCTTACAATCGGACTGTTGTTCGGAAATACAATATATGGTCGTTTAATTAGTGGTTCCGATTGCGTTAAATCATATTGTTTTGTGACGTATCTTGCGCTCGGTGCGTATCTGGCGTTTGGCTATCGCTATGCGTCTGGGATATCGTTTATTTTCCTTTTTATCGTCGGTGCCGGAAACGCCATTCAAGATGTGCTTCTCATAACATCGCTGCAGGATTTGGCGAGAGACGAATCTGAATCGATAAGCCTGTTTTCAATTAGGGAGTCTTTGCAATCGGTTGCTGTTGTTATTTCAACACTCCTTGTTTCGCTGTTCACGAGCATCGCGATGTTCTCAATTCTCGTTACAGGACTTGGTGTATTTTCAATTATGATGGTAGTTGTGTTTCAATTGAATTATTTGCGAAAGATGTGACGTTGATATGCCTAAAACGCTTTTAGTATTTCCCCAGGATGGAGTCCAGTGGGGCCGTATCTTGCCTTGCCTGTTTTGAAGTCATATCTTCAAGAGGTTGAACAATATAAAGTTGACATCGTTGACTTAAACGTGGAATTTTACGATGACCTCCTATCTTATAGACATGTCGAAGAGTGCTGTAAAAGGTATCGGGAATCAAAGGATTCGTTTAGTTCGAATGTTCAATTAACAATCGAGTTGATACAAAAGTCAGCACTTAATGTTGACGAGGCAAAAGATATTTTCAGATCGAAGAGATACTTTAATCTAAAAGAAAGACAATATGCTGAAAACATTTTTAGAAATGCACTCTATATCATAAATCACGTCTCATATGGAGTTAAATACACGTTCAACTCCATAGATCTGCCCTATGATTATTATTCGACACCAGAAATAATGAAATCGCTTGCGGATACCTTGCATAATCCGTTTATTTCCTTCTATGAAATTGCCTTTCTTAAGCGTATTCAGAGGGAAAAAATCGAGTTTATTGGGATTTCGGTGAGCGGCTGTTTCCAATTGATTTCTGCAGTTACGTTAGCGAAACTGATTAAAGAAGAATGTCCATCTGTTAAACACGTCTCATTGGGCGGCAATTACATTACTCGTTTAGCAGATGACTGCATGAAAGAATGGCATCCCTTTTTTGAATACATTGATTCGATAATGATGTATGACGGCGAAGAGCCGCTTGCACGTCTTCTTGAGGCTCTTGACTCTGGTGATGACAATCTCGACTGTGTTCCAAACCTTTGCCATGCTAAAGGTGGAAAGATATATAAAAACCATCGGATTGAGCAAACATTTATCAACGATACAGTTCCCGATTTCGATGGCTTCGCCCTTTCTAAATACTTCATGCCTGAGTTAATATTGCCGGTTTATTCCTCTAGGCAGTGTTTTAATCATTGCGCCTTCTGCACCATTCCCGGTGCTACCGGTGGTTGTTACCGAAAGATGCCTATATCGAGAGTATTTGAAATAATGTGTCGGTTAAATGAAAAATACGGCACGAGAGTTTTCTCTTTTGTGGATGAAACATTCGAAGGCAAAAGAATGGAGCAACTCGCGGATGAAATAAACGCATCGGGAAAAACGTTTTTCTGGCATGGAGAAACGAGGTTCTCTCCAACCCTAAGTACAGACGTTTTCAACAAGATATACCAAAGTGGATGTAGGCAGATTCAGTTTGGCCTCGAGTCATACAACCAAAGAGTTCTTGATCTAATGAAGAAGAACACGAGAGTTGATTGGATTGATCGCAATATCCATGATTGTCTCAATGCGGGTATTCCTGTTCATCTATTCTTTATGATTGGCTTTCCGACCGAAACTAAAGAAGAGGCTCTGAACACCTTAGCTTATACAGAGAATGTTTTGAATTATTCAAAACAGGTATGTGGTGTTCCATATTCCACGAGAGGATTTACGAATTTTGGTCTCGTTATGGGGTCGGATGTTTGGAATCATCCCGATAAGTATGGTGTCTCTGTAATGCCGAAGTCCCAATATGAGGATTTGCGCCTCGAAGTGGATTATGTTTCAGGCACTGGTTTAACTTTAAATGAAGCAAAATCCTTATCTGATGAGCATCATATTGATTTTTATATGCAAGAAGTCATAAACGGTAGCGACACAATTGACTTGCCCCAGCGGCTTCATATTTCAGAGGTGACCTGGATCCTAGATTCTATTCACGCTGTCAGGTATAAGGGACATTTGACCAAAGTAAAGCGACGGCTGACTAGTCTAAATCCAGCTGATCGAATCTGGCTGGATTCCAAGACCTCTGTCGTGCTCGTTGAGCCATTTGCCTACTTCTATAATTCTGAATACCATCATGTCTATGCTGTTTCCCAGTTGGTATACCTTAAGTTGGCCCGTTTATTGGAGGCCGATTGTAGCATTTCTCTTATCCTTGATCAGGGCGATCTCGAGCTGACAAGGGCGATAGAAGAACTGTTGCATTATGGATTGCTGAATACAAATATCGATGCCGATTATGTAATGCACGATAATGGTTTTCAATTGGTTAAAAGTTCGTTTGTGAAAGAAGTCGGACGCTCAAAAGAGGGGTTAAGAGTACTGCTGAGTTGTGCCACCCATAGAATGTGTGCGGTTAATGATTTTTCGTTCGCTTTGCTTTCGTTGTTTGAAAAGCCGATTACTAAGAACGAGGTGCGCGACATTTTGAAAAAAGAGGGACTATCGGCAAGCGAGGAGCAATTAAACAAGTTGGTTGATAATTGCATGAAAGCAGATATACTACAATTGATTAGATAGAGGAGGTTTCTGCATGGACGTTATTAACAAAGATCTCTTGGAGCAGCTGAAAGAGTTTCAGGAAGAGGGCGTCGTGGTAGAAGTGTTCGACTTTGAGGACTACATGGATAAATTCTGCCATTAGTTTCGGAATTTACTCGCCTCGCTTAAAGGAGAAGTCGATTATCGATTTCTCCTTTTTTAATTAAAGATATTTTTGAACTACATGCTCTTAGCACAGGTTGGCCTCTCAGTAAACTGGGAGGTTGCTTTGGCTAGTTAGAGATATGTGAACGTCCGTTAGACTGAATCTCAGGGTAGAAGGGGCCTCCAGTGTCCAGATCAACAAGGCAATGCTGCGTTTCGGCTAATAAGAACGATGGCTTTTTGCGTGTGGCGGCGGCGTCGCCGCAGATTCGCGTGGCCGATGTCGAGGGCAATGCCGAGGTTGCGTTAGCGGCTGTTCGCGCGGCTGTCGAGCGCGGCGTTCGTGCTCTGGTGCTGCCCGAGCTCAACTTGTGCGGCTATACCGCGGCCGATCTGTTCCATAACCGCACATTACTGCATGCCTGCGAGGCTGCTTTGGTGCATATCCTCGATGAGACTCGTGAGCTGCCGATTGTCTTTACCATCGGTCTCCCCGTTGCAGTTGCCGAGAATATCTACAACTGCGCCGCCGTGTGCTGCGCGGGCGAGCTTTTGGGTCTTACGGCCAAGAAGTATCTGCCCAACTATGGCGAGTTCTACGAGCGCCGCTGGTTTGCTCCGGCGCCCGCAGATCCTGTGTGGGTTGAATTTGCCGGTCAGGGTCCGGTTCCGCTGGGTTCGGGGCTTGTCTACCGCTGCTGTGATGAGGGTGCCGAGGATTTGGTGCTGGGCGTCGAGGTCTGTGAGGACCTGTGGGTACCTGCGCCGCCCTCGACCGAGATGGCGCTTGCCGGTGCGACGGTGATTCTCAACCCCTCCGCTTCCGACGAGATCATCGGTAAGGCAGATTACCGCCGCAGCCTTATCTCTAATCAAAGCGCGCGCCTGTACTGCGCCTATGCCTACGCGGATGCGAGCGAGGGCGAGTCCACGACCGACATGGTCTTTGCGGGCGAGAACCTCGTCTACGAAAACGGATCTAAGCTCGCCGCCACGAAGCTCCTCACCTGCGAGATGGCGGTGGCCGATGTCGATCTTGACCGTCTGGTTGCCGAGCGCCGTCGCTCGACGACGTGGACGCGCGCGGACGATGCGCCGGAGGCCACGACCATAGAGTTCTCTTTTGAGGGCACACTCTCCGAGGCTCCCGGCCTGCGCGATGCCTGCGATGTCGACCGCGTTTTCCCGCGTGCGCCCTTTGTGCCGGCCGACCATGGCGACCTGGCCGAGCGTTGCGAGACCATCCTCGACCTGCAGACCGCCGGCCTCAAGACCCGCCTTGCCCATACGGGTACCAAGGCTGCAGTCATCGGTCTTTCGGGCGGCCTGGACTCCACGCTGGCACTGCTTGTGACCGTGCGTGCCTTCGATGCGCTGAGGCTGCCGCGTACGGGTATCACGGCGGTCTCCATGCCAGGTTTTGGCACGACGCATCGCACCAAGTCGAATGCCGAGTCGCTCGCTCGCGACCTGGGTGTGAGCTTCCGCGAGGTTTCGATCCACGCGGCTGTGGAGCAGCACTTCAAGGACATTGAGCACGATTCGGCCGTGCAGGACGTGACCTACGAGAACAGCCAGGCCCGCGAGCGTACGCAGATTCTGATGGACCTGGCCAACCAGGCTGGCGGCTTTGTCATCGGAACCGGCGACCTGTCGGAGCTGGCGCTCGGCTGGGCTACCTATAACGGCGACCACATGAGCATGTACGCCGTCAACGCGAGCGTGCCCAAGACGCTTGTGCGCCATCTGGTGCGCTATGCGGCTGATGTCTTTGGCGGGCGCATTGCCGAGGTCTTGCTCGATATCCTCGATACGCCGGTATCTCCCGAGCTTCTGCCGCCCACGGGCGACGGCGAGATTGCGCAGAAGACTGAGGATTTGGTGGGCCCGTACGAGCTGCACGACTACTTCCTCTACTACCTGCTGCGTTTTGGCTTTGAGCCGGGCAAGATCTACCGCATGGCGCTCAAGAGCTTCGAGGGCGTCTACGACGCCAAGACCGTCCACACGTGGTTGCGTACGTTCTATCGTCGCTTCTTTGCCCAGCAGTTCAAGCGCAGCTGCCTGCCCGATGGCCCCAAGGTGGGCTCGGTGACGCTCAGCCCGCGTGGCGATTGGCGTATGCCGAGTGACGCCAGCTCACGTCTGTGGCTCGCACAGATCGACGCGCTCAATGCAATTGACTAAGGTTGGCTAAATTGAACCAATACGGGGGTTGCAAGCGTTACACTTTTGCAATCTGATGGCCCGTATCGCGCGGCGCGCTTGTCGGAGCGCCGCGTTTTTTATATCGAAAGGTGGCACCATGCAGGCATCGCAGCGTCTCGACCGCTTTGGCGCGGAGGTTTTCGCCTCGCTCAACAACAAACTGCTCGCGCTGAAGGCCCAGGGCAAGACCATTTATAACATGAGCGTGGGCACGCCCGACTTTAAGCCGTACGACCACGTGGTCGAGGCACTCACGCAAGCAGCCCAAGATCCCGAGATGTGGAAGTATGCCCTGCGCGACCTGCCCGAACTCAAGCAAGCCGTGTGCGATTACTATGAGCGTCGCTTTGGTGTCTCCGGCATTACGCCGTCCATGGTGCAGTCGTGCAACGGCACGCAGGAGGGCGTGGGCCATTTGGGCCTGGCTCTGCTCGATCCAGGTGACACTATTTTGGTTCCCGATCCGTGCTACCCGGTCTTTGAGGCGGGCGCCAAGATCGCCGATGCCAAGCTCGAGTACTATCCGCTGGTTGCCGAGCACAATTACTTGCCCTATGTGGCGGGCATCGACCCCGAGGTGGCCGACCGTGCCAAGTACATGATCGTGTCACTGCCCGCCAATCCGGTGGGCTCGGTGGGCACGCCCGAGATCTACGAGGAGATCATCGCTTTCGCCCGCGAGCACGACCTGTTGATCGTTCACGACAACGCATACTCGGACATTGTGTTCGACGGCGAGCCGGGCGGCAGCTTCTTGCAGTATCCCGGCGCGCTCGAGGTGGGCGTTGAGTTTTTCTCGCTCTCCAAGTCGTTTAACGTCACCGGTGCGCGCATCGGCTTTTTGGTCGGCCGAGAGGACGTGGTCTCTGCCTTTGCCAAGCTGCGCTGCCAGATCGACTTCGGTATGTTCTTCCCGATCCAGAAGGCCGCCATCGCGTGCCTTAATGGCCCGCGCGATGAGGTCGAGGCGCAGCGTCTGAAGTACCAGGAGCGCCGCGATGCCCTGTGCGACGGTCTTGAGGGCCTGGGCTGGGAGCGTCCCAACGCGCATGGCTCTATGTTTGTGTGGGCCAAGCTTCCCGGTGGCCGCACCGATTCCATGGCGTTTTGCGAGGAGCTCATGGAGAAGGCCGGCGTTGTGGTGACGCCGGGCGCGAGCTTTGGTCCTTCGGGCGAGGGGCACGTGCGTATGGCACTGGTCCTGCCGCCCGATCAGATCGCTTTGGCTGTCGAGGCCATTCGCGAGGCGGGCCTGTATTAGAACCTATTTCGACTCGTCAATAGCTCGAAACCGATTTCGTGCAGTTATTTTACGAATCCTGCAAACAATTTCGGTAAACGGTCGATTTTTGGCTGCGAATAGGAGCATAATCAAAGTCCCGATTGGATGTATTGGGATTACGGCAAGCCGCTCGGGTCGTTCCCGGGCGGCTTGTTTGTGGAGTGAGATGGGAGTTTCTTATGGTTAACGAGAAGAAGGTCGCTATTGTCGGCTGCGGTTTCGTCGGTTCGTCTTCGGCGTTCGCGCTGATGCAGAGCGGTCTGTTCTCCGAGATGGTCCTCATCGACGTGGACAAGAACCGCGCCGAGGGTGAGGCTCTGGATATCGCGCACGGCATGACGTTTGCCGAGCCGATGAAGATCTACGCCGGCGATTATTCCGATGTCGCCGACGCCGCCATGATCGTCGTCACCGCTGGCGCTGCCCAGAAGCCCGGTGAGACCCGCCTGGACCTGGTCAACAAGAACGTCAGCATCTTTAAGTCCATTATCCCCGAGATTAAGAAGTCCGGCTTCGATGGCATTCTGCTCATCGTCTCCAACCCGGTCGATGTTCTGACCTATGCCGCCATCAAGATGTCCGGCCTGCCCGAGGGCCATGTCATCGGCTCCGGTACCGTGCTCGACACCGGCCGTCTGCAGCAGATGCTTGGTGCCCACGTCGAGGTTGACCCGCGCGATGTCCAGGCCTATGTCATGGGTGAGCACGGCGACTCCGAGTTTGTCGCTTGGTCCAGCGCTCAGGTTGCCGGCGTTCCACTGAACACCTTCTGCGAGCTTCACGGCCACCTGGAGCATGAGACCGCCGAGAAGCGCATCGCCGAGGACGTCAAGAACTCCGCCTACACCATCATCGAGAAGAAGCACGCCACCTACTATGGCGTCGCCATGGCCGTTAAGCGCATCTGCACTGCCGTCATGCGCGATGAGCAGACCGTTCTGCCCGTCTCCTCGCTTATGGTGGGCGAGTACGGCCTGTCCGATCTGGCCATCTCCATGCCGACCGTTGTTGGCCGCGATGGCGTTGTCTGCCGCGTCCCCGTGCCGCTGAACGATGACGAGCAGCATGAGCTCACCGCCTCCGCAAAGGCCCTCAAGGACATCATCGACAGCGTCGACTTCTCCTGCTAAATCAAGCTCTTTTGGGCAACAGGCTACAATGAAAGGCGTCCGGGCCACACGGTCCGGGCGCCTTTTTGGTGCGAGGGGGTCAGGTTACTTTGCACCACCCCAATGCACCATAGTTGATGGGAGGGCCATGTCGGATTCGCCTAATTTTTTGACCTATGCCCAGACGGCGTTTGATCCGTTTGAGGAACGGCCGTTCTGCGCGGTGGATAGCCTGGTCTTTGCGTGGCTGTCCTATTTGCGTTTGCCGGGTGATATGGCGGAGCTGACGAACTGGCAGGGCCTAGACGTACGCGAGCTGCTGCGCGCCGAGTGCTACCAAGACATGATTGGCGACCTGTGGGATCCGGAGGGGAGCCGTGCCCTGTTGGAGGCTGTGGCAGCAAGCCCTCGCTACCGTGGCGTTCGTGTTTGCGGCTATCGTAGCGTGAGTGATGCCGAGACAACGGAGCAGTTTGCGGCCATGACGTTCCGATTTCCGGCGGGGTTTAGCTATCTTGCCTTCCGGGGGACCGACAGCACGATTGTGGGCTGGAAAGAGGACTTTAACATGGCGTTCCGGTGTCCTGTGCCGGCCCAGGAATCCGCGGCGCGTTATGTAGACGAGGCGGCGGATGCGATTGACGGGCCGCTTTTGTGCGGAGGTCATTCCAAGGGTGGAAACCTTGCGGTGTACGGTGCGGCGATGTGCCCCGATGTCGCCCGTGAGCGAATCGAACGGGCGTATTCCCATGATGGTCCGGGCTTCGTCGAGGAGTTTCTGAGCGGCAACGCCTTCGCCGACCTATCCGGTCGAATCGACAAGACGCTACCTCGGTCGTCGATCTTTGGCATGATGTTCGAGACACAGGAGGACTATGCCATCGTTGAGAGCACCGAGTTCAGCCTGCTTCAGCATAATCCCTTTAGCTGGGTGGTTGATGGTCGCGACTTCGTGTACTGTGAGCGCCTGTCCGCCGGTGCTCGATACGTTGATGGCTCCATTCGCGAGATGCTGCTTGCGGTGTCGCCTAGCGAGCGCGAGCGTTTTGTAGATGCGTTGTTCTCCGTGCTTGAGGCTACGGGTGCTGAGCGGTTTGTGGATATCGCTGGGAATCTGCGCGAGAGCCTGCCCGTGATGCTCCAGGCTGCGCAAGGCTTTGACAAGGATACGCGACGCTTTGTCTCGCAGACTATCGTTGCGATTCTTAAGTGTGCGCTTCTGCCCAAACGTCCAGAGTTCAGCGTGCCTTCTAGTGGTAAGAGCCTGGCAGAACAGCTCGAGGCTTGGCAGTCCGAGCTCCTGCGCTAGCCATTGGTGCCAAGCGACCTGTCCCCGATGCGCCAATCTTCGATGCGCCTGGGGCGGGTTCGACCGCTATACTGGTTCGTGCCGAAATCGATCTAGAACGGAATGCCGTATATGAAAATCAATCACGCGATTCTGCATATCCTGGACTTTGACTCTGCCGTCAACGTCATGAGTCAGCGCGAGCTCGATATCGAGAGTCGTACCGTGCGCAATTTCGTAACCACGCATCTGCGCCGCGCACGAACCTCGGCCGACAATAAACGCGCCACGTTTGCCGAGAACTCTGCGTTTGGCGGCGAGCTCAAAGGCTATTTCTTTGGCGAGCGCGAGTTTGTGGACCTGTCGCAGCAGATTGCGGAGTTTATCTCCTCCGAGCTCACCAAAGCCGAGAAAGCCGAGTCCACCGACGTGCTCGTGGCGGACTTTGACGATGATGAGGATACCCGCTGGTTTGCCGTGATGCTGCTGGGCTCCAAGCAGGCTTTTATGCACGAAGTGGGTCGCGAGGAGGGGGAGGTGCGCAACGACATCGCGCGCCACTACGCCATTTTGCCAAACCCTTCGCAAAAGGTGCCGAGCTATGCCATCGTGTGCGCGAGCACCATGGAGATCGGCTACGTGGACAAGA
Source organism: uncultured Collinsella sp. (assembly GCA_900552145.1). Classification (GTDB taxonomy): domain Bacteria; phylum Actinomycetota; class Coriobacteriia; order Coriobacteriales; family Coriobacteriaceae; genus Collinsella. The sequence continues at coordinate 4,701 of URYW01000032.1, read as the reverse complement.
AACGCAAGATTGCCGGCGAGGACCGCATGCTTATCCCCGACGGCCTGCTGCAGTGCGACACGGGCGTGTCGGGCAAGGAGGTCATCGACACCGTGACGCGTGTGGTCGAGGAAGTCGCCGAGGAGCACGGGGCCAATACCGCCGTGGCGCTCGCCAAGGTCAAGGCGGCTGTTGCTGAGAAAGTTGAGGATGACGAGGAACTGCCCCCTTGGGATATCGTCGATGAGGTCTTTGAGGACGAGCCGGTCATCAAGGAGAGCGTGCGTGCGGCGCTGACCGAGGAGAAGGTGCCTGAGCGCGTGCCTGTGGAGCGCAAGCAAGTTGAGCGCGCGGCCGTGCGTAATCACAAGATCCGTACCGACACGGGTATCGAGATCAGCTTCCCGGCCGAGATGGGTTCGAACTCCGAGTACATCGAGTTCGTCAACGAGCCCAACGGCCTCATCTCCATCGAGCTAAAAAACATCGGGTCAATTGAGAATCGATAGGGCTTTTTTCTTTCGAATAAAAGTCTGGATTATATTTTGAAGTATACTTTGAAATATAATCCAGATTATTTTTTGGAGGTCAAAATGTCCCCACTTGTTCTGGAAAAACCGGTGTTTACAAAAGACCAGGTTGTTTCGGCTACCGAAGCAAGCAAGTCTTTATCTGCCATTCGTAAACGCGCAAAACGCGCACCACAGTTCATTGCCGATCATAACGATATCGATACCGTGCTTATCGACTATGCCGCCTATGAGGAAATGTACGGTGCGCTGCAGTATCTGCACGAACTTGAGATAAATCGCATCGCTGCGGATCGAGTCAAGCATGGTCCGCATGAATTTGTTCCGTTTGAGGACGCCCTAACTACCGAGGAGCTCGCGGAGTTTGAATCGATGGATCCGGACGCGATCCCCGATGAGGATCTTTTCGAATGAGTGGGCATTTTGTCGTCGGCTTTTTGAATCGAGACGTCGAGAAGGAATATCAAAAACTAGATGGATCTCAGCGAAGACTCGTCCGTATTGCAGTCGCGAAATTAAAGACGCGCGCTGATGAAATTGGAACGCCGCTTCACGGTGAGCTCGCCGGCTGCAAAAAGATCAAATGGCGGAATGCAGGACTCCGAATGGTTTTTCGAATCCGGGAGGACGGAACGGTTGAGATTGCCGAGATCGTGGCAATAGGGCGGCGCGACCGTTCCGAGGTCTATAAGACGGCCGCAGGGCGCCTGTCAAAGCGACCCGCCATGGTTGAATACGACGGAACCCTGAGATGATGAAGGCCGAAGCCTCGGACGAGGGCTTCGGCCTTTTTACTTGGGGCTGAATTACGTTGCAGGTTGAGCATACGTCAGATTGCCGCCTAGGTGTGTTTGCGGCGTCGACTAGTTACGCGGTTTGGTAAAACCGCGTAACTTCTACAGTTGACGTAAGCCCTCTTCCAGGCCGGTCTTGCTGTCGGTCTTCTCGTCGCGCATCTTGATGACGCGGGCGGGGACACCGGCCACGACGGTGCCGGCGGGGACATCCTCGACGCACACGGCGCCGGCGGCAACGACAGCGCCCTTGCCTACGTGCACGCCCTCCAGGACCACGGCGTTGGCGCCGATCATGACATCGTCCTCGATGGTGACGGGCGTGGCGCTGGCGGGCTCCACAACGCCTGCCAGCACGGTGCCGGCGCCGATGTGGCAGTTCTTGCCCACGGTGGCGCGACCGCCCAGCACGGCGCCCATATCAATCATGGAGCCTTCGCCAATGACGGAGCCGATGTTGATGATGGCACCCATCATGATGACGGCGCGATCGCCGATCTCGACGCGGTCACGGATGATCGCGCCCGGCTCGATGCGGGCGTTGATGCCCTTAAGGTCGAGCATGGGCACGGCAGAGTTGCGGCAGTCATTCTCGACATCGTAGTAGTCGATGGAGTCGGCATTGGCATCGAGGATGGCCTTGAGCTCATCCCAGTCGCCAAAGACGGTCTTGCCGCGACGGCCGCCGTAGACATGTGCGTCGCCCCAGGCAACCTTCATGCCGGGCTTCTCGCGCACGTACAGCTTGACAGGTGTCTTTTTGGGCGCGGTGGCGATGTAGTTGATAATCTCCTGGGCATCCATCTCGGCTGCGTTACTCATATGCTGTTTCTCCTTTGCGTGGATACGGTTGATACCTGGTTAGGCAAACATGACCTGGTCGAAGGTGTAGAAGCCGGGGTCGCGGGTGACGAGCTTCTGGGCGGCGGCCAGGGCGCCGTTGACGAAGATCTGACGGCTCGTGGCGCGGTGGGTGAGCGTGACCTCCTCGTCCTGGCCAAAGAAACTCACTTCGTGGACGCCGGCGACAGTGCCACCGCGCAGCGAGTGCATGCCGATCTCCTTGGGATCGCGCGCGCCGCACATGCCCTCGCGTCCGTAGACGGGGTGGTAGCCTGTCTCGGGCTCGGCCTCGACTATGGCGTCGAGCAGCAGCTTGGCGGTACCGCTGGGGGCGTCGACCTTTTGGTTATGGTGCGTCTCGACGATTTCGCAGTCAAAGCCGGGCAGCTCGCGTGTAGCCTGCGCTACCAGATGGCGCAGGGCTGCGATACCGATGGAGTAATTGCCCGAGTGCATAACGCGGGTGTTCTGGCCCAGCTCACGCAGGCGGTCCATCTGCTCGGGGGTGTAGCCTGTGGTGCCTGAGACCAATGCCGCGCCCGTGCGCCCGACATAGGCGACGACGGCGTCGAAGGTCGCGACGTTCGAGAAGTCGATAATAACATCGGCAGCCGGTGCGTTCTCGAGCTTGCTCAAATCGAAGCCAATCTGGGCCACGATATCAAAAACGGATTGACCGGCGGCGTCGACAACGCCCTCGGCGGTGGTGCGGATGAGCGAGCCCATGCGGCCCGTTCCCATAATGACGGTCTTAATCAAGCAGACCAGCCCCCTTCAGAGCATCGGTAAGTGCAGAGCGCGTGTCGTCTGCCATGGGGCACAGCGGCATGCGGTAGTTTGCCTCGATCATACCCATCTGGGCGAGCGCCTCTTTGACGGGGATGGGGTTGACCTCACTAAAGAGGGCATTGATGAGCGGCTGGCCGGCAATTTGGATATCGCGGGCACGCGCCACGTCAACGTCCAAATAGGCGCGGCACATGTCATGTACGAGCTGCGGCTGCACGTCTGCCCACACGCTGATGGTGCCCGAGGCGCCCAGGCTCATGAGCGGCACGGTAAGCGCGTCCTCGCCCGAGTACATGCGGAAGTCGTCTGACAGCAGGTGGGCGATCTTGGCCGCGTAGGCGACGTTGCCCGAGGCCTCCTTAATACCCATGATGTTGGGGTGCGCGGCCAGGCGCGCTACGTTGCGCTCGCTGATACCGCAGCCGCAGCGGCCGGGGATGTTGTACAGGATGCAGGGGATGTCCACGGCATCGGCGACGGTCTTAAAGTGCTGGTAGATACCCTCTTCGTTGGACTTGTTGTAGTAGGGGGTAATGAGCAGCAGGCCGTCGGCTCCCAAGCCCTGGTAAGTAAGCGACTTGGTGAGCATGGTCTGCGTGGAGTTGGAGCCCGAGCCGGCAATGACGGGGACGCGTCCTGCAACATGCTTGACCACGGCGGCGACGACGGAGTTGTCCTCGTCGTCGGTCATCGTGGCGCTCTCGCCGGTGGTGCCCAGGGTGAGGATGGCGTCGGTGCCGTTTTGCAATTGGAAATCGATAAGGCGCTCGAGCGCGTCAAAGTCGACGCTGCCGTCCTTTTTAAACGGCGTGACGAGGGCGACGATCGAGCCCTCGAGGTTGCGGATATCCATGTTCTTCTCCTTCGCTTCCGCGATCTGGACGCGTTTGTTCCATTGGGCGGCGACTGCTAAGCGCTCGTCCTGAGCGCGACGGCGGGCGCTTTCGGCGCGCGATTTGGCCAGCAGCTCGCGACCGCATGGCAGCACGTCGAGCGTGGCAAAGTAATCGCCCGGGCGCTCAGAGCGTCGGATGAGGTCGGCCGAGCCATCGGGGCGCAGCAGGACCTCGGCGGAGCGCAGGCGGCCGTTGTAGTTGTAGCCCATAGAGTAGCCATGCGCACCGGTGTCGTGAATCACGAGCAGGTCGCCCATTTCGATATGCGGCAGCTCGCGGTCGATGGCGAACTTGTCATTGTTCTCGCACAGATTGCCCGTGATGTCGTACGTGTTCGTGACGGGGGCTGCGGTTTTATCAGGACCGTTCGGCTGACCCATCACTGTGATGTGGTGGTAAGCGCCATACATGGCAGGGCGGATCAGATCGACGGCACTGGCGTCCACGCCGATATAGTCCTTATAGATCTGCTTCTCGTGGATGGCCTTGGTGACCAGGCAGCCGTAGGGCCCCATCATAAAGCGGCCCATCTCGGTGCAGATGGCCACATCGCCCATGCCGGCGGGAACCAGGATCTCGTCGTATGCCGCGTGTACTCCCTCGCCGATGGCGCGAATGTCGTTGGCCTGCTGCTCGGGCAGGTAGGGGATGCCGACGCCGCCGGACAGATTGATGAAGGCGACGTGTGCGCCGGTCTCGTGCTCCAGGCGTACGGCAAGCTCAAAGAGGATGCGCGCGAGCTTGGGGTAGTAGTCGTTGGTGACAGTGTTGCTGGCAAGGAATGCGTGGATGCCAAAGTCCTCGGCGCCCTTGGCCTTGAGCATGCGGAAGGCCTCGAAGAGCTGCTCGGTGGTCATGCCATATTTGGAG
>URYW01000031.1 GCA_900552145.1 uncultured Collinsella sp. | reverse complement strand
CCGCAACCTGTTCCGAGTAGGCGGAACGAGCGCGACGTGGAGTGTCATTCTTTACCGCGTTAGACTAGACGCAGGGAAAGGAGGAGGACATGGATGCTCGCGTCAAGCAGCTTGTAAATATGATCGAGGACGCTCAGCCTGTCGCTGTCGCGGTACTTGCCAAGCGTCTCGAGGTAAGCGAGCGCGCCGTGAGAAACTATATCCATCGCGCAAACGACAACCTTGCAGGGGTTGCACGCATCGTTGGCAGCAAGGGGCAGTATCGTATCGATGTTGCACGTGCAGATGAGCTTGCTCGCTTGCTAGACGGTGCGGCTCTGGCCCATCCGGGCATTCCTGATACGCGCGACGGCCGTGTGTCCTTCCTTCTTAACGACCTCCTCATGCGGTCCCAGTGGGTGACGATTGAGGAGTATGCGGATTTACTCTACGTTTCGGCGCGAACTCTGTCCAATGACATGCGTCTGGTAGAGCAGAAACTCGCCCAATTTGACTTAACGCTCGAAAAGCGCCCACGCTACGGAATCCGCGTTGCGGGCGGGGAGTCGCAGCGGCGCCTGTGCCTGGCCTCGCTGGTGAGGCCCGTGTTGCCCGACACCGACGATGCAAAGCTCGCCGAGCGCCTGCGGGCCATCGCCGCATGTGTGGACGATGCTCTGACGGCCTCGCCCGTCACGGTGAGCTCGCTGGCATCCCGCAATCTCATCATGCATCTTTACATTGCTCTTGGCCGCATCGAGCAGGGCTGCTATGTCCCAGCTGCAGAATCGGACGTTCAAAAACTGGAGGGAACGCGCGAATACGCCGCGGCTTTCCAGATTGCCGCAAACATCAAGGATGCCCTGGGCGTGAGCATGCCCCGAGAAGAGGTTGCCTTTATCGCAATCCATTTGCTCGGCAGGGGCACGGGCGTGCCCGAGAAGGGCTCTGCCGTTATCTCGGACGAGATGTGGGAGATTGCTTCCGAGATGGTACGTGCGGTCAACGATGAGTTTAGGTTTGACTTTAGCGGCGATCTTGAACTTCGCATGAACCTTGCTCGGCATATCGGCCCTCTGGGCTATCGCCTTGAATATCACATGCATATGGATAACCCCATGCTGTCCGATATCAAGACGAGGTTTCCGTTGGCCTATTCGATGGCAGCTGGCACCTCGCAGGTACTCGAGCGTCATTTTGGCAGCCAGCCCTCTGATGAAGAGCTCGGCTACATCGCCATGGCATTTGCCCTGGCCCTCGAGCAGCAAGCCGACCAGCCGCGTCGCAAACGCATCCTGATCGTGTGCGCCTCGGGAGCGGGAAGCGCCCGTATGCTCGAGCACCAGTACCGCAAGCAGTTTGGCATGTATATCGATTCGATTGAGACATGCGATGTCGCCCGCGTGGGAACGTTCGATTTTTCGCATATCGACTACGTGTTCACAACGGTGCCGCTCAACGTCAAGTTGCCCGTGCCCGTCCGCGAGGCCGATTTCTTCTTGGAGACGAGCGATGTCAACGCTATCCGCAAGGTGCTGAGCGACGACACTGCGCAATCGGACTCCGTGAGCTCTTTCTTTAGCCGTGCCCTGTTCTTCAACCGCGTTGAGGCGTCGTCGAAGCAGGCCGTTCTCCGATATCTCTCCGAGCGCGCCGTCGAGAGCGGCCGTGTCGATGCCCAGTTTGCCCAAGAGGTCGCCGAGCGCGAGAGCGCGAGCGCCACCTCGTTTGGCAATGGGGTAGCCATGCCCCATGGGATGCATCCCTTGAGCGCCGAGGCCTTTGTTACCGTGGGCCTGCTCGAACATCCCATTCTTTGGGACGAATACGGCCATGAGGTCGATATCGTCTTTATGGTGTCGTTTGCCCGGTCGGGCGGCGATGAGGCGCGGATCTTGAGCTCACTGCTCGCCGAGATCTTTATGGACCGCCAGGGGGTCGAGCGCCTACGCGAGCGCCGGTCCTGGCATGAGCTGATGGCGCTTGTGCAAGCGCATACGGCTTAAGACTTCTTTTGTCGATGACCCTGTCAGTCTACCTGCAATAAACCTCGAGGATTGCGGGCGGGAGATAGGCGTTTCGAATATTCAAGTACAAACCAAACATCACGGGAGAGGAGACCGTTATGGACGATCAGGGAACCGAGATGGTTTCGTTTCAGCTGGTCGCTGCAGCGGGAGAGGCACGCAGCCTTGCCTTCGAAGCCCTTGAAAAGGCAAAGGCGGGGGATTTTGACGCCGCCGCCAAACTCATGAAGCAGTCAAAGGATGCGGGAATCAAGGCTCACCACATCCAAACGCAGCTGCTTTCGACTGAGGCAGCGGGCGAGCATCTGTCGGTGGATGTGTTGCTGGTCCATGCTCAGGACCACCTCATGTGCTCCATGCTTGCTCAGGAGCTCGTGCAGGAGCTGATCTGCCTGTATGAGCGCACTGCAACCAAGAACGCCTAGCGGCGTGCGGTGACTATCCAACCAATCAATGCGAAGGGAATCCCTTATGAAGATCCTTCTTGTTTGCGCAGCTGGTCTGTCTACAAGCATTCTGATGAAGAAACTCGAGAAATATGCGGAGCAAAACGGCATCGAGCTCGATATCGATGCGGTGGGTATCGGCGAGTATCAGGAGACGTGCGCCAATTATGACGTGCTGCTCTTGGGGCCGCAGGTGTCCTACCAGCTCAACACCGTCAAGCAGGGGAGCGGTAAGCCGACCGCGGTCATCCCCGCACAGGACTACGGCATGGGCAACGCCGCCAACGTGCTGGCACTCGCCCAGTCGCTGTTGGGTTAGGAGGCAACCATGGAGAAGTTCATGACCCTGCTTCAGGAAAAACTGACCCCTATCGCCAATTTCTGCGGCACCGAGCGCCACTTTGCCTCCATGCAAAAGGGCTTTATGAGCGCGATCAGCTTCATCTTGGTATCTGCCGTCTTTATGATCCTCGCCAACCCGCCGGTCACGGCCGACCTGGTGGCGCAGGGCGGGTTCTGGTCCGTCTTTGGCCCTTGGCTCGATTTTGCCACGGCCAATAAGCTCACGCTGCTCATTCCCTTCAACATGACGATGGGCATACTGTCGGTGATCGTGACGTTCGCAATCGCCTATAACCTGGCGGGCACCTACAAGATGCCCAAGCTTAACGCCGGCATGACCTCGCTGGTGATGTTCCTGATCGCCGCGGCGCCGTCGTCCTACTACCAGCTTGCTGACGAGTCCGTGCTCCAGGCGGTCCCCTGCACCTATCTGGGTGCGCAGGGCCTGTTTACCGCCATCATCGTTGCCTTGGTCTCCGTCGAGGTCACGCGCTTCTGCCAGACCAAGGGCATCACCATCAAGATGCCCGATGGCGTGCCGCCGTTTTTGTCCGAAACCTTTGGCGCCATCGTACCTATGCTCGCCAACATCCTCATCTTCTTTGGCGGCAACCTGCTGATCCAGATGATCGATCCCGCGCTGTCCATCCCCTCGGTTATCGAGAAGCTGCTCGCTGCCCCGCTTTCCGTCGCAGTTGACTCTGTGCCCGGCGCACTGCTTATCTGCTTCATGACGCTGCTGTTTTGGTGCTTTGGCGTCCACGGCAACATGATCGTAATGCCCATCACCGCCCCGGTCACGCTTGCCGCCTTTGCCGCCAACGCCTCGCTCTATGCTGCCGGGCAGCCGCTTGAGTTCCACCCGGCGCTCATGTCGTTGGCCATCAACCTCATCGGCGGCACGGGTAATACGTTCTCTTTTGTGGCGCTCTGCGCGTTTAGGGCAAAGTCGCAGCAGCTCAAGGCATTTGGCAGGGCATCGATCGTGCCGAGCTTCTTCCGTATCTCCGAGCCCGCGATCTTCGGCGCGCCCATCATCTTCAACCCGATCCTCATGATTCCGTTTGTGCTAGGCGGCATGATCTCGGCCCTGCTGTATTGGGGTGCGGTCTCACTGGGTCTTGTCTCTAACTTCTACATCTTGGTGAGCGGCACGTTCCCCATCTTCGTTCAGGGCTTTGTCCAGTGCCTCGACCCGCGCATCTGGGTGTTTACGATCGTTTTGATCGTGGTCATGGCTGTGGTCTGGTACCCGTTCTTTAAGGTGTACGATAACCAGCTCCTGGCTCAGGAGCAGGAGAACGCCGCGGCAGCTTCTGCCGAGGATGCTGAGTAGCATGAGTTACTTTGACAGAACGTCTGCCGCCGGTATGCCCGAGGGCTTTTTGTGGGGTGGTGCCCTCGCCGCCAACCAGGCCGAAGGGGGCTGGAACGAGGGCGGCCGCGGCATGTCGCACTCCGACCTGATCCCACAGGGTTCCGACCGCTGGGATGTAATGTTTGGCAGGCAAAAGCCCGTGGACGATCCGGACAGGCTGTATCCATGCCGCTGGGGCAACGACTTCTTCCATCATTGGCACGAGGATGTCGAGCTCTTTGCCGAGATGGGCTTTAAGTGCCTGCGTCTTTCAATTTGCTGGAGCCGTATTTTTCCCACAGGGATGGAGACCGAGCCCAACGGCGAGGGCTTGGAGTTTTACCGTCAGGTATTCGAGGCGCTGCGCGAGCATGGAATCGAGCCGCTTGTGACGCTGTCGCACTACGACTATCCGTTGGCTCTGGTCGAGCGCTATGGTGGCTGGCAAAGCCGAGAGATGATCGAGCGGTATGCGCACTACGTCGAGACCGTCGGACGCGCGTACCAGGGCCTCGTGCGTTATTGGCTTACGTTCAACGAGATCAACAGCGTGGCGCTGTCCTATCTCAACGCGGGTGTCACGCTCGAGGATGAGCGTGACCGTGCAGCCGTGACCGCGGCGTTCTCGCACCATATGTTTATGGCGAGCGCTCGCGCTGTCGAGATTCTGCACAAGATCGATCCCGCAAACAAGGTGGGTTGCATGGTCGCTGCCGGTGCGACCTATCCGTACCGTTGTGCGCCCGAGGACGTATGGCTTGCGTATGAGGAGGACCGCGGCCGCTACTTCTACACAGACGTGATGGCTGCGGGCGCCTATCCTGCTTGGAAGCTGCGTGCACTCGAGAAAGAGGGTGTTCACGTGCCCTTTGAGCCGGGCGATACGGAGTATCTGGCAGAGCATACGGTCGACTTCATCTCGTTCTCGTACTATTGCTCGCGCTTGGTGTGCGCCGATGATCAGGTGATCGCCGAGAAGGCGGAGGGCAACGTGTTCCCGACGTTGCGCAATCCGTACCTCAAGGATAAAGAGACTGCCTGGAAGTGGCAGATCGATGCGCTGGGTTTGCGCGTGACGCTTGCCGGCTACCACGATCGTTACCATCTTCCGCTCTTTATCGCCGAGAACGGTGTGGGCGGACTCGATGCGCTGGAAGACGGCAAAGTCCACGATGCGTATCATATTGATTACCTGCGAAGGCATATTCTTGCGCTGCGCGATGCAATTGTCGAGGACGGTGTTGACCTGATGGGATACACGCCGTGGGGCTGTATCGATTTGGTGTCGGCCTCGACGGGGCAGATGAAGAAGCGCTATGGCTTTGTTTATGTTGATGCCGATGATATGGGCAAAGGCACGTTCGATCGCTACCGAAAGGACAGCTTCTGCTGGTACCAAAAGGTCATTGCATCAAATGGCGAGGACTTGAGTTAACTCTTGCAGGTCTGTTGCCCCCGCGGTCCGCTTCGGCCGCGGGGGCTTTTGTTATTTACCTAGTCCCCGATGAGACCCTCATTCTGTGGGTAGTCATTGGACGTTCTTAAACGACTAGTCATTTAAGTCTGTCCCCAATGACTGCGGAAACCCGGCACCTGGGGACGTTCCTTTTCTGCCGGCAGCTTGGAACAGTCCTTACAGCCCGCTTCAATCCACTGCGGACAGCGCATCCCAGAATGAGCGTCCAACATGGGACATGGTTTCCCTTGAGGGCCTCAACCGGAAAATGCATCCCGGAATGTTGCCGGAAAGTGGAACGTAGTTTCCCAAACAGGCCGTGCGCGGAAAGTGCATCTCGCTATCGAACTTCAAAGCGGGATGCATTTTCCGTGCCAGCAGTTCCGGGCAGCCAGAGACCACTCATTTAAGTCTGTCCCCAACGACTAGTAGTAGGCCCACATGGCTTCGACTTCGTTGAGGACCTCTACGACGCCCCAGCGTCGGGCGCTGCGGCTGGCCGAGTTGGGATCGAAGACTTCAATCTGGTCGGCGTCGTCAATACCGTAAAGTACAATGTAGTGGCCCACGTTGGTAAAGGTGCCCGGCCGAACGGCGGCGATGACGGGCGCTCCCGAACGCAGCGCCTGAGTCATCGAGTCGCGATCGTTATGAAGCTCCGTTCCGTTAAGTCCCAACTGCCACGCACCGCTCGTCATAAACGACCATTCGGTTGCACCGGTGGGGGCGTAATTGCCTGCCTCGGAAAGCGCGCACATATTGACGGGGGTCATATCGGTGCGTCCCGTCTTAAAGATATAGACCATGGTGAGGCACGTAGGCCCGCAGGCATTTTGGCGGATGGTACCGCCGGCGTAAGGCAGCTCCGACCATGCAGGGTCGATCTGATAGATATGGGGCATCGTGCCGGCTTGCCATTGCGAGCGCGGGGTCGAAAAGGCGAAAGAATAACCGGGCGCGACGGGGGCCTTGAGCAGCTTGTCCTCGGCGGTGGGCTCGAGACCGGCCGAGCCGTGGGACATACAGGAGCTCATAAGCACAAAGACCAGACAGATGAGGATAGAGCACAGTGCGAGGCAAAGCCGACGAGCCGGCAGGGCGGGGGCATTCACGTACGATGTCGAGCGGTAGGGCTTGCCGTCGCGTCCGCCTTGGGGATGCGAAAAGAAGCGGTTGATATGGCTGCCGGGCTGACGTGCGCCGTTGCGGCGCAGTTGCGGAACCTCGGCTTGGCGCTGTCGAGTGCGCGCGCCCAAGCGGCTATCTTGCTGTGCGCTTGTGCCCGTGCTCGGACGGCCACTCTGCCGTGTTCTGTTTGTCTGCTGCCGAGACGAAGGCCTGGGTTGCTCTTGAGGGCGTTGCGGATTGCTGCTCGTGGCACTTCTGGGCGTCGGCGTGGTGCGGCCAGCAAGGCGAACGCTTTGTCGCCGTTGATCACCGTCGTTGTATCCGTATGCCATTCGTACCGCCTTGTCTCATGTATAACCTGTCTATCCTACAAAAAAGATGTGCAACAAATGGGTCCGCGCGTCAAAAGCTCGGTAAACGGTACGAAAGGCGCAAAACACACGGCCTCAAAAACATCTCTATATGCGTCCGATGAGCGTACGCCCGTCGGACGGGCGACAACAATGAGCGGCAAACCGTGCCGTTCGTCCCAAAAACGGCGCCGCTCGTTTTGCAGTTCTGCCTTCGGTCGAGCCACAAGCGGCGCTGCTGTGCCAAGGCCGTATCTTAAAGCCATGAAATAAAAGCGCGCGGCAAAACAGACCGCGCAAGGGGTGACGCCAAAGAGGCGTCAATAAGGAAAGGAGGGGAACAATGGCGGACAAGAACGCAGAAGTTGCAGTCGAAGGTAACGGCGGCATGAAGAAAACGCTTTCGCTCTGGAACTTCTTCACCATCGGTTTCGGTGCCATCATCGGAACTGGCTGGGTTCTGCAGGTCGGCGACTGGATGGTCGTGGGCGGCGGTCCCGTTCCCGCTATGATCGCATTCCTCTTGGGTGCAATCTTTCTCGTGCCCGTCGGAGCTGTTTTCGGTGAGCTCACGGCTGCTATCCCCATCTCGGGCGGCATCGTCGAGTATGTCGATCGTAGCTTTGGCCGTACGCTGAGCTATATCACCGGTTGGCTCCTGGCCCTGGGTAACGGCATCCTGTGCCCGTGGGAGGCAATCGCTATCTCGACCCTCGTGTCCGAGATGTTCGGCAGCCTGCCCGGTCTTGAGTGGCTGCGTGCCGTCAAGCTCTATACCATCTTGGGCGCCGACGTTTACCTGTTCCCGACGCTGATCGCGCTCGGCTTTGCAACCTACGTCATCTTCCTCAACTTCCGCGGTGCCAGCTCGGCCGCCAAGCTGCAGGCCTTCCTGACCAAGGCCCTGCTCTGCGGCATGCTGCTCGCCATGGGCGTCTCGCTGTTCACCGGCTCGCCGGACAACGCCATGCCCGTGTTCTCCCAGGTCACCGGCGCTGGCGGCGGCAAGGCCGCCACCGAGAGCACCAGCCTGTTTGCCGGCATCGTGTCGGTCCTGGTTCTGACCCCGTTCTTCTACGCCGGTTTCGACACCATTCCTCAGCAGGCTGAGGAAGCTGCCGAGGGCCTCAACTGGAACAAGTTCGGCAAGATCATCTCCTTGGCACTGCTGGCCGCCGGTGGCTTCTACATGGTCTGTATCTACTCGTTCGGCACCATCCTCGACTGGCATGAGTTTGTTAAGAGCCCGGTTCCCGCGCTCGCCTGCCTCAAGGGCATTAACATGCTCCTGTACCTGGCCATGCTCGTCATCGCCACGCTTGGACCCATGGGCCCGATGAACTCCTTCTACGGCGCCACGAGCCGCATCATGCTCGCCATGGGCCGCAAGGGCCAGCTGCCCGAACAGTTCGCCGAGGTCGACCCCAAGTCCGGCGCTCCCAAGCTCGCCTGCGTCGTTCTGGGCGTCATCACCGTCGTCGGTCCGTTCCTGGGCAAGAACATGCTCATCCCTCTGACCAACGTGTCGGCTCTCGCCTTCATCTTCTCCTGTGGCATGGTCGCCCTCGCTTGCCTGCGTATGCGCTTCACCGAGCCCGACCTGCCTCGTCCCTACGAGGTGCCCGGCGGCAAGTTTGGCATCGGCCTCGCTATCGCTGCCTGCGCCATCATCGTCGGCCTGCTCGTGATTCCGTTCTCTCCCGCCTCCCTCAACATGGTGGAGTGGAGTATCGTGATTGGCTGGCTGGCCGTCGGCCTGGCTCTCATGGCCTTCACCAATTCCCGCAAAAAGTAACGCCGAGCCGGGGCGGATCAGGTGCGCGGGCCCCTCTCTTCCGCGCACCGAACCCGGCGCCACTTGGGTAGCTTTGTGAGGCCTTAACCCAACACGGCCTCGCCCACTATATGGATCCATAAGGAGGAACCATGTCCACTAAGTATGCAATCGTTGGCGGCAAGCTCATCGACGGTACCGGTGCCGAGCCGGTCGAGAACTCCCTCGTTCTCGTCGATGACAACGGCAAGATCGAGTACGCCGGCGCCATGCAGGACCTTCCCGAGGGCGTTGAGGTCATCGACGCCGCCGGCAAGACCGTCCTTCCCGGCCTGATCGACACCCACCTGCACTTCTCGGGCAACTTGACCGACGATGACACCGACTGGGTCATGCAGCCGCTCCTCGAGAAGCAGGCCGTCGCCGTCAAGCAGGCCTACGACTGCCTCACCCACGGCCTCACCACCGTCTGCGAGATCGGGCGCTTTGGTATCCAGATCCGTGACTGCATCGACAAGGGCGTCTTCAAGGGCCCGCGCGTTCTGGCCACCGGCCTTGGCTTCTGCCGCGTTGCCGGCCACGGCGACTCCCACCACTGCAGCCAGGAGCTCAACAAGGAATCGCACCCCTGGGGCGATCAGGTCGACGGTCCTTGGGATCTGCGCAAGGCCGTCCGCCGTCGCCTGCGTGAGAACCCCGATGCCATCAAGATCTGGGCTACCGGTGGCGGCATCTGGCGCTGGGACTCCGGCCGCGACCAGCACTACTGCTCCGAGGAGATCCAGGCCGTGGTCGAAGAGGCAAAGATGGTCGGCATCCCCGTGTGGAGCCACTGCTACAACAACCACGCCGCTGCCTACGATTCCGTTCGCTTTGGCTGCGAGCAGCTGATTCACGGCTTCGATATCGATGAGCGCACCATGGACCTCATGGCCGAGCAGGGCACCTTCTTCACCCCGACGATCGCTTTCCTGCCCACCTGGTACGCCACCTATCCGCCCGTCTACGTCCCCGAGCTGCACGACAAGTACGAGGGCACCCTGGTCGAGAAGGAGCTGCAGCGCAACTACGACTGCCTGCGCGAGGCCAAGAAGCGCGGCGTCGTCATGACGATCGGCTCCGACTCCTTCTCCTTCGTCACCCCGTACGGCACCTGCTCCATCGAGGAGATGTACGAGTTCGTCGACAAGATCGGCTTCACTCCGGTCGAGACCATCACCTGCGCCACCCTCAACGGTGCCAAGATGTGCCACATCGAGGACGAGACCGGGTCCATCGAGGCCGGCAAGTGCGCCGACCTGCTGGTCGTCAACGGTGACGTCGCCGCCGACATCCACGTGCTCAACACCGACAACATGGACGTCATCATGAAGGACGGCTGGATTGTCGAGGGCGGCACCTTCGGCGAGGCAAACAAGTACAGCGCCTAAGCTACCGTTCATCGATGGCTTGATGTAAAACACAGTATTTGATTGCATAATGCAATGGAGAGGGTCGCTTGCGGCCCTCTTTATTGCTATGGGGTGCGTCGGTAAGAAGGAGATGACGGTGGATCTCAATAGGCTGATTCTGGGCAAGAGCTACAACTCTACCAAGGTCTTTCGTACCGCTCAGCATGTGGTTCAAGCCATCTTGCTCGGTATTGTCGTTCCGCTGCTTATCCTGCTGCTCATCTGGGATCTAACCGATAATCCCAATCCCGTTCCGGCCGTTGTCGTCATTGCCGGCTTGGTCATGCTGTGCTTCTTCTTCTCGTACGTCTTTGTCGTTCCCGACGACCTCACATCGAGCGCAACCGACCGCACGCTCGCCATCGCTTCAAAAATATTCGCCTACACGTCGCGCGGCCTTACGCCCGAAGCTGCCCTGGGCGCCTCTAAGATCATCCTGTCCGAAACTATCGCCTCTGCCATCTGCTTTACCGACGGCAAGCAGGTGTTGGCAAGCTGGGGCGAGGACTCGGCAAAATGCCCCGCGGGCACCCCGGTGGTGCTGCGGACTACGCTCAACGTGATCAACAGCGGTGAGCAAAGCGTGTTCTCGCGCGATGCCTCGACCGAGACAGGTGGCTATTTTCCCCGCCTGCGCGCCGGCATTGTCGCACCGCTTACCGTGCGCGGGCATTGCGTGGGCACGCTCGAGCTGTATTACCCCCGCCTGAGCAGCATCGATATGCGCCAGACGGCCCTTGCCTCGGGCTTTGCCGACCTAATTTCCACGCAGCTCGCTAGCTTTGAGCTCGAGCGCCAGGACGAGCTCACGGCCCGCGTTGAGCTGCGCGCCTTGCAATCGCAGGTCGATCCTCATTTTCTGTTTAACACCATCAGCACCATCGTGTCGCTCGTACGTACCGAGCCGGACAAGGCCAGGTCGCTGCTGATCGACTTTTCCAATTACTACCGTCAGACGCTTTCTGATTCCGATACCCTCACAACGCTCGAGCACGAGGTGGAACAGGGCACTCGCTATATCAATCTTATGCAGGCTCGTTATGGCGACGGCCGTCTGCGCGGCTCGGTCGATATCGACTTTGAGGTGCGCGATTGCATGGTGCCGCCGTTTATCTTGCAGCCGTTGCTCGAAAACTGCATCAAGCACGCGCAGCGCGAGACCGAGCCGCTTTCTATTCATGTTAGGGCTTTCGAGACCGATGACGGTTTGGAGATTATCGTCGAGGACGATGGCATCGGTATGAGCGAAGAAGTCTGCGCGCATCTGTTTGAGCAACATCGCCTGGAGGAGCCCGAGAGCATTACCGCCGACGGCTCCGTCAAGCGAGGTTGCGGCCTGGCGCTCTTCAACGTGCTTCAGCGCATCCATTTCTTTTACGGAGAAGATTCCGGCATGCGCGTGAAGTCCCAGGAGGGCGTGGGAACGCAGGTCATCGTCGAGCTGAACGGCGAGCCGCATGAGCCGGCGCCGTTGACGGCGTAGCACGCGGTTGGATTGAGAGAAAAAGAGGGGAAGCACATATGTCCGAAGGCTGGAACATCTTGGTGGTTGATGACGAACCTCCCATTAGGGCTGAGCTACGCTATCTGTTGGAAAAGGATACGCGTGTGGGCCAGATTGCCGAGGCGGGCAATGTCACCGAAGCCGTGGAGTCGATTCTGTCGAACAAGCCCGACGTGCTGTTTTTAGACATTACCATGCCTGGTCGCTCGGGAATTGAGCTTGCCGAGACGCTGCAGAACCTAAAGACGCCGCCGGCGGTTGTGTTTGTGACGGCGTTTGCCGAGTATGCGGCTGATGCCTATAACCTCGATGCTGTCGATTATGTCGTCAAGCCGGTCGAGGACGCACGCCTGTCAAAGGCACTCGACAAGATCGAGGCAGCCTTGGGTGCCCGTCGTGTTATCCATGCTCCGCGCCAGCCTTTGCGTCTGACGGTGGACCGCGGGGGCAAAAAGGTGTTCATTCCCGCCGCAGACGTCTGCTACTTTGAGGCGCGCGCCGATTTTTGCAACGCCATCTGCGCCGAGGGAACGTACCTGATCAATGAGTCGATCTCTTCGCTCGAGCGTCGCTTGGACTCCGAGGGCTTTATTCGCGTTCATCGCAGCTACCTAGTCAATTTGGAAGACGTGCACAATGTTGAGATCGGTTCCACGGGTCTTATGGAGCTCAGGCTCGACCACGTGAACTCGACGGTGCCGGTGTCCCGTCGTCGTGCCGCCGAGGTCAAGTCGCACCTGGGGCTTGCGTAAGAGGCTTGCGTGCCGTCGTTTACCATCGCAGGTTTGGCATGGGCGCGCGGTGGGCATAATGGGTGGCATCGAATGAAATCGAAAGGATCATTATGCCCGCGCTTATCACCCATCATCTGTTTGGCGAGGAAAGCATCGACCGTCTTCCGCAGGGCGTCATCGCGTCCGATGAAGAGCGCATTGCCTTTATCTTGGGCAACCAAGGCCCCGACCCGTTCTTCTTTCACATTCTGACACCGCGTGTTTCCGACTGCACGCTGCTGGCACAGGTCATGCATCGGTCGCGCATGTCTCGTCAGTTTGCGTGCCTGCGCGACGGCGTGTCACATCTGCTGCCGCGCGACGCCAGCTTGGGTCGCGCCTTTGCGCTGGGCCTACTGTCTCATTACGTGCTCGACCGCAACGCCCATCCCTTTGTCTATGAGCAGCAGTTTGGCATCGTGGAGTCCGATTCAGAGCTTGAGGATTCGAGCAGTCAGGTCCATGCCGTGATCGAGAGCGACCTGGATGTACTGATGCTGCAGCTTAAACGCGATGGCGCTACGGTCGACGATTACCCGCCGGCGGGCGAGATCGTCACCACCGATCGCATCAATCGCGTGGCCGGCGTGCTGATGAGCTATGTTGCCGGACGCGTGTACGGCATTGACATTCCGGCGGGGGAGTACGGTGCTGCCGTTGCCAATATGCAGCGACTTTACCGCGCGATTGAGCCGGCCGGCTCCGCAAAGACGCGCGCGATCTCGCTGGTTGAGGGCTTGGTGCACGACTACTCGCTGCTCGACGGCCTTGCCCATCGCGTGACGACGGAGCTGCCCGAGCGCACCGGTAACCTGGGCCATCTGACATGGAAGAATCCCTTTACCGACGAGGTCTCGAACGAGAGTTTCCCCGAGGTCTTTGATCGCGCGCTGGTCGATTACGAGTGCACGGTCGCACGTTTTATCGAGACCGGTGACATGGATGCCGTGACCAGTCACGTCAACTACAGCGGTCGCGTGCTCGAAGCCGATGAGGAGTTCGACCGCGAGGAATAGGGCCCGTGCGTGCCCCTTTGCCGAATCCTTACCGGTGCTTCTGGACAATTGGGGTACGATGAACTAACTGCATATCGGGCGAATACGAAGGGTCCCTGTCCATGAAATACACCAAGCTCGAGCGTAACTGGGTTATGTATGATGTGGGCAATTCGGCCCTTGTGCTGCTCAATACCTCGGTGGTGCCCATTTACTTTAACGCCATCAATACCGGCGCTTCCTCGGCCGACCTGGTGGTCGCCTGGGGCAATGCGCAGACGATCGCCTCGCTGGTCATTGCCATGCTCATGCCCATTCTGGGCGCGCTTGCTGACTACGCAGGCAACAAGATCAAGTTCTTCTTGGGCTTCTTCCTCACGGGCCTGGTGCTTTGCCTGGCGCAGGCTATCCCAATGTCCGCCATGGCATTTTTGACCGTGTACGTGCTGTGCACCATCGGCCTTAACTCTTCTATGACGTTCTACGACGCCATGCTGCCCGACATTACGACCGACGAGCGCATGGACGCCGTGTCCAGCTCGGGCTATGCCTGGGGCTATATCGGTTCCACCGTGCCGTTCGTCATCTGCCTGGCGCTCATCATGGGTGGCCCCGCTCTTGGCGTCCCCACCATGCTGGCAACGCGTCTGTCGTTTATCATCACTGGTGCCTGGTGGCTCATCTTTACCCTGCCGCTCATTCGCACCTATAAGCAAAAGTACGGTCGCGAGCGCGGTCCCGAGGACACTATCGGCCACATCGTGGGCGGTGTGTTCTCCGAGGTCGGACACACCATGCGCGAGATCGCCCACAACAAGACCGTGCTGGTCTACATGATCGCGTTCTTCTTCTATATCGACGGTGTGCACACGGTCATTTCCATGGCCACCAGTTACGGATCGGCCTTGGGCATCGATTCGACGCAGCTGGTGCTGGCGCTGCTCGTTACGCAGTTCGTGGCCTTTCCGTCCGCCATCATCTACGGCAAGCTCGCCGGACGCGTGGGCACGCTCAACATGATCCTGGTGGCGGTCGCCGCCTACATGGGCATTGTGCTGTTCGCCGCGTTCTTCCTAAAGACCGCCTTTGAATTCTGGGTGCTTGCCATTATGGTCGGCCTGTTCCAGGGCGGCGTGCAGGCGCTCAGCCGTAGCTACTTTGGTCGCATTATCCCCAAGGAAAAGTCCAACGAGTACTACGGCTTCTTTGACATCTTTGGTCGTTATGCAAGCGTTATGGGCACCTTCCTGGTGTCGGTCGTCACCTCGCTGACCGGCAACCCGTCGCTGGGCGTCCTTTCCATTGGCGTGCTGCTGATTGTTGGCTTTATGCTGCTGGTCCGCCTGTCCCGCATGACTCGGGCGGCAGAGCATGCCGCATAGGAGCGAGCGGCTATTGTGCCTGTCCACGGTACTCTTTTGGGGTTATCCGCAATAAACATTGCGACTTGCGAGCAATGATTTGCCCAAGTGGGTATGATGGAATCAGCTAGGTCGCGGGGCGTCGCCTGTGTTTGGCGGCGTCCCGTTTTTGTGTTGCAGGGAGGGTAAGGCATGAACGCCACAGTCGTGATTCCAACGTATTGGGCGGGCGATGACGCTTGCGCAAACGCCCCTGGCACCTATGACCATTCGACGCGACTCAACGCCGACAATCCCGAACTCGACCGCTGCCTGGCCTCGCTTGAACAGGTACGTGACATCCCGCGCATCATCCTTTTGGTGGTCTGTCCCGTTTCTGCCACAGCCGATGTGTCGCTGCGCGTGCGCGAGATTGTCGCCGCGCATCCCACGCTCAAGGTCACCGTTGTCACCAACACCCAGGCCTCGCGCATCGCAGACCGGGTTGCTCAGATCGCGCCCAAGGGTTCGGGCGAGTGCGTGAGCCTGCGAGGCTACGGTGCCATCCGCAACATGGGGCTAGCCTGTGCCGCTGTGCTGGGCCATGACGCGGTTATCTTTTTGGATGACGATGAGACTGTCATCGACGCCGACTTTATGAAGCGCGCGACCTATGCGTTGGGGCAGCAGACGCGTCAGGGCTTGCCGATCTTGGTCAAGAGCGGCTATTTCTACGATCGCGACGGCTCGCCGCTGGCTCCCACGGACAAGGCGGGCATCTGCCATCGTTGGTGGACCAAGCGCATCGAGTTCAACCGTTGGATGAAAAAGGCGCTCTCGGGCACCCGCATCTCGCGCTCTAACTACGTGTGCGGCGGCCTGATGGCCCTGCACGCCCGCGCCTTTACGCGTGTGGCCTTTGACCCGTTTATCACCCGCGGCGAGGACTTGGATTACCTCTTTAACATGCGCATGTTTGGCTACGACGTGTGGTTCGATAACGAGTGGACCGTGCGCCATCTGCCTCCGGAGTCCGAAAAGCGCTCACCGCGCTTTATGCAGGATGTATACCGTTGGTACTACGAACGGGCCAAGTTGACATTCGCCGCGCATCAAAAGGAGCTCATTCCCGTTACGGCGGCATCACTCATGCCCTACCCGGGCCCGTGGATTTCGCGCGAGCTCGACGACCGCGTGCGCAAGACCGCTATGGTCCGCAGCGTGTTTACCCGCGAGCATGAGGGCTACCTGCGCATCTGGCGCCATGGTATCGGCGAGGCAAAGGCCTATGCGCGCCAAAACGCTGCAAGCTACCTGCGTTTCCAGAGCTTTTGGCCCAAGATCATGGACGGGCTTTGGCGTGACGCACAACTGATCAGTATCCTGGAGGGGGCCGAATGATCGACCGCCGCGCCCAGCGCGATAGTTCAATATCAATCTTTCGCATCATTGCCGTTGCCTGCGCCATTTGCGTGCTGGTGTACTTTATTTTTGCCTTGGTGACCGGTATCGAGCCGATCGCCACGGTGATTGCCTGCGCGCTGCTGTGCATCTTTCTGTGCATCTTTATCTTTTTGACGCTCAATCCCGATTCGGTGCGCTCCCAGTACACCGAGGAGACGCTCTCGGTGGCCTCGGCCATGCTCGAGGACATTAAGGGCGGTCTGACGCAGGAGTCGGCGCGTTTGGTGTGCCAGCGCATTTTGCCCGAGACGCGTGCCATGACGGTGGCCATCACCGACGAGGGCAACGTGCTGGCCTGCGCGGGCGAGCTTGAGAAAAAACTACTGCCAGATTCTCCCATCCACACGCTTGCCACGCGCTACGTTATCGAACATGGCATCGTGCAGTCGTTCAACCGTATGGTGGATGTCGTGGGCTCGGACGGCTCACACAACCAAGTCCCCGCCGGCATTATCGCCCCCATCAAGGTGGGCGATCGTACCGTCGGCACGCTCAAGTTCTACTACAAGACCCCGCGCGCCGTCGACCGTACCCAGTACGCGCTTGCCTCGGGCTTTGCCGAGATCTTGTCCACGCAGCTCGCCATCCACGAGCTCGAGGTGCAAAAGGAACTCACAGCGCGCGCCGAGGTGCGTGCGCTGCAGGCGCAGATTAACCCGCACTTCCTGTTCAACACGCTGAACACCATTGCATCGTTTACGCGCACCGATCCGCTGCGGGCCCGCGAACTGCTTCGTGAGTTCTCATCGTTCTATCGCGCCACGCTCGACAACTCGGGATCGCTTATTCCGGTCTCGCGTGAGGTTGCCCAGACCAAGCGCTACCTTACCTTTGAGAAGGCCCGCTTTGGCGAGGACCGCGTGCTTGCGACGTTCGATGTGTCCGAGGACGTGGAAGATACGCTGGTGCCGGCGTTCGTGATCCAGCCGATTGTCGAGAACGCCGTACGTCATGGTATGGGCGATGACGACGCCCTGAGGATCGACGTGACCGTTCACCAAGACGGCGAGGATGCAATCTTGATTGCCGTGGCCGATAATGGCGTGGGCATGGATGAGGGTACCGCCGCCAGACTGTTTGACGAGCGTTCTGCCCGTCCCGACGCCAGCTCTCCCCAGGGTGGCGGCGCCGGTGTGGCCATGCACAATATTTCGGAGCGCATCCATCGCTTTTATGGGCCGCACTCCTATACGCGTGTCGAATCGGCGCCGGGCAAGGGCACCAAAGTGCTCCTTCATCTTGATTTGTCAGAGAGCATCTTCGACATTCAAGAGTAAAATAAAAGGCTACGGGCTCAACGTCATGCGACGGATGCCCGGCGTAGTTGGTTGACGAAAGGTTTTATCCCTATGCTGCGTGCGATGATTGTGGATGATGAGGCGCCGGCTCGCTCGGAGCTTCGCTTCCTGCTCGAGCAAACGGGCAAGATCGGCACGATCACGGAGGCGTCGAGCGTCCGCTCCGCCATCGAGATGCTTATGGAAAGTCGCGTGGATGTCGTGTTTCTCGATATCTCGATGCCCGGTGCCTCGGGCCTGCAACTTGCCGAGGCGCTGCATAAGCTCAAAAATCCGCCGGCGATCGTGTTTGTGACTGCGTATAGCGACCATGCGGTCGAGGCATTCGACGTGGATGCTGTCGATTATCTGATGAAGCCGGTCGAGGAAGCTCGCTTGGATCGCGCGATCGAGAAGGTCATGCAACGCGCCAAGCCGGTTACGGACAGCAAGGTGACCATCGAGCGTATCCCGGTGGAAAAGGGCGGCCGTAAGGTGCTCATTCCCGTGGACGACATTCGCTTTATCATGGCCAAGGACGATTACTCCTGCATCTATACCGTCGATGATCGCTTTTTGTCGACGACCTCGCTGGCGCAGTTTGAGGCCAAGCTCTGCGACTTTGGCTTCTTCCGTGTTCACCGCCGCTATATCGTCAACTTGGCGTGCGTTACGGACGTCGAGACGGTGCCCTCGGGCGCCATCCAGCTGGGCATTACGGGCGTCGACGAACGCGTGCCGGTTTCGCGCCGCCGCGTCGTGCCGCTCAAGAAGGCTCTGAGTCTCTAGCACACTGGCCCCGCAGCCCTGTAGACCCATCGTCTGCGGAGCCGTGGGGCTTTTTTGTATGTATCTGCCGAATCGTTTTTTTTGCGGAAGGGATCCCATGAACAGTGCAAGCGCCAAGCGCATCGACATCATCTCGGACACCCACGGCTATCTTTCGCCTGCGCTCTTGGATGAGCTTGAGGGCGCAGACCTGATTATCCACGCTGGCGACCTCACGTCAGAGATGGACTACGAGCACCTATGCACCATCGCCCCCGTGCGGGCCGTACTGGGCAACAACGATTACTACCGCGACTACGGTCCCGATGTAGACCGTCTTGCGCTCTTTACCTACGAAGGCCTCAAATTCGCCGTAGCCCACTACCGCGAAGATCTTCCGGTGGGATCCGTAGACGTAGCCATCAACGGCCACACCCACGTAACCAAAGAAGCCCAAGTGGGCCGCTGCTTAGTCCTCAACCCGGGCAGCGCCAGCTACCCCAGAGGCACCCGAGGCCCCACCATGGCCAGGATGCTAGTAAAAGACGGCAAGATCCTAAGCGCCAAGTTTATTGACCTAGACTAACCGCAACAAAAACGGGGGATGCACAATGCATCCCCCGTTTTTCTTTAAGCCAAAGGCCGAAATTCAACAAGATCCATCAGACCAACCCCGCCGAGGAGCACGCGGGCTAGCCGCGCAGCGGCGCACGCCCGCAAAACTGGTTGAACAAAGTGACGGCAGGGAGGGTCTCCGGGGCTGAGGGCGGGGGTTAAGTTTGTCGCGAGTTCCGCACGCAAAGGAAAGCACTTAATGTGCTTTCCG
>URYW01000030.1 GCA_900552145.1 uncultured Collinsella sp. | reverse complement strand
TCGAGAGCCTTCTTGGCGATGGTAGCCAGCTCGGTGAAGGACTCGATATCCTCGTAAGCCATCTGAGCCAGGACCTTGCGGTCGAGCTCGATGCCGGCAACCTTCAGGCCGTGCATGAACTGAGAGTAAGAGATGTCGTTCAGGCGAGCAGCAGCGTTGATACGAGTGATCCAGAGAGAACGGATCTCGCGCTTCTTGTTGCGGCGATCACGATACTGATACTGCAGGGAGTGCTGGACCTGCTCTTTAGCATGCTTGTAAGTACGCGAAGCGGCACCGTAGTAACCCTTCGCACGGTGCATAACGGTACGGCGCTTCTTCTTGGCGGCAACAGCGCGCTTAATACGTGCCATGTTCTATCAACTCCTAGACGGTAAAACGAAAAACGGGAACGCGAACTTAGGCGAGACGCGACTTGATGACCTTGCGGTCGGCAGCGGCGATCTCGGTCTCCTGACGGAAGCCACGCTTACGCTTGGTGGACTTCTTGCTCAGGATGTGGCTCTTGAAAGCCTTGGCGCGCATAAGCTTGCCGGTACCAGTCTTGCGGAAACGCTTCTTGGTGCCGCTGTGGGACTTCATCTTAGGCATGAAATACTCCTTAATCGGTTACAGAACACTAGTTACTTGGTATCGCTTGCCGCTTTATCCTCATCGAAGGCGCCCTTAATCGGGGCGAGCAGCATAAGCATGTTACGGCCTTCCATCTTAGGCTTGGACTCGACCGTAGCGTAAGGCTTGAGATCCTCGGCGAGGCGCTCGAGAACGTTAAGGCCCTGCTCCGGGTGAGCCATCTCACGGCCGCGGAACATGATGGTGATCTTAACGCGTGCGCCCTTCTTGAGGAAACGCAGAACGTGGCCCTTCTTGGTCTCGTAGTCGCCAACGTCGATCTTGGGTCGGAACTTCATTTCCTTGACCTCGACCTTGGACTGGTTCTTACGAGCAGCCTTGGCCTTCATGGCCTGCTGGTACTTGAACTTACCGTAGTCCATGACCTTGCAGACCGGCGGCTCCGCGTTGGGAGCGATCTCGACCAGGTCGAGACCCTGATCGTCGGCGACGCGCTGGGCATCGCGGATGGCGAACAGGCCGAGCTGAGAGCCATCGACGCCAATCAAACGGCACGAAGATGCAGTGATCTCGTCGTTGATGCGGGTGTCATCAGACTTAGCTATTTTCCCTACCTCCATTCATAAAAAAATAACCCGGCGCTTCTCAGCAACCAGGTCGTACACATAGACTTCCTCGATTTGAGGAAGGTAATCTAAGTTGTATGACCAGTCAGCTGCTCATTGGCGCCAAAAGGTGGGAACCCTCGGGTTCCTCTTTAGGGCATTGCGGGAACAACGCCTTGCGAATAATAACACGTACAGCGCGTTATCACATTACGTACACGAAAAAGGGGCCTTGACCCCCTTGAACGCTCGCTTGCATGTATGGTGCCCGAGGCGAGACTCGAACTCGCACGTTGTTGCCAACGGTGGATTTTGAGTCCACTGCGTCTGCCAATTCCGCCACTCGGGCACGTAATGCGTGAGTTAGTTTATCACAGCTTTCTGTTGATTAGTCCGAAAATGGAACTTCGAGCATTTCGATAAGCTCAACCTTGCGTAACATCTCCCGCTTACGACATCCACGTCCGTCAACCGAGGCCTCGCCCATCTGGTTGTCATAGGGATCCTCGCGCATACCATCGAAAGCAGGCACAAATTCAGCCTGGAATCGATTGTTGGCCACCATACGCCACGGGTCGAGATTGCCAAAGTAGTGACGACGACGCCACTCCTCCCCCATCCTGCGTGCCGAGGAACCAAACGATACGTCGGCGTTAAGCCAACCGGTCTGTGGCGTATAGAACTCAGCCCAATCGTGCGGCCCCACCGAATCGGGCGCAACATACAGGCCGCTCTGCCAACGAGCAGGCACCCCCGCGATGCGGCACATGGTGATAAACGTGAGCGCCATAACGCCGCAATCGCCGCGGAGCGAATGCGCACAGTCGTCGGCAATAGATCCCAAAAGCAGGTACGGTGGCTGATAGCGATAGTCGATATGCTGTGTCAGGTAATCATAGATAGCACGAGCGCGATCGAGCGGATCCTCGAGTCCGTCAGCAACACCGGCCGTCAGCTGCTGCAGATACGGCGTGAATGCAATGTGCGGACGGTCCTCGGAAATATCCTCGGACAGCGGCGCGTCCATACACGGATGCGCCGGAAGCGCACCCCCATAGATATCGCGATAAGCGGCATCGATGTGATAACGATAGGTCACCGAGAATGAGCGCTCACTCGAAGAAGACCACGAGGCGGTACGCGCCGAAGCGTTCGCGGGAGCAACAGTACCCTCCGGCGTCATGTCGAGAATCTCGACCCGAGACTGCTGACGGCAGGCAGCCGCGACGGGAAGCCAAGCGCAAACGGTCTCCCCCTCTAGAGCGCCGGGGACAGACAAGGACGCCTGAAGCGTAATAACGCGAGTCAATCCGTTTTGCGACTCCATCTCCTTGAGCATCTCGTTGCGCAGTGCTATTCCGTCCGTAGAATCGGGACGCATGCCGGGGACCTCTTTGGGATATACGCGAAGCGAATCGAGGAAGTTGTCGAGAACGAACAGCTCGCCATCGATAAAGCGCCAGTCAATACGCTTACGGTCAATCAAATCGTCAAACTGCTCCTCGGTAAACTCAGGCCACTCCTCGCGAATCATCGCAATAGCCCGAGCGCGCGACACCGAAAAATGAAGCGGCGTCTCAAGCATGCGATACCGCTCGGCACGAACGCAGGCTGCCAGGGAAGGCTCAGGATTCTGCTCCAAAAGGCGATCGCAGGCGGCAACAGCCTGCGTCAAATACCCGGCATCCTTAAGACGAAGAATCTCAGGCGGTAGTCCAATATCGAGATGGCGAAAGTCATCGCAGCAAACATCAACAGAGCAACCAACAGGACCCTCGTCAATAACCTTCCCATCCGAAGGCAGCACATTAATAACAGCCATACCAAACTCCAAGTCATTAGAACTCTTGAAGTCCATTGTAGCGAGATAAAAAAGAAAGCCCCAACAAGGGAGCCATCAACACCGCCGAGCGGTAGTCAAAAAATGAATTCAGCCCAGTAACCCTGTAGCGAGTTAACAAAGGAGGCCCCGTTCACCCGGAGCTGATTCCGTCGCGCGACTTCTGGCGAAGCCAGTAGCCACCTTAATTCAGACTCGTAACCCTGCGGCGTTAAACGAAGGAAGCCCCGTCTCCCGGAACTGTTTCCTTGGCGCGACTTCTGGCGAAGCCAGGTGAGCGCAAAGGAAACAGTGTAGGGAGACGGGGCTTCCGGTGGGAAGTTTAGCGACGCTTACGCCTTGTTGACGGAGCCAAACTCCTCCATGAGCTCCTTGGTGCGGGCAACGATGTTGTCGCGACCAGGCTTGAGGAGCTTGCGGGGGTCAAAGCCCTTGCCCTGCTGATCCTTGCCAGCCTCGATGTACTCGCGAACGCCCTTGGCGAAGACGAGCTGCAGGTCGGTGTTGACGTTGATCTTGGAGATACCCAGGGAGATGGCCTTCTTGATCTGATCCTCGGGGATGCCGGTGCCACCGTGCAGGACGAGGGGCAGGTCGCCGGTCTGAGCCTTGATCTCGCCCAGGCGCTCGAAGGAAAGGCCAGCCCAGTCAGCAGGGTACACGCCGTGGATGTTGCCGATACCGCATGCGAGGAAGTCGACGCCCAGGTCAGCAATCTGCTTGCACTCAGCAGGATCAGCGAGCTCGCCGCTGGAGGTCACGCCGTCCTCGGTGCCGCCGATGCCGCCGACCTCGGCCTCGATGGACATGCCCTTGGAGTGGGCAAGCTCAACGAGCTCCTTGGTGCGGTCGAGGTTAAGCTGGAAGGTCTCCTCGTGAGAGCCGTCATACATGATGGACGTGAAGCCGGCCTCGATGCACTTGAAGCAGTCCTCGTAAGAACCGTGATCGAGGTGAAGGGCGACGGGAACGGTAACGCCCGTGGCCTCGACGGCAGCCTTGACCATGTCGGCGCAGACCTTGAAACCGCCCATCCACTTAGCGGCACCAGCGGTGCACTGAAGGATCAGCGGAGACTTGGCCTCCTCGGCGGCCTGGAGAATAGCCAGGGTCCACTCGAGGTTGTTGGTGTTGAAGGCACCGAGACCGTACTTGCCGGCCTCGGCCTTCTTGAGCATGTCTGCTGCGTTGACGAGCATAAAAGAAACCTCCTGTAAGGTTGCTCCGATAACGCCTGAGATTTTACCACGACATACCCGAGCATAAACGTTCGTTTGTTCACGAATACCATCCGATTGGACAAATTTTGACCGTTTGCCCCACAGAATCGACCCACTGGGGAAAATAGCTTGACGATTGAGCGGTCTTCGTGGTTCGGAAGACGGCTTCGAGCCTACATCTGCATAAACGGGTTCTGCATAAGTTCGCGCGCCATCGTGGTCGAATCGCCATGGCCCGTCAAGCAAACGGTATCGGGCGGAAGCATCTTGGCAAGTTTGGAGAGCGAGCGCATGATCGCCGCCTCGTCACCGCCGGAAAGATCGGTACGACCGTGGCTGCCCGGGAAAAGCGTGTCGCCCACAAAGGCGATGTTCCCCTGCTCGGTCGCGGCGAACAGGACGATGCCGCCCGGCGTATGCCCCGGCGTCTCGATCACCTGCAGGCAGACGTCGCCCACCTCGATTGTATCGCCCTCGGCAAGCAAACGCGTCGGCTCACCCGGATCGGGTGTCTCGATACCCCACATGGCGCGCTGCTCCTCGATATTTGCGCGAGGTACCGTCACGTCCTTAGCGCACAACTCATATAGCGCGCTGTCGCCAACGACAGCTCGAACCCCGGCAACCCCGCCAACATGGTCGGCATGACCGTGCGTGCAGACAGAGCCGAGTACGCGCACCTCGGGATGCGCGGTGCGGATATGCTCCACAAGACGCTCGCCCTCCCACGCCGGATCGACGATTAAGCACTCGTCATTCGAAATCACGGCGTAGCTGTTAGTCTGAATCGGGCCGTTGACGAGCGCCTCAATCGAAGCCGCGCCTCGGGGTGTCAGGTCCAAAGTCATATCGTCCATGCGCATACCCTCCTTCTAAAATACGTTCGAGGCACCAAACGATGCCTCGAACGTAACCAATATCTATGATGCTGAGAGGCTCTCGCACCTACACACGGCGCTTGAGTTGCGCTCCGCCCTCGCCGGGCATAAGACGGCGAGCGTCGTAGACCGAATCGACACTGCTGATGGAAGCCAGCAGCGGATCCAGGCCGCTCGCATCCGAAATTTCGACCATAAAGCGCAGGGTCGCAATACCCTCGCGGTTGGTCGACGTGGCGGCAGAAAGGATATTGCCGCCTGCATCGCCAATGGCAATGGTGACGTCCTTGAGCAGACCCATGCGGTCCAGGCACTCGACCACGATCTCGACCTGGAAGAGGGTGTCGGCAGCGCCGTCCCACTCCACATCGATCATGCGCTCGGGATGTTCCATAAGACCCTTGACGTTAGGGCAGTTGGCGCGATGCACCGAAACGCCACGACCGCGCGTGATGAAGCCGACGATGTCGTCGCCCGTCACGGGGTTGCAGCAATGAGCCAGACGGACCAGCAGGCCGCTGTTGCTCTCGCCCTTGACGATAATGCCGTTACTGGCGCTCTTGCCGCGCTTTTGCGGCTTGCGGTTGGAGCCGCGAGCGGGCTGCTTCACGACCTCGGCGATAGCCTCGGCCTTGGTGAGCTGTTCCTCGGGCTTGGGGTCCAAGATTTGCTCGACCTTATTGCCCACAGCGCGCGGGGCAACCTTGCCGGCGCCGACGGCGGCAAACAGGTCCTCGAGCTGCTTGAAGTTAAACTGCTCCGCCACGGCGTTGAGTGCACGCGTCGAACGCGGCGTAGAAATGCCATAGCCACGCTTACGCAGGTCCTTGGCCAGCATATCGCGACCGGCGGCAGCGTCGTCGTCCTTGGTCGCAGCGGCAAAATAGCGGCGGATCTTTGACTTGGCGGAAGGTGTCTTAACGATCTTGAGCCAATCGCGCGACGGCTTGGAACTCTTGTTAGTCAGGATCTCGACACGGTCACCCGTCTTAATCTCGTGCGTGAGCGGAGCCACCGCACCGTTGATTTTGGCGCCGACGCAGTGGTTTCCCACCTCGGTGTGAACGGCATAGGCAAAGTCGAGCGGCGTGGAGCCGGCACGAAGCGCCATGACCTCGCCTTTGGGCGTGAAGACAAAGATCTCCTGATCGAACAGATCGACCTTCAGCGAGTGCAGGTATTCCTTGGCATCGGTGATCTCGTCGGAAGCCGCCCAATCGAGCGAATGCTTGAGCCAGTTGATCTGGTCGTCCAAACGTTGAGCGTCATTGGTCTTGGAAGCAGACGATCCGCCCGACTTCTTATATAGCCAGTGGGCGGCAATGCCGTACTCGGCCTGCTCATGCATCTCGTAGGTTCGAATCTGAATCTCGAGCGGACGAGCCGTAGGGCCGATGACCGTCGTGTGGAGCGACTGGTAGTTATTGACCTTGGGCATGGCGATATAGTCTTTAAAGCGACCGGGCATGGGGTGCCACAGCGTATGCACCGCGCCGAGCGTGGAGTAGCAATCGCGCACCGAATGCGTGATGACGCGCAGTGCCACCAGGTCGTAGATCTCGGAGAATTCCTTGCCCTTGCGCTTCATCTTTTGGTAGATGGACCAATAGTGCTTGGAACGGCCGTTGATCTGGAAGTCCTCCAGGCCAATGCGGTTGAGTTCGTCGGTGAGTGTCTTGATGGTCTCGGCAAGGTAGCGCTCGCGGACCTCGCGCGACTCAGCCACCATGCGCGCGATGCGCTGGTAGGCATCGGGCTCCAGGTAGAAGAAGGACAGGTCCTCGAGCTCCCACTTAATAGAGCTCATGCCCAGGCGGTCAGCCAAGGGCGCGTACACGTCCATGGTCTCGCGAGCCTTAAACAGGCGACGGTCCTCGCGCAGGGCTGCCAGCGTTCGCATGTTGTGCAGACGGTCGGCAAGTTTAACGATGATGACGCGAATGTCCTTGGACATGGCGAGGAACATCTTGCGCAGCGTGAGCGCCTGCTTCTCGTCCATGCTGTCGACTTCGATGTTGGTGAGCTTGGTCACGCCATCGACGAGCTCGGCCACCGTATCGCCAAACAGGCCGGAAACATCGGTGAGCGAGGTCTCGGTGTCCTCGACGGTATCGTGCAACAGCGCGGCGCACACCACGTCACAATCCATCTTGAGATCGGCCAAAATGATGGCAACCTCGACGGGATGGTTAATGTACATCTCACCCGAGCGGCGCTTTTGGTTACAGTGTTTCTCGGCGGCAAAGCAGTAGGCTTGCTCCACCTTGGAGAAGTCGTCCTCATTCATATATTTGAGGCACAAGCGCTCCAGCTTGTCGTAGCTGTCCGCCATAATCTCGGGCGGCAGCTCATCGGCATGCTTATAGTGCTCCATCTCCGAAAACGGCTGGAGGGTGGAATCATGGGCGGTACGGGCTGCGGCATCCATCGAGGTCCCCTTCCCCTAGGCCCGCGGTACGATCGGGCGGTTAACTTTGGCTAGCATATCAGAAGCGCACGAATCGAGCGCCCAACTCCGGAAAGCCGAGAACTCCATGCGCGAGCGCAAGCCCTCCAAATAGCGAATTGACCTGCTCAATTGCACGCGGCCGGGGTTTTCGGCCATCGCGATGCGACGGGTGTCGTCAAACCCCGAAACGCGACAAAAACCAAGCTCTTCGAAGATTCCCAAGCCGCTTTCCACCGAGCGCTCGTCGACCGGCGTGCGAGCATCGATGGCAAGGCACATCTGCGCGATGTCGATATCGCTCGCGCTAAAGAAATCGTCCCCGGTCTTGCCGCGGTTGGAGCGCCACATGGTCTGCAGCGCGCGATAGAGCGTGACGAGCTCGTCGCGCTCGGGCGCATAGCAGTCGAGTAGGCGCTCGTTAATACGGGCGTCACGCGACGAATAGAGTAGATGGATCACGGCGGGTTGGCCATCGCGACCGGCGCGGCCGCTCATCTGGTTAAACTCAATGCCGCCAAACGGCATGTGATAGAGCACGACATGGCGAATATCGGGAAGGTTGACGCCCTCGCCAAAGGCGGATGTCGAGACGATGCAGCTGAGGCTGCCGTCTCGAAACGCCTCCTCTACGCGATGGCGGTCGGTGCGCGTAAGGCCAGCGTTATAGAACGCGATACGGGTCGCACAGTCGGGAACGCGTTTGCGTAGTGTCTTGGCGAGCGCCACGGACTGGTCGCGCGAATTGACGTAAATGACGGTCTTCTCCCCCGTCGCCACGATCGACACCAAACGGTTCTCGCGACTTGCAAGATCACGGTCGTCCTCGAGCTGCAGGTTCTCGCGCACCGTCTCGTCGACCACCGTGTGAGTGATCGGAAGCATGCGGGCAAGCTCGGCCACGACCGGAGCCGTCGCGGTGGCCGTCGCGGCCATAACGACCGGGTCGCCCAGGGCTTTGAGGATATCGGGCATGTCGAGATAGGCGCTGCGGTCGCCGCCCTTGGCAAGGCCAGCGTGGTGCGCCTCATCGATAACGACAAAACCGATGCGCCCCGAACGCGCAAAGCGGTCGCGGTGAATGGACAGGAACTCGGGCGTCGTGAGCACGATGCCGGTACGGCCCGAAGCCAAGCCGGCAAACACGTCATCGCGCGCCGCCTCCACGGTCTCGCCGGTCAGCACGCCAACGCCAATGCCAAGCGATGCCATCGTCGACGAGAGGTGATAGGCCTGGTCGGCAACAAGCGCACGCAGCGGATAGACAAAGATGCTCGCACGTCCGCGAAGCACCGCCTCACGCGCGGCATGTACATGGAAGATGAGCGACTTGCCGCGCCCCGTTCCCATAACGGCCAGAACACTTTGGTGATCGGCCAGGGCATCGAGCGCCTCGACCTGCGCGCGGTGCGGCTGGTTCGAGCCGATAAAGCTATGAATAAGCGAGCGCGTGAGCTCGGTATAGGAAAGCTGGGCGAGCGTCTCGCGCTTGCGCGACTCCAGGCGCAGGCCAGAATCCGCCGGCTGCACGCCACGACGAAGCTCGCATGCCGGATCGTCGACGCTGGGCAGCGTGGTATCACGGACCAGAACATCCTTGATCATGAGCTTGGGCTTCACACGTCCCTGCCAATGCTCGGCAACGGCCTCGAACACCAAGTCGACAGCACTATCGCAGTTGATGAGCTTATCGATTTGCGGCACGCGGAACATAATGGCCGGCACACTCGCGGCGCCATCGGTCGCCACAAAGCGCATGTGCTCGCCGGTTTTGCCCACCACGGCGCGATCGCACATCGTCACGCCCTCGGCGGCCAGCAGCGGCACCTTGTTGCCCTGGCCAAACGGCTCAAGACGGGAAATCTGCTCTATAGTCTCGATATTCAGTTCGGAAAGGTCGACCGTGGCGGCAACCTCGTCGATGTCTTCAAAGTCCTCGGCGGGAATCTCCGATAGCACGGCGGAAAGGCGACGACGGAATTCATCGAGCTTGGATGCCTCGATGGTCACACCCACCGCACCGGCATGTCCGCCGCGACGAATCAGCAGGTCGGAACAGCGCTCGACGGCGTCAAACAGGTTAACTTTGCCCACCGAGCGACCAGAGCCGCGCGCGATACCGTCCTCGATCGAGAACAGCAGCGCCGGCACGTGATAGCGGTTGGTCAGACGGCTTGCCACGATGCCCTTGACACCCTCGTGCCAGCCTTCGCCGCCCACGACGATCGCGCGTCCGCCGTCATAGGTCTCCTCGACCTTTGCCATGGCATCGCGCGTGAGCTCCGCCTCGATCTCACGGCGCTGGCGGTTGATTTCTTCGAGCTCAGCCGCCAGCGCGCTTGCTTCGATGGGATTGCGGGCAAGCAGCAGGTCGAGCGCCAGCTTGGGATCGGCCATGCGACCGGCAGCGTTTAAGCGGGGAATGAGCGAGAATGACAGGCCGTCGGCCGTAATGGTAGAAAGATCGGCCTTGGCAAGTGCGGCAAGCGCGATATAGCCGGGACGGGCCGTCACGCGCATCTGCTGGATGCCCTCGGCGACCAGTGCGCGATTCTCGGGCGTGAGCGGCATCATGTCGGATACGGTGCCCAGCGCCGCGACCTCTATCAGCGAACGCCAATACGACGGCTTGCCCAAACGCTCGCCCAGGACCTGCACCAGTTTGAGTGCCACGCCGGCACCGGCAAGCTCGCGCGAGGGACCCTCGTCCTCGAGCTTGGGGTCGGTCAGGGGCACGCCCTGCGGCACCTGGTCGGAAGGCTCGTGATGGTCCGTGACCACCAAATCGATCCCCAGGCTCTCCAGATAGGAGACCTCTTCCTTGGCAGCAATACCGTTATCGACGGTCACAATCAGGTTGGGTTGGGCGAGCTCGTTGACGCGGTCGAGCGCCGCACGCGACAGGCCGTACCCCTCGTCAAAGCGGTGCGGGATAAACGGTGTGACATTGGCGCCAAACATCCGCAGCGCCTCGGTCAACAGACAAGTCGACGTTATGCCGTCGACGTCAAAATCGCCAAAGACGGCGATGCGCTCGTGACTGCGAACAGCGCGCTCAACGCGGTCGGCGACGACCGCCATGCCCGGAATAACGAGCGGGTCCGCCCAGTCGCGATCGAGCGAAGGCGTCAAAAACAGTTGGCCTTCCTCGATGGATGTAATGCCGTGCGCAACCATAATGCGCGCCACCAGCCCGGGTATGCCCAGGCCAGCCGAAAGCTCCTTTTCGAGCTCGGGGTTTTGCCGAGCGACCGCCCAGCGATGCGTCGTCTTAAGCGATGACATAGGCGCCCACCCCCGATAGGGGCAGGTCGCCGCGATACCTCTCACGGTTCATAGCGATGAGTCCTCTGTGTATGCCCGCTTCGGCAGGCAGATCTGTTGAACGGATTTATTATACCGTGCGGCACGGACGCAAAACGCCGCGGTGCGCCACGGTTTCGGCAAACGATGGCGGTAATGGCCTCGAAATAATCGAGCGTTTCAGCCGCACGGACGCATACGAGCGTCTAGCATATCCATACAAACGAGTTCGCGGATAAAGGGAGTCACGGGACATATGAAGCAATGGGCTGGACTGGGAAAGTTCCTCGCGGGGCATATGCAGATCATCGTTCCGATTTGCGTGGCGCTCGGAGTGCTCTTTCCCCAGCAGATCGGCGTGCTCAAGCCCATTGTTCCCGCCCTCTTCGCCTTTATGACGTTTCAGGGCGCGCTCAGCAACACTTTTCACCAGGTAGCCGAGGTGTTCCACCGTCCGCTGCACCTGATTCTGGCGCTGCTGGTCTCGGCAGTGCTTATTCCCATCGCGGCGTATGCCATAGGGTCACTCTTCTTTGGCTCCAACCCCAACCTTGTCTGCGGCATCGTGCTCGAGTACAGCGTGCCCGTGGCCGTCACCGCTTTTATGTGGATCAGCATGTTCGGCGGCAACGGCCCGCTCGCGCTCACCATCATCCTGACGTCCTCGGTTATCTCCCCTGTGACGATTCCGCTTACGCTTAAGCTCTTGCTGGGTGCCACCGTCTCGATCGATGTGCCGAGCATGATGCAAGACATGGCCTTTATGATCGCCATCCCCGCCGTGCTCGGCATCGTGATCAACGAGCTCACGCGTGGATGGGGACACGAGAAGCTCTCCCCCGCGCTCTCGCCCGCTTGCAAATTCATGATGATGGGCGTTATCGCCTCCAACTCCACCGCCATGAGCGAGTACGTGCTGCACATGAACGCGGTGCGCCTGGAAGTCGCCCTCTTTATTTTGACCTTCGCCATCAGCGGCTTTGTCATCGGTTTTCTGGTCGCCCGTGCGCTGCATCTGCCATATAGCGAGACGGCTACCATGTGCTTTACCTGCGGCATGCGTAACATCTCTTCGGGCGCCGTCATCGCCACGCAATACTTTCCGGGCGAAGTCGTATTCCCCGTCATGTGCGGCACGCTGTTTCAGCAGGTACTCGCCTCGCTTATCGGGCATCTCTTTGAGCGTCTAACCGGCGAGGAGCGCGCCGCCCAGCGCAAGCGGGTCGAGGCCGGCCGCGACGCCATGGCACGCTAGACTGTCCGCAGTGTGCGGGCGCTCACTTTACGATGTGAGCGCCTCCAGATGTGCACGGAGTCGCTCCGCATCGACATCGAGCGTGGTCTCAGCATTGACCTGGGCCAAACGATAGCCGACAAAGTAGGGCGAAGCCACCCAACGCGGCAGCGCCTTGGCAATGGTCCGACCGCCCAGGTGATAGAAGAACAGGTTATACGACTCTGCGCGACCACCGTGGTGCTCGTTCAGGATATAGCGCAGAGCTACCTGGATCGCATCGGCGAAGAGATCCGCCTCGGCTTGGTCTCTCGTGTCATCGCTGGCAGCGATTCCCTGCGGGGCTGAAACGTTGATCTCAAAGAACCCCATGATCGGTTCGGTTGAGATGTTGACCGCGATTCTCCCCTGTTGCCAGAGATTGATGCCTTCGAAATAGGCAGAAGTCAGCGAAGTGTAGCCGTCTTCCTGCTCCAAACCCACAATCTGCATGTGCGGATGAACGAGGCTACCGCCCGAGAGCGGACCCTTGTTCTTGTACATGAGCACGCTTCGATACTGCTGTGAATCAATCATCTGCTGCCAGCAACCCAGGGCAAACCGCATCACATGGTGGAGTTCATCCGGCTCATAGGTCACCAGGTCGGCATCGTGATCGGCCGACTCGATCAGCACGGTTTGACGGGTGGCGCGCAGGGTCTTGAACTTATTCTCGAGCCAAATGCAATCGCCATCACGGCGAATGATGTCGGTGAGCCCTTCTGTATCGCAAAAGGGGCACGCGGTGCCGGGACGACGGTTGTCGTCGGGCTTACCGTTCGCCTGCTGAACGTCAAATACCAGCGTCACGGGTTATACCTCCAGCGGCACAATCTTGGTGCCATGGAGCTCGAAGACGCCCAGTGCCGCCGCCACGGTATCGCGGTTGACCGTGGAAATGCCGCCGCCGGGAAGGATGGTCAAGCGGTCGCCCGCATACTCGATCAAGCGGGCCAGGTTTTCGAAGTTGTCCTCGATCGGCGTACCGGCAGCGCCACCATGCGTCAGGATGCGTGTGATGCCGCAGTCGGCGAGTATGTCAATCGCGTCGAGCTGAGCCTCGGGCGAGAGCTGATCAAACGCCATGTGGAAGGTGATGTCGATGGGCTCACGCTTGCACTCCTCGGTTGCGCAGCCCACAGCCATCACGAGGGCGCCGAGTGCAAGCTCATCGAGCGCCCATCCGCCGGCACAAGGCTTGCAGCAGCCAAAGACCAAGCCGTCAACGCCGGCGCTCACGGCAAGGCCCAGGTCCATCTCCATCATACGCAACTCGTCCTGGTTGTAGTGAAAGTCGCCGCCACGCGGGCGAATCATGCACATCACCCGCGCATCGTGCTCGTGGGCATAGTTGGTCGTAGCGCTGATAACGCCGGCCGAGGGCGTGGTACCACCGACGGCAAGGTTATCGCACAGCTCGATGCGCCCCGCACCGGCATCGATAGCCGCCGGCGCCCGCTCAAAGTTCTCGGCACAAAACTCGTACAGCATAGATAGACCCCCAAAGACAGCAGATGTTTTCCGACGGGCATTGTCACACATCCCCATGAAGTTGCGGTGGAATAGGAACTCTTTTGGCCTCTGAAATTCCCATTTAGTCCCTATTCCACCGCAACTTAAAAAGGGGGCGCTGACCGGGTTGGTCAGCGCCCCCTTTGTTGAATGGATTAACCACCCAGATAGGCTTTACGCACGTTATCGTCGTGCAGGAGCTCTTGGCCGGTGCCGGTCATGGTGATCTTGCCGGTCTCGAGCACGTAACCGCGTGTGGCGATGGAAAGCGCCATCTGCGCGTTTTGCTCGACCAGAAGCACCGTGGTACCGGCCTTGTGCAGGTCCTCGACAATCTGGAAGATCTGTTCGATCAGAATCGGTGCCAGACCCATGGAAGGTTCGTCGAGCATAAGCAGTTTGGGGTTACTCATAAGGGCGCGCCCCATAACGAGCATCTGCTGCTCGCCGCCTGAAAGGGTGCCGGCGACCTGGCGACGACGTTCCTTCAGGCGCGGGAACTGCTCGTAGACGCGCTCCAAGCCCGGGGCCACCGTGGACTTGGGCTGCGTATAGGCACCCATCTCCAGGTTCTCCTCGACCGTCATCTGCAAAAAGGCGCGACGACCCTCGGGAACCTGAGCCAGGCCCTTACCAACCAGCTTATCAGCGGGCGTATGGGTAATGTCCTCGCCCATAAACTTGATGGAGCCGGTCTTGGAGCGCAGCAGGCCCGAGACGGTCTTGAGCGTTGTGGACTTGCCGGCACCGTTGGCACCAATCAAGGCCACGATCTCGCCCTCGTTAACGTTAAAGGAGATGTCCTTGATGGCGTGGATGGCACCGTACCAGACGTTGATGTTGTAGACGGAAAGCATCGGCTCTGCCATTTAGTTCTCCCCCTTATCCTGCTTACCCAGATACGCCTCGATAACGGCGTCGTTGTTCTGGATTTCCTCCGCCGTACCCTTGGCGATAACCTTGCCAAAGTTAAGCACGCAGATGCCCTCGCAGATGTTCATAACGAGCGACATATCATGCTCGATAAGCATGATGGCGATGCCGAAGGTGTCGCGAATCTTGACGATGTTCGCCATGAGCTCTGCGGTCTCGGACGGGTTCATGCCGGCGGCAGGCTCGTCGAGCAGCAGCAGCTTGGGGTTGGTGGCAAGCGCGCGGACGATTTCCAGACGGCGCTGAGCGCCGTAAGGAAGCGAGCCGGCCTGTTCATTTGCCAGGTGCTCCATGTCAAAAATGGACAGCAGCTCCATGGCGCGCTCGTGGGCGGCCTTCTCGTGCTTCCAATACGCCGGCAGGCGCAGCACGCCCTCAAAGCCGGAGTAGCGCTCCTGGTTGTGCAGGCCGACCTTAACGTTGTCCTCCACCGTCATGGTGTTGAACAGACGGATGTTCTGGAACGTACGGGCAATACCCATGCGGTTGACCTGGTAGACCGACTTGCCCGAAGTGTCCTCACCGTCGAGCAGAATGGTGCCGTGCGTAGGCTGGTACACCTTGGTGAGCAGGTTGAAGACCGTGGTCTTGCCGGCACCGTTGGGGCCGATGAGACCGGCGATCTCGGTCTTGCCGATGGTCAGGCTAAAGTCATCGACTGCCTTAAGGCCGCCGAATTCAATGCCCAGGTGGATGCACTCGAGCGCCGGGCGCTGGCCCAAGTCGCGGTCGGGAACGATGGCGCCAGAAGGATACGGGACCATTTTGCCCTTGTTGAACTCAAACTTACTGGGCATCGGCTGCCACCTCCTTCTTGGAAGCAAAGCGGTCCTTAATGCGTGCGAAGAACGCCTTGAGCTGCGGGTTGTTAGTAAAGACCATGACCAGAATCAACACGATGGCGTAGATGAGCATGCGGTAGTCCGAGAACTGACGGCGCAGCTCGGGGAGAACCGTGAGCAGCGCCGCGGCGATAACGGAGCCGCGCATGTTGCCCAGGCCGCCCAGGACCACGAACACCAGAATGAGGATGGACGTATTGAAGTCGAACTTAGTGGCGGAAAGCTGCGAGAAGTTACCGCCGAACAGGGCTCCGGCAGCACCGGCAAGGGCAGCGGAAACCACGAAGGCGATCATGCGGTACTGGGTGACGGAGATGCCCACGGACTCGGCAGCAATCTTGTTGTCGCGCACGGCAATGATGGCACGACCGGTACGGCTGCGAACCAGGTTGAGCACAATCACGAGTGCGACCATAACCAGGATTGCGCCGGCAAGGAAGGTCGAATAGGTCGACACGCCCGATGCGCCCTGCGCGCCCTTGATAATGGCGGTGCCGCCCTCGAGCAGGTGCAGGTCGTCGATCGTGGAGTTACCCGTGATATTAAAGATCACATGCAGGCCGCGGGAATCGACGCCCACAATGAGACAGGTGACGACCTCTTTGATGATCTCGCCAAAAGCCAGGGTCACAATGGCCAGATAGTCGCCGCTCAGGCGCAGGACCGGGATACCGATCAAGAAGCCCAAGATGGCAGCGGCGATAGCGCCGACCACAATGCTGATAATCAGGCGCATCGGGTCGGACGGAACGGCGCTCTCCAGTGCGACGGCGGTGACGATTCCCGTATAGGCGCCGACGCTCATAAAGCCCGCGTGGCCCAGCGACAAATCGCCCGCGATGCCGACGACGAGGTTAAGGGAGATGGCCATGACGATATAGGCCGTGATGGGAACCAGCTGACCGGCGATCATGCGCGGGATCATGTGGTTAGACTGCATAAAGAACACGATGGCGAACGCCACAAGGCACATGGCGTACGTAACAAAGTCGTGACGCGTCTGCTTGTCTTTAAGAAACTTCATAACGCTCACCTACACCTTCTCGGGGACGTACTTGCCCAAGAGGCCGGCAGGCTTGACGAGCAGGACGATGATCAAAACACCAAAGACGATGGAGTTGGCAAGGCTCGTGGAAATGTAAGCCTGCGCCATCGCCTCGATGATGCCGATGAGAATGCCGCCGACAAAGGCACCGGGAATGGAGCCGATGCCGCCGAAAACGGCAGCGTCGAAGGCCTTGATGCCAGGCATGGCGCCCGTAGTGGGCTGCAGGACCGGCGAGTAGGAGCACAGGAGCACGCCGGCGATGGCAGCGAGGGCGGAGCCGATGGCGAACGTCATCGAGATGGTGCGGTTGACGTTGATGCCCATGAGCTGAGCGGCGGCCTTATCCTCGGACACGGCGCGCATGGCCTTGCCCATCTTGGTCTTACCTGTAAAGAACATCAGGCCGGCCATGATAACCAGGCAGGCGACGATGGTGACGAGCGAGACGGCGCTTACGTTAAACTTGGCCAAGAACTCCGGCACCGGGAAGGTGACGAGCGAAGTGAAGTTCTTGGGCGTGGCGCCCCACAGAAGCTGCGCGGCGTTCTGCAGGAAGTAAGACACGCCGATGGCCGTGATCAGAACGGCCAACGGGCCCGCTTGGCGCAGCGGCTTATAGGCCAGACCCTCAATGAGAACACCGAGAACCGTGCAGACCACACAAGAGAGAACTACAGATGCCCAGCCCGGGAGGCCGAGATACGACGTGGCGCAGAACGAGACATAGGCACCGCCCATGATGACGTCGCCGTGAGCGAAGTTCAGCATCTTGGCGATACCGTAGACCATGGTGTAGCCCAACGCGATGATGGCGTAGACGCTGCCCATGGACAGGCCGTTGACCAGGTATTGGATAAAGACCGTCATGTTCCACATCCCCCTTTCGAATAGGTTTCCAGTTGATGTATGAAACAGGGACGTTACATCGTCCCTAGATACCAAGCAAGCAGGGAAGGCCAAAACCTCCCCTGCTTGGGATCAAAACCGCTCTATGTAAGGCGGCCAATTAGGCCTGTACGTACTTGCCGTCGGTGATGACGTACGCCGTGGGCTCCTTCTGGACCTGGCCCTTATCGTTCCAGGTGAGCTTGCCGGTCAGACCGTCAACGGTAATCTTGAGCATAGCCTTGGACAGCTTCTCGGCGGCCTCGGTCGGGTCGGCGTCGACACCAAGACCGGCCTCCTTGAGGGCCTCGGCCACCGCGTGCACGCCATCGTAGGCGTCGGCGGCAAACTGGTCGGGGGTATCGCCGTACTTATCCTTGTAAGCGTTGACGAAGTCGGCGTTCTTCTCATCGTCGGCGGAGAACGGGGTCATGAGCAGCAGACCCTCAGCAAGAGAGGTATCGAAGCCCTCAACGCCCAGGATGCCGTCCATGCCGTCGCAGCCCATCATCTTGACGTCGTAGCCCATGTCCTTGGCGTTCTTGAGCAGGACGGACGCCGGCGTGTAGTAGATCGGCGCAAAGATCATGGTGGCGCCGGCCTGCTTGGCCTTGGTCAGCTGGTTCGTAAAGCTCGTGGCGGAGTCGTCCTTAAA
Source organism: uncultured Collinsella sp. (assembly GCA_900552145.1). Lineage (GTDB taxonomy): Bacteria > Actinomycetota > Coriobacteriia > Coriobacteriales > Coriobacteriaceae > Collinsella. Next base: position 1,485 of record URYW01000030.1, on the reverse strand, counting down.
GGTCTCCTCGTCAACAATCTCGAGCTTGGACTCAGCGGCCTGGGCCTTAAAGGAATCTGCGATGCCCGAAGAATATGCGTCGCCGGAGTTATAGAACAGCACGAACTTCTCGTCCGCATACTTCTGCGCCAGGAACTTGGCAGCGTTGACACCCTGGTTGGGGTCGGTGAAGCAAACCTGGAAGACGCAATCCTTGCCGTCGGTGACGTCCTCGGAGGACGCGGACGGGGTGATCATGAACGTCTTGGGGTCGTTACCGCACTCGGCGGCAACGGCAACCGACGCACCCGTGGTGGTCGGACCGACGAGGGCCTGCATGCCCCAGTCGAGCAGGGTGTTGAAGGCGTTGACGGCCTTCTCGCCATCGGCCTGGTCATCCTCGGCCTTGCTGGCAAGCGGCAGCTCCTTGGTCGAGAAATCCTTGCAGCCAAGCTCGACACCCTGGGTAACGGACTTGCCGTAGGACGCGTTGGCGCCGGTCAGCGGGCCGATTTCGCCAATCTTGATCGCGCCATCCGCCATCGCGAAGGTCGCGGTCATCGTCATCGCGGCGGCAACGGCCGCAGCAAGCAACTTCTTCATGTCAATTCCCCCTATACAGGATTGATGAAATTCGCCGGAGGCTTTTTGTCCCCGCCGTTGATAGGTGGTATTATACCGCAATCATCCCGTCAAAACAAGCAAATTCTTTCAGTTTTCTTCACTTTTACGATGAATGTTTTTCACTTTACGACTTCTATTTTGCAGTCAGTTGCAATTCATAGCCCAATTTCACCAAAAAACCGTTCTTTTTGATGGCGCTTGCAAATTTCGATCTTTCCGTCCTCCTTCGCGCATTTTGAACTATGCAACGCCGCCCGCTTCAATTATAATAGGAAGAAAGACGCGGATTCCGAAAAGGCGCGCGCTCAGCGCCGCGCGGCGGGATTCGCTTATCAAAGTGAGGCTTTCATATGAACAAGCGCCGCCTGATTCCCCTGTTCACCGCTTTCGTGCTTTGGGGCAGCCAATACGTCGTCTCCAAGGTCGCGCTGCGCACCATCCCTCCGGTGACGCTGCTCGCGCTGCGCTATCTGGTTTCGATCCCGGCGCTCCTGCTCGTCCTGCGCCTGCGCAGAGCGCTGAAGCCCGTGGACAGGCGCGACTGGCCGATTCTCTTTGCCATCGGCTTCACCGGGTATTTCGCCAGCTTCTGCCTGCAAATGCTGGGGATTGACCGGCTGACCGGCTCGCTCTCCTCGCTGCTGGGCGCGATGAACCCCATCTTCATCCCGATTCTCGCCGCGCTCTTTCTGCACGAGCGCATCACCCTGTCCAAAATCGCCTGCGTCGCGCTCTCCATGCTCGGCGTGGTGGTCATCGTCGGCGTGGGCGGCACGGCGGACGCCGCCGGCGTATTGATGATGCTGGTCAGCGTCTTCCTCTGGTCCACCGCCTCGATCATCATTCGCCGCCTCCGCGGCCGCTACGATCCGATGCAGATCG
>URYW01000029.1 GCA_900552145.1 uncultured Collinsella sp. | reverse complement strand
ACGAAAGGGCGCTGACCTTCTGGTCGCGCCCTTGAAGTTGAACGTCAGATTGTCCAAATGCGGCCCGCGCAGCGTCGGCCGGTCCGCCGTTCGGTAGAACGGCGGGACTAAATCAACTTGAAGCCCTTGCGCTTGCCTACGGAGAGGGTGTCGCCCAGCTTGAGGGCGCTGGGATCGATGTTATAGCTCTTGGGAGCCACGGCCTTGCCGTTGATCTTGACGCCGCCGCCGTCGATATCGCGACGGGCCTGGCCGGCGCTGGCAGAAAGACCCAGGTCCTTGAGCAGGCCAGCGAGGTAGATCTGGCCCTCGTCGTTGACGGTCAGCTCGACATGCTTCTCGGGGAAGTCGGCGAGCTGGCCCTCCTTGAATACGCGGTCGAACTCGGCCTGAGCCTCGTCGCCGGCGCCGGCGCCGTGGTAGGTGTCGCACAGGTCGCGGCCCAGAGCGCGCTTGAGCTCGTAGGGGTCGGCAGAGCCGTCGGCCAGGGCGGCGTCGATCTTGTCGACCTCGGCCGGGGTGAGCGAGCTGGCCAGACGATAGTACTTGCCGATCATCTCATCGGGGATGGACATGGTCTTGCCGAACATGTCCTTGGGAGCGTCAGTCAGGCCGATGTAGTTGCCGTATGACTTGGACATCTTGCGCACGCCGTCGGTGCCCTCGAGCAGCGGCATGGTGAGCGCGATCTGGGGCTCCATGCCCATCTTCTCCATGAGCTCGCGGCCGGCGAGCAGGTTGAAGAGCTGGTCGGTGCCGCCCATCTCGACGTCGGCCTTGATCTGCACGGAGTCAAAGGCCTGCATCACGGGATACAGGAACTCATGCAGGGCGATCGGCGTCTGAGACTGGTAGCGCTTGGTAAAGTCATCGCGCTCAAGAATGCGGGCGACGGTGAACTTGGAGCACACCTGCAGCAGGCCGGCCAGATCCATCGACAAGATCCAGTCGCCGTTGTGCACGATGGTGGTCTTCTCGGGATCCAGGATCTTCATGGCCTGGCTCACGTAGGTCTCGGCATTGGCCTCGATCTGCTCCTGCGAAAGCTGCGGACGGGTGGAATTCTTGCCCGAAGGGTCGCCGATCAGCGCGGTGCCGTTGCCGATGATGAGGGTGACGTTGTGGCCCAGGTCCTGGAACTGGCGCATCTTGCGCAGCGGCACGGCATGGCCCAGGTGCAGGTCGGGGCTGGTGGGGTCGACGCCGAGCTTGATGTTGAGGGGCTCGCCCTTCTCAAGCTTCTTGCGAAGGTCGGCCTCAGGAACGATCTGCGCGGCGCCCGAGGTGATGATACGCATTTGCTCGTCAACAGACAGCATTGGGTATCCTCCTTTTGCTATAGCACCCTCACCGGATACGGCGGTGCTGGAAGTCCATAAACTCTCATATGATAACAAACTGACGCGACGCGGCACCTACGACAGGAAAATCCTCGTCCTGCCGCACGCGTCAACGGCGACCGGCAGACGCGTACCGTCACGTTCGACCAGATAGCGTACCTGCCGACGACGCAAGCAGTCGCGGCAACGGACCTGTCCCGTCGCATCGGTGGCGCAGACGCCCTCGGCGGTCAGCAGGCAGTGCTCGCACACCATAAGCTCGGGACGGTCGGCGTCGATGGGGCCAAGGACGCCGGGTTCAGCAGCCAGCTCGGCAATACGCCCCCTATCATTGTTGAGCAACTCGGCCGGCAAGTACACCCGCCCTGCACCGAGCCCGCGCAGCCAAGCAAACGTTGCCCGATTCGCGCAGAACACCGGCGCCGCCACGTCAAACGTCACGCCCAGCTCGCGAGCCATCGCCACCTGCCCCAGGTTGCGGCAGACGACGCGCCCGGCACGCTGCATCAGTGAGCGGGTCCTGTCAGCGTCACCCGTGCGGCACGCCTCGTCAAGCACCACAATGGCGTCGGACAAATCGAGTTCTCCGCGCGGGTCGGCATCCATCAGCTGCCAAGCAAAAACCATGCGAGCGGGAACCGCGCACTCCACCAACTCCGTCGACGCACCGCCATCCACCGCAACGTCCTCAAAGGGCAGCACCTCAACGACACGTGCAACGGGCGCAATCGCATCCGCCTCGGCCCGCATGCGCTCCAACACCGCCGCCGTCTGATCCAACACGCCGGCGCTGCGAATCAGGTACACCTCGCAGCCCGTGTCCACCTTACGCTTGCAATGCACGACGACGCGCTTCCCCGCTGCGGCATCCACCGGGCAGGGCACCTGCGGCCAGCGCTTGGGCACATCGGGGCGCGCGTCGACACCCGGATAAAACCAAATCTCGAGCGTGTCACCCGCCGCCACGGCGGCGTCGAGCTCAACGGTCACCTCTTCGTGACCCACCGCCACCAAGTGGCCCACACGCACGCCCTGGTTGCTCGCGCGCTCAAAGCTCATGAGCTCGGCACCCGAACGACCCCGCAGATACGCATCGGTAAAGCCGCGGTTGAACGACCTTCCCAGCTCGCGCTCAAGCGTCGGCACCGCATCGGCATCCCATGTGCCGTCGCGCAGCATATCAAGCGCCCGACGCCACACCCTCACCACGTTAAAGACGTAGTCGGGATTCTTCATGCGACCCTCGATCTTGAGCGATGCCACGCCGGCATCTACAAGCTCGGGCAGATGCGCGATGCCCAGATAGTCACGCGGGCACAGCAGGCGATCCCCCTCGACGGCGACAACGCTCTGCCCCGCCTCGTCCACCAGGTCGTACGCCAGACGGCACGGCTGCGTGCAGTCGCCGCGCATCGCCGAGCGCCCACGCCGCAGGGCCGAGAACTCGCACGCCCCCGAATAGCCGATGCAAATCGCACCGTGGCAAAATACCTCGATGGGCACGCCCGTGGCACATAGCGCCGCAATCTCGTCGACCGCCAGCTCGCGTGCCGTCGTCACGCGCTCGACCCCCAACTCGTCGGCCGCCAGCCTCACGGCGCCTTCGCTATGAACGCCCGCCTGCGTGGACAGGTGAATCTCGACCCCGGGAATCGCCGTGCGCAGTACACAGGCCAGCCCGGCATCGGCGACAATCAGAGCATCGGCGCCCAGCTCCAGTGCATGAGCTCCCAACACCACCGCGTCGGACAACTCATCGTCAAACACGAACACGTTGAGCGTCGCGTACACACGCACGCCATGGGCATGCGCCACGGCACAACCGCGCGCAAACTCGTCATCCGTAAAGCCATGGGCGCTCACGCGGGCGTTAAAGCCGCCCAACCCCGCATAGATGGCATCGGCGCCCGCGGCGATGGCCGCAAACATCTGGTCGAGCCCGCCCGCCGGCGCCAGCAGCTCGGGCAGCGCCGCACCGGCAGCATCCAATCCAGTCTTGTGTTGCCCGCTCGGCCCCATCGTCCGAATCGCCATCGACAAACTCCTTACCAAGGTATGCATTCACTCTGAAAAATGCCGCCTTCCAGCATACACGAGGCCTCGCGCGCCCCGTTTGGTTTATCGTGTAATAACTTATGTCCATCCTGCCCCGACGGCACATCCGCCGTCCGGCACGACATACCTGGAGGTCAATATATGGGTCCTCGCCAACGACAGGGACGCAGCCGTTCAAAGACGCATGCCCTGCCCATAATCCTGCTCTCGTTTTTGGGCTTTTTGCTTATCGCGGGCGTGGCATTTGGCATCGGCATGGTCGGCAACGTCAACCGCTGGCTGTCCGATCTGCCCGACTACACCGACGCCAACGCGTATCTGGTGAGCGAGCCCACCGAGATCGTCGACTGCAACGGCAACAAGATCGCGAGCTTCTACACGCAAAACCGCAAGTCCATCACCAAGGACGAGGTCTCCCCCTACGTGCTGCAGGGCACCGTTGACGTCGAGGACGAGCGCTTCTACGAGCACGGCGGTATCGACCTGTGGGGTATCGCGCGTGCTGCGGTGGCAACCCTCGGCGGCGGACACGAAGGCGCCTCGACTATCACCCAGCAGCTGGTGCGCAACACCATTCTGCAGGAGGAGCAGTTCGACTCGACCATCGAGCGTAAGGTGCGCGAGGCCTACATCGCCATCAAGATGGAGGACATGTACTCCAAAGACGAGATCCTCATGATGTACCTCAACACCATCTATTACGGTCACGGCGCCTACGGCATCGAGGCCGCAGCCGAGACCTACCTGTCCAAGAGCGCCGCCGACCTCACCCTGAGCGAGGCCGCGCTGCTCATCGGCCTTCCCAACTCGCCTTCGCAGTACGGCCCCACGGTCAACCCCGACCTGGCACTGTCTCGCCGCAACAAGGTTCTCGACAACATGCTGCGCCTGGGCCACATCACCCAGGAGGAGCACGATGCCGCACAGGCCGAGCCCATCACCCTCAACGTGACCGAGATTTCGGGCAGCGGCGTCGACGTATACTCGCAGCCCTACTTTGTCGCCTATGTTAAGCAGCTGCTGGAGCAGGAGTTCTCGACCGACGTGCTCTTTAAGGGCGGCCTGACCGTCAAGACCACCATCGACCCCACGATGCAGCAGGTGGCAGAGAATGCCGTCCGCGAGCAGCTCGACACGCTCTCACTCGACGGCCTGGACATGGGCATGGTCGTCGTCGACCCCAAGACCGGCTACATCAAGTGCATGGTGGGCGGCTATGACTACAACGCCGACGAGAACCACGTAAACCATGCCACGGCCAAGCGTCCCGTCGGCTCCACCTTTAAGGCCTTTACGCTGGCAACTGCCATCCAAAACGGCATGAACCCCAACGTCACCCTCAACTGCAACTCGCCGCTCAAGGCCAAGGGCACCACGACCGAGGTCCAAAACTACGCCAACCATAGCTATGGCAACATCACGCTTAAGCAGGCAACGGCATACTCCTCCAACACCGGCTACATCCAGGTGGCGGAAGCCGTCGGCAACAGCAAGATCATCTCGCTCGTCAAAAAGCTCGGCATCGATCCCGCCAAGGACAACATCGAGGACGTTCCCGTCATGACGCTCGGCACCGGCTCGATCTCGCCGCTCGAGATGGCCGCCGCCTACGCGACGTTTGCCAACGGCGGCTACTATCGCCAGCCGATCGCCATCACCGAGATTGACTCTCGTACCGGTTCGGTGCTGTACCAGCACACCGACAATCCCTCACAGGTGCTTACCGAGGGCGAGGCCGCCGCGGTCACCGTTGTTCTGTCCGGCGTCATGCAGGGCAGCGGTACAGGTGCTGCTGGCGCCCTGAGCGTCAACCAGACCTATGCCGGCAATACGGGCACCACCGACAACACCACCAACCTGTGGTTCTGCGGCTATACCCCGCAGCTGGCGTGCGCCCTGTGGACCGGCTATTCCGCAGGTGAGATCCCCATCCAAAAATACGGCACGGACCTGCTGGGCGACAGCACCAACCTGCCTGTCTTTAAGCGGTTTATGAACACCGTTCTGACCGGCACCGAGCGCGAGGAGTTTGCGACCGGAACGGCGCCCACCTACAAGAACAACAGCGTCTGGAAGTTCTACGGCACCAACAACACCAAGAAGACGGAGAACGACGACAAGGACGAGAACGAGGACGAAGAGGAAACCACCACAACGACTACCACGACGACCACGACGACCGAGACCACGGGCGGCGACACCACCGGCGGCACCGGAACGACCGGTGGCTCGACGGGCGGCTCCACTGGTGGTTCGACCGGCGGCGATGGCGGCACGCCTACGCCCACGCCTACGCCCACTCCCGACCCCTCGCCCACGCCTGACGATACGGTCGGCTAGAAATTCATCCGGCCATTAGCAACAAGGCCCCCGAGCAGCTTATTAAAGTGCTCGGGGGCCTTTTAATTTAAAGTGACCTGGTGGACGGTCTTTATACCGGCAAACAAAAGGGGGGGGGGTACCGACCAACGTCGATACCCCTTACAAGCCACCATGTCACGCGCACAGTGCCGAGCGCACGACCCGCACGCCTACTTGCGAGAATTGCTCAGCTTATTGATCAGCGCCTCAAGACGCTCGCCGTCCTCGGCCGTCTGGGCAATAACCAAAATCGTATCGTTGCCGGCAAGCGAGCCAAGCACATCGGGCAACTCTGCCGCATCAACGGCGGCGGCGATGCCGGAAGCCGTGCCAGGCTGAGCCTTGATCATAACCAGATTATCGGTACGCAGAACGCCCGTTACAAGCTCGGAAACCATACGCTGCAGGTGCAGGTCCTCTGCCAGAACATAGATGCCCTCAGGGAGCTTACGCAGCCCCATGTCGGCAATATCGCGAGAGACAGTCGCCTGCGTGCAATCAAAGCCCATAGCGCGGAGCTCATCGACCAGCACGCGCTGCGTGCGGACGTCCTTATTGCGCACAATATCTCTAATGGCATCCTGGCGCCCATTGCGTTTTTTAGCCATACAAACCCTCTCTCCAAAAGATGGCGGAGACAATCAATCAGTGATTGAATAGTTTAACGCTATTTGAAGGCTTTTGTGTATAAGAACGCATTTCGAAACAATTCTATGCAAGTTTGTTTCGAAATGAGCCGTTTAGGCGGTTTTTGCGCCCGTCCGGTTAAGAATAGCTGCCAGATGCGTACACATCACGCAGCGCGCGGGCTTGGCGCTGGCGATCGGCCCAAACAACAGACCGAGCCCCCGATGGTTATCCTTGAGCGCGGCGACCATCTGACGGGTTCGAGGCGCATCGAGCATATCACGCATGCGGGCGGAACGCTCGATTGACGACACCCCATGCGGGCTCAGACACAAATTCTCGATGCAGGCGACCAGTCCGGCAAAGTAGAACTTTTGACTTGCCAGCTTGAGCCGACCACCGCTGTCTGCTTCCGAGAGTGAGTCCGCAAGCTCGTCGAGCGCTCGAGTGTCATCGGATACCTTGGCATACATGGTGGGATCAAAGGCATCTGTAAGTTTAGGTGCCGCCGTGTGGAAACAAGCATCGCCGCAGCCGGACACGCATCGTGTCTGCGAAAGCGCGCATGCCATAAACCCAACTGTGCGAAACACCTTGTCGCACAAAAGGCATGCCTCAAACAGCGAGCGGCTGTACATCACACCAGAGGTCTGAACGACTAGGCCGCCTAAAATCAACTGAGGCAGCCCGGCCACCATCGAAGATTTGCTATCAATGGAAATATGAGCAGCATCCAAGACGCGCGAATGGCGCTCTCGATGTGCATCATAGCGGTCGAGCGACACCGTGGGGAGCACTATGTCTGCCGTAGTATCGCACGCGATATTGACCATCTTGGAAAGGGACTGCGGAGCAAACCACTCATCGGCGTTCATAGCGATGATTTGAGAGCCGCGCGAGGCAGCAAAACCGGCACGAAGACAAGCGCCGCGCTTCGCGTCCTCGACGTCAATCAAATCAATATGGATGTCCCTGTCGGCAGCAACTTGAAGCGAATGGCGCACACCGGGCGCAGCATCGCGGCAGACAACGACAATCTGCAAATCGTAGAGGTCTTGGTTCTGGATACTCTCGAGCGCACGCATCGCATAGCTGGGCGAACCTTCTACCACAAGGATCACCGAAAGTCGCGGATGCGAGCCACGTCGAACCAAGTTATCCGTCCTCTCGACAGCAGTGAATCAAACTGTCGTTCATGGTACACCCCGGCAATAAAAGCAATGAGACACCGGTTGTATTGCACGCCAAGAACAGATGTTGCACACGCGCAGCCCACAGATGACAGGTGCCGACGCACGACGCGCCGAGCCCTCCCCTAGTCGAGCACGACAAGCTCGGCGGGATCGTAATCCACGCCCATAAACGTAAGGCCGCAGGCAGGAGCCGTGGGGCCCGCAGCGGTACGGTCGCAAGCATCGATGACCTCGCGCATCCACTCGGGTTCACGGCGATGCATGCCAATTTCGACAAGCGTGCCCACGATCGTGCGGACCATCGAATGCAGAAACGCATTGCCCTCGATGGTAAACGTCAGGATGTCCTCGCCAAACGCAACCTCATGGCCAAACTCGGCACGCATCACGCAGCGGTGCGTGGGCTTGCCCACGGCAGACGCCACCTTGCAAAAGCTCTTGAAGTCCTGCTCGCCCAGCAGCGCGGGACAGGCCGCAGACATCGCCTCAACATCCAATGGGTAGCGATGCCACCACACCGCACCGCGCGAAAGCACAGGGCGCGCGTCGCGATCGGCAATACGGTACGTATACGTACGGGAACGCGCATCAAAGCGTGCAGAAAAGTCTTTACGGGCCTTGTAGACCTCGTTTATGGCGATATCTTTGGGCAGGAGGGCATCCATAGCCCTCAGCCACCTACGGCGCGTACAAGCCAACTCAGCGTCCGTTACGGGCACGCTGATGTACTGCGCCACCGCATGCACGCCGGCATCGGTGCGTCCCGCGCACGTCAGGTCGATCGGACGGCGCAGGAGCGTCTCGATAGCGCGGCGCAGCTCGCCCGCAACCGTCGTCTGACCGGGCTGCTCGGCAAAGCCGCTATAGGACGAGCCATCGTAGGCCACGCGGAAAACGAGCGTGGCATCGAGCTCGGAGGTCGAATTGAAATCAGACGGCGCGGTCATGGGCGCTCCCAACAAACTGGCAATGGCATTTCAACAAAAAAGAGGGGCACGCGAACGTACCCCTCGAATATAGCCTATGCAGACGGATTGTCTACTCAGCGGTCTCCTCAGCAGGAGCCTCCTCGGCAGCCTCGACCTTCTTGGGAGCAGCGGCCTTCTTGGGGGCCGGAGCAGCCTTCTTGGCCTTAGGCGTGCAAGGCTCGGTGACGAGCTCCATGATAACGATGGGAGCGTTGTCGCCCTTGCGGTTACCGAGCTTCATGATGCGGGTGTAACCGCCGTTGCGGTCCTGCCACATGCCCTGAGCTGCCTTGTCGAAGATCTCGGCAACGAGCTGCTTATCGCCGAGCTTGGCGATAGCCAGACGACGAGAGTGCAGGTCGCCCTTCTTGGCCCAGGTGATGATCGGATCGACGACCGAACGCAGCGCCTTAGCGCGGGTCTCGGTGGTCTTGATGCGGTCGTTCTCGAAGAGGGCCTTAGCAAGGCTCTTCTTCATGGCCTTGGTGTGGCTCGCATCGGTGCCGAGCTTCAGGCCCTTCTTAACGTTGTGACGCATGGTCTAGTTTCTCCTCAAATATGCGAAGCATTAAGCCTTCAGGCTCAGGCCCATGGACTCAAGCTTGTCCTTCACTTCCTCGATCGACTTAACACCGAAGTTACGGATGTTGAGCAGATCGTTCTCCGAGAACTCAACGAGCTGACGGACCGAGTGAATGCTGGCGCGCTTAAGGCAGTTGTAGGAACGGACGGAAAGGTCCAGATCCTCAATCTGCTTGTCCAGCTCGGCGTTATCGTTGGTAACCTCGGGAGCGAAGATCGAAGCCTCCTCCTCGACCTCGGGGGTCTCGGCAAGGTTCATAAAGGCGGCCATATGCTGGTTGATGATATTGGCAGCCTGGACCACGGCGTCGCGCGGGGCGATGGAACCGTTGGTCTCGATCTCGAGGACAAGGCGGTCGTAGTCGGTGTGCTGACCGACACGGCAAGCCTCAACGAGCTTGGCGCAACGGGAAACCGGCGAGTACAGCGAGTCGACGTGGATCACACCGATGGGATCGTTGTCGCGCTTGTTGGCCTCGCCAGAAACATAGCCGCGGCCATAGCCGATGCGCATGCTCATGGTGAGATGGCCACCCTCGGTGAGCGTAGCGATGTGCTGCTCGGGGTTGACCAGCTCAAACTCGGACGGAATAAAGAAGTCCGCACCGGTGACCTCGCAGGGGCCGTCAACCGAGATGGTGGCGGTCGCCTCGTCGGTCGTGCCGAGAGCCCTGAAGACAAGACCCTTGACATTCAGGACGATGTCGGTGACATCCTCGACCATGTTAGGGATGGTCATGAACTCGTGCTGCGCACCATCGATCTGAATAGCCTCGACGGCGGCACCCTCGAGCGAGGACAGAAGTACACGACGAAGGGAGTTACCCAGCGTATCGCCGTAACCACGCTCGAGCGGCTCGACGGAGACACGAGCAGACGTCTCGTTGATCTCTTCGACCTGAACCTGAGGCCTAATGAATTCTGACATGTATTACCTCCAGCCTCAGCAGCCCGGATGGACTACTTAGAGTAGAGCTCGACGATGAGCTGCTCGTTGATATCACCGCTGATCTGCTCACGCGTCGGCAGAGCGAGCACGTTACCAGACAGCTTCTCGATATCGACCTCGAGCCAGCCAGGGACCTCAAAGCGCTCAGAGGAAATCAGAGCCTCCTTGATGGGGAGGAGGTCACGGAACTACTCGCCAACAGCGACGACGTCGCCGGCCTTGACGCGGTAGGACGGGATGTCCACGCGCTTGCCGTTCACGGTGAAGTGACCGTGACGGACGGACTGACGAGCCTCTTTGCGGGTGCGGGCGAAGCCAAGACGGAAGACGACATTGTCGAGGCGAGACTCAAGGATGATCATGAGGTTCTCACCGGTGACGCCGTTCATCTTACGGGCCTTGTTGAAGTAGCCGTGGAACTGCTTCTCCAGAACGCCGTAGATGAACTTGACCTTCTGCTTCTCGCGCAGCTGCATGCCGTACTCAGATTCCTTGCGACGGCGCTTGGGCTGACGGATAGATTCCTTCTTGCTGCTGTAACCGAGCTCAGCGGGATCGATCCCGAGCTGACGGCAGCGCTTAAGAACAGGAGTCCTGTCGATTGCCATATTGATACGATCCTTTCAGTTACACGCGGCGACGCTTCTTGGGGCGGCAGCCGTTGTGCGGGATGGGGGTCTTGTCCTGGATGCTCGAGACCTCGAGGCCAGCAGCCTGGAGGGAGCGGATGGCGGTCTCACGACCGGAGCCGGGGCCCTTGACGAAGACGGAAACCTTCTTCATACCGTGCTCCATGGCCTGCTTGGCAGCAGCCTCGGCAGCCATCTGGGCCGCGAACGGCGTGGACTTACGGGAGCCCTTGAAGCCCACCTGGCCAGCCGACTTCCAGGAAATGACGTTGCCCTGGGGATCGGTGATCGAAACGATCGTGTTGTTGAACGTAGAACGAATGTGAGCCTGGCCCACGGAAATGTTCTTACGGTCCGCGCGCTTCAGACGGGCAGCGCGAACGTTCTTCTTAGCAGTAGCCATCTATCTAGCGCTCCTTATTTCTTCTTCTTAGCACCGATCTGACGCTTCGGGCCCTTGCGGGTACGAGCGTTAGTGTGGGTGCGCTGGCCGCGGACCGGGAGGCCCTTGCGGTGACGAAGGCCGCGGTTGCAGCCGATGTCCATAAGGCGCTTGACGTTCTGGTTGCGCTCACGGCGGAGGTCGCCCTCAACCATGATCTGGTTCTTGTCGATATAATCGCGGATGGCGTTAACCTCATCCTCGGTGAGGTCCTTAACGCGCGTATCCACGTTAACGTTGCACTCGACGCAAATCTTCGTCGCAGTGGTGCGGCCGATGCCGTAAATGTAGGTCAGACCGATCTCAACGCGCTTCTCACGCGGGAGGTCGACACCATTAATACGGGCCAACGTAGTCTCCTCTCTTAACCCTGACGCTGCTTATGACGGGGGTTCTCGCAAATGACGAGGACCTTGCCATGGCGCCTAATGATTTTGCACTTATCGCACATCTTCTTGACCGAAGGACGTACCTTCATCGTTCTTCCTTTCGGTAGCGCTCAAACTACTTCCCTACTATCTACTCGCCCAGCCGCAGGCGTTTAAAACTATGGCTGGTCTTCACACACAATCCGACCGTAGGTTGAGCTAAGCCTGCAGTCGGAAATGGAGTGCGTGTATGCGTGCCGCTATTTGTAGCGATAGGTGATGCGGCCGCGGGTCAGGTCGTACGGGGAAAGCTCCACGACAACCCTGTCACCGGGGAGAATACGGATGTAATTCATTCGGATCTTGCCAGAAATGTTGCACAGAACCGAATGACCGTTCTCGAGCTCGACCTTAAACATGGCGTTGGGCAGCGGTTCCTTTACCGTACCCTCGAGCTCAATTGCGTCTTCCTTCTTCACAAGCAATCATCTTTCTCTAGAAAACGACAGCGATTGAGTATTCTACAACACGTATGCACGCATCGTAATAACTTCGTAATGGCTCCACAACTAGGTGGAACTTGTTACATTTCTCCGCCTTGGAGCGAACACCAAGCACCTTGGGCATCCGTGGTGAGAATCACCGGACCGTCATTGGTAATGGCGACGGTGTTCTCGTAGTGCGCGGCGGGCAGGTGGTCGTTGGTCGTAACAATCCAACCGTCGGAGCCCGTGCTCACATGGTTGGAACCCATCGTGACCATCGGCTCGATGGCAATGACCATGCCGGCCAGGAGGCGAACGCCCCACCCCTTCAATCCATACTTAGGAACGATGGGGTCCTCGAGCATCACGCGGACAAAGCCATGGCCCACATAATCACGAAGCACGCCGTAACCGTGAGACTCGGCGAGGGACTGAACGGCATAACCGACGTCCCCGATATGGTTACCGGGAACAGCCTGCTCGATGGCAGCCTTAAGGCAATCACGCGTGACCTCGCACAAAGCCTTGGCTTCGGGCGTGGGGGTGCCGACGAAAAACGTCCAAGCGTTATCGCCGACCCAACCGTCGACAACGGCTCCCGTATCGATGGAGATGATATCGCCATCGCGCAGGATCATGTCGGGGTTGGGAATACCGTGGACCACGGCATCGTTGATCGATGCGCAAATGGTCCCCGGGAACCCGCCGTAACCCTTAAAGGCCGGGGTGCCACCATGCATGCGGATAATCTGCTCCGCGAGCTGATCGAGCTCAAAAGTCGAAACGCCAGGGCGCACCATGGCTCCAACGTGGCGGAGCGCCATCTTAGATAGCGCTCCTGCCTTCTTCATCTGCTCGATTTGCGTTGCAGACTTAATCTTGATCATAGACCGAGAGCCTCTTTGACATCCCCGTACACGGTCTCGCGAGCCTGGTCACCGTTGACCGACTTGAGCAGACCCTGGCCACGATAGTAGTCGACGAGCGGGCTCGTGGACTTCTCGTAGACGTCGAGACGGTTCTTGATGGTCTCGGGCTTGTCGTCGTCGCGCTGATACATCTCGCCGCCACACTTGGGGCAGGTAGCATCGGCAGCGGTGCCGGTGTAACCGCAGGCGCGGCAGGTGCGACGCGAAGACAGACGATCGATGATGACCTCGGGGGCCACATCGACCAGAAGGGCGCAGTCGATCTCGCGACCCATGGCGGAGAGCTCGGAATCGAGCGTCACGGCCTGGGCAGTGTTGCGCGGGAAGCCGTCGAGGATGAAGCCCTGCTGGGCGTCATCGGCGGCAAGGCGCTCCTTGACAAGGTCGATCACGAGCTGGTCGGGAACGAGCTCGCCAGCGTCCATGTACTTCTTAGCCTGAATACCAAGCTCGGTGCCACCCTTGACGGCAGCACGCAGCAGGTCGCCCGTGGAAATGTGGGCGACGCCAAACTCGGCGACGAGCTCCTGTGCGACGGTGCCCTTACCGGCACCCGGAGCTCCGAGCAATACGAGGTTCATGAGCAATCCTCCTCTAGCCTATTTAAAGAATCCATCGTAATCATACATCTTGATCTGGCCTTCGAGCTTATCGACCGTGTCGAGCACGACGCCGACCATGATGAGGATGGACGTGCCGCCAAATGCCTGAATCAGCTGGTTACCCGTGAAGGAGAAGATGATCGAAGGCACGATGGCGATGAGCGCCAAAAAGACAGCACTGGGAAGCGTGATCTTGTTGAGCGCGTTCTTGATGTAGGCCGCGGTAGCCCTACCCGGACGCACGCCCGGAATAAAGCCGCCCTGCTTCTTAAGGTTGTCGGCCGTGTCATCGGGGTTGAACACCATGGAGGTGTAGAAGTACGCGAAGAACACGATGAGGACAACGTTAAGCACCCAGTTGAGCCAGCCGCGCGAAAGCGCAGAAGCAACTGCCTGGATCCAGCCGATGCCGGGGAAGAACACGGCAATCTGAGCCGGGAAGTACAGCAGCGCCGAAGCGAAGATGATCGGCACGACACCCGCGGTGTTGACCTTGATGGGCAGGTAGGTGGTCTGGCCACCCATCATGCGACGGCCCACGACGCGCTTAGCGTAGGAGACCGGGATGCGGCGCTGGCCGCGCTCAAGGAAAACAATCAGCGGGATAACCAGCAGGATGATGGCGCAGATAATCACCATGGTGATGATGCCACCGGCATTGCCCTCGGTGCTGGAGAAGATAGCCTGCGGCAGACCGGCCATGATGTTCGCAAAGATGATCAGCGACATGCCATTGCCGATACCGCGCTGGGTGATGAGCTCACCAATCCACATGATCAGCATGGCGCCCGCGGTGAGCGTGCCGACGATCATGAGGTCGAAGATGATCTCGGGAGCGCCGGCACCGTTGAAGCTGATGCCGAAGCTCTTAAAGAGGAAGAGGTAACCCACGGAGTTGAGGATTGCCAGAGCAAGGGTGAGGTAACGCGAATACTGCGTAATCTTGGTCTGACCGACCTCGCCCTCGCGGGCAAGCTCATGCAGGGAAGGCACGACGGCCTGGAGCATCTGGAGGATGATCGAGCTGGTGATGTAAGGCATGATGCCCAGCGAAAACACCGACACATAGCTCAACGCGCCGCCAGAGAAAAGATTCAGGAGGGCCATAGCACCTGCGGCGACCGAATTGTTATCGGTCGAGAAAAGGCCCAGCATCCCCTGGAAGGGAATGCCGGGCACAGGAACGTGCGCACCAATGCGGTACACGACGAGCATAGCTATGGTAAAAAGAATCTTTTCGCGCAATTCTTTGATGCGGAAAGCATTCTTAAGACCATTTAGCACGGCAGCTCGACCTTTCCGCCGGCGGCCTCGATCTTGGCCTGCGCAGAAGCGCTGACCTTGTCGACCTTGACCGTGAACTTCTTGGTGAGCTCACCATTGCCGAGCACCTTGACGGGCTCGAACTCGCTCTTGGTGATGCGAGCGGCCTTAAGAGCGGCACCGTCGATCACAGCGCCGTCCTCGAACTTACGCTCGAGACGCTCAACGTTAACAGCGGTGTACTCGATACGACGGGGGTTGCGGAAGCCCGGAAGCTTGGGCAGGCGCATGGCCAGCGGAGTCTGGCCACCCTCGAAGCCGGCACCCTTGGTGCCGCCAGAGCGGGAACCCTGGCCCTTCTGACCGCGGCCAGAAGTGGTGCCGTGACCCGAAGAATTGCCACGGCCGACGCGCTTGCGGTTCTTGGTGGAACCGGGCGCGGGAGTAAGATCGTGAAGCTGCATTTGCTACTCCTCTACAATCTCGACAAGGTGCTTGACCTTGAAGATCATGCCGCGGACGGACTCGTTGTCAGCAATCTCGCGAACCTCGCGGATCCTGTGGAGACCGAGGGCACGGACAGTACGGACCTGGTCCTGCTTGCAACCGTTGGTGCTGCGGACCTGCTTGATCTTGATGGTGTCAGCCATGCTTAGTTCTCCTTACCGACGAACATCTCGGAGACCGTCAGGCCACGGCGAGCCGCGACGTCCTCAGGGCTGGAGAGCTCCTTGAGGCCCTCGACGGCAGCCTTGATGATGTTGAGGCCGTTGATGGTCAGCAGCACTGCCTTTTTCTTGTCACCCTGCTCACAGGTCACCGTGTCAGGGTCAAAGTTCTCAACAGCACGGATTTTCTCAAGCTCAAAGAGGGGACGCACAGCGCCGCCGGCGATAACGCCGGTACCCTCGACAGCGGGCTTGATGATGATGCGGCCGGCACCAAAGTGACCGAGAACCTCGTGCGGAATGGTGCCCTGATCGGTCACCGGCACGTGGAACATGTTCTTCTTGGCATCGAGAGACGCCTTGGAGATGGCCATGGGCACCTCAGCGGACTTGCCCATGCCAACGCCGACGTTGCCCTTGCCGTCACCAACGACGACGAGAGCGACGAGGCTCATGCGACGACCACCCTTGACGGTCTTCGACACGCGGTTGATGTAAACGACGCGCTCCTCGAACTCGGAGGCCTCGCGCTGCTGCTTCTGATTACGAGCCATGTGCTACATACCTCCTAGAACTCGAGACCGGCGGCACGAGCACCGTCGGCGAGGGCCTTGACGCGGCCATGGTAGATACGGCCACCGCGATCGAAGGCGACCTTGGTGATGCCGGCCTCGATGGCGCGCTTGCCAACGAGCTGACCGACCTTCTCCGCAGCCTCCTTGTTCGAGGTGTGGGTGCCCTTGAACTCGGCCTCGAGGGTCGAGGCAGAGACGAGCGTCAGGCTGGAGCCCTTGCTGTCGTCGATGATCTGGGCATAGATGTTGGCGTTAGTACGGGTCACGCGAAGACGCGGACGCTCGGAGGTACCCGAGACCTTGCCGCGAACACGACGCTGACGACGCTTGAGGCCTTCCAGCTTCGCCTTATGCTTGTTCATACGTAAACTCCTAAAAAGGTTGATCTTGCCAGCACCTGACGGGGTGCTGGTCTTATGCGAGTGAGTCGGTTACGACTACTTGGCGGCCTTACCCAGCTTGCGGCGGATGTGCTCGCCAACGTAGTGGATACCCTTGCCCTTGTAAGGCTCGGGAGGACGATGGCCGCGGATCTCAGCGGCGATCTGACCGACCTGCTGCTTGTTGATACCCTTGACGTTCACGTGGGTGTTGTCGGGAACCTCGAAGGTGATGCCCTCGGGAGCCTCGACGATCACGGGGTGCGAGAAGCCCAGGGAGAACTCGAGGTTCTTGCCCTTCTGCTGCACGCGGTAACCGACGCCGGCGAGCTCGAGCTTCTTCTCGCAGCCCTCGGAACCGCCAACAACCATGTTGTGGATGAGGGCGCGGGTGAGGCCGTGGCGGGCACGGGTCTCACGCTCGTCGTCGGGACGGGAAACGGTGAGGACGTTGTCCTCGACGTTGATAGCGAGCTTCTCAAAGACATCGAGCTCGAGCTGGCCCTTGGGGCCCTTGACGACAACATTGTTGCCGTTGACTGCCACTTCGACTCCGGCGGGAATCTGGACAGGCTTATTACCGATACGAGACACGGTGATCTCCTTTCCTTCTACCTACCGAGCGAATTACCAGACGTAAGCGATGATCTCGCCGCCGACGTTGTGCTTGCGAGCATCGCGGTCGGTCATGACGCCATGGCTGGTGGAAATAATGGCGGTACCAAGGCCACCGCGGACGCGGGGCATGTCGGCAACGCCGGTGTACTTACGCAGGCCCGGCTTGGAAATGCGGCGGATGCCGTTGATGACCTTAGCCTTCTTGGGACCATACTTAAGCGTGATGTGCAGAGTCTTCTGGGGAACGGTGTCCTCGACATCGTAGCCCTCGATGTAGCCCTCCTCGTGCAGAACACGAGCGATCTCGACGAGCTTCTTGCTGCTCGGCATGGAGACCGTGGCCTTGTTCACAGAGTTAGCGTTACGGATGCGCGTAAGCATATCTGCGATCGGGTCTGTAAGGTTCATACAGATTCTCCTTCGTTCTTGATGAACACGTGCTCTTGGTTCTTCGCCGCCCTTAACGGCAAAGCCTTTTTAGCGCGTTTTCCCTGTTCCAAACTGATGCTTGAAACGCTGGTAGTGACTTACCAGCTGGCCTTCTTAACGCCGGGAAGCTCGCCCTTGAGTGCAAGCTCGCGGAAGCAGACACGGCACAGGCCGAACTTGCGGTACACAGAGTGCGGACGGCCGCAGCGCTGGCAGCGCGTGTACTCACGAGTAGAGAACTTCTGCTTGCGATTGCACTTGACGATCATCGATGTCTTAGCCACTTATATCCTCCTCACATAGAGTATTGTTCGCCCCAAGCGCCGCCCCCTTGTGGGAACGGCGCTTATAGGGCAGGTGAACCTATTTCTTGAACGGGAAACCGAAGGCGTCCAGAAGGGCCTTGGCCTCCTCATCGGTATTGGCGGTGGTCACGAAAGTGATGTCCATACCGCGCTGGTGATCGACGGAGTCGAAGTCGATCTCGGGGAAGATGAGCTGCTCGGTGACGCCCATGGAGAAGTTACCACGGCCGTCGAAGCTCTTGGCGGAGATGCCGCGGAAGTCGCGGATACGGGGGATCGCGACGGAGGTCAGACGATCGAAGACCTCCCACATACGGTCGCCACGCAGGGTAACCTTGCAGCCGTTCGTCATAGCAGCGCGCAGGAGGAAGGTAGCGTTGGACTTGCGGGCACGGGTGATCATCGGCTGCTGGCCGGTGATGGCGCGCAGGTCGCGCACGGCACCGTCGATGGCCTTGGAATCGGTAGCGGCCTCGCCGACACCCATGTTCACGACGATCTTCTCAAACTTGGGGATCATCATGACGTTCTCGTACTGGAACTTGTCCTGAAGCTGCTGCTTGACCTCGTTGTTGTACTTGGTCTTCAGACGCGGCACATACTTCTCTTCTGCCATTGTTCACTCCTTCTTGGGGTTTTAAGCACGGGGCGTGGCCACGATGGGTTGTCCTCGTGCCTCCTGGCTGCATCCGCGCCGCTCATGGCATTTTGCGGTTTGGACTCGACGCAGCAGGAGCCGACAAAACAATCGGTACTATACGCGCATTGGGTGCGTATTTCCAGAAAAACCTCGTCTGCCTGCACAACTCCACAACTCCCCCGCACAAATGGGTCCCAAAAAGCAGTTGCGGTGAAATAGGGACTGTTGGGCGGCCTAACAGGCTTAAACAATCCGTATTTCACCGCAACTTATTGGTGGGGATGCGATTAGCGCTTGCGGGGGACGAGTTTGGTGCGGCGCAGGTGAATCATCTCGGCGGCGATGGAGATGGCAATCTCCTCGGGGTCCTCGGCCTCGATGGCAACGCCGATCGGCAGGTGCAGCTCGTCGATCTGGTCCTGCGTAAAGCCTTCCTGCTCCAGGCGGGCACGCACAAAGGCCGTCTTGCGGCGCGAACCCAGACAGCCCAGGTAGGCAGGCTTGGCGTGCATGGCCTGAATCACCACGTCGATATCGGACTTGTGACCCGCCGTGGCGACGACCACCAGGTCGCGCGGGCCGATGGGGCACAGCTCGCTCAGGTTCTTGTAATCGACCAAGCGACGATCGTAGACACCGGGCACCCAATCGGGGGTCAGCGTGCCGGGGCGGTCGTCGCACGCCACGACGGCAAAGCCCGCCGCCGTGAGCACCCGCGCCGTCGCGGCGCCCACGTGGCCGCAGCCAAAGATATAGGTCAGGCCCTCGGGGCAGAGCGTCTCGATGTGCGCCGCGGGAATCTCGGAGGCGGCGTTGGTGTAGGTGACCTTACTCCCCTCCTCCACCAGCGAAAGCTCGGGGCAGCCGGCAATGGTATGGCGCGATGCCTCGCCATGGTACTCGGCCACATCGCCCTCGAGCGCGCTCGCGATAAACGGCTCAAAGTCGATGACGAAGTCGCCGATGCGCCGATAGACCAAGACGTCGGCAATTTCCTGAAACAACGGTGCCTGGGTCGCATCCAGATGCAGATAGCACAGGCAGATGGCTCCGCCGCAGATCATGCCGGTATCGGAGTTCTCGCCGCCCATGGTGTAGCGGACCAGACGCGATTGCCCCGCGGCCAGCAGCTCTCGCGCCTCGTCCAGCGCAAAGCGCTCGATCTTGCCGCCG
>URYW01000028.1 GCA_900552145.1 uncultured Collinsella sp. | reverse complement strand
CTCCGGGGCTGAGGGCGGGGGTTAAGTTTGTCGCGAGTTCCGCACGCAAAGGAAAGCACTTAATGTGCTTTCCGTCTTGCGCAGGACTGTAGAGCAGCAAACTTAATATATTTCGCCGCCCCTCTGCCAAGCCCAGGCGACTCCACGTACTTTACCTGCGTAAACAATGTGAGTGAAATATGAATCTCGATGGATACGCCCGCAGCCGTGTATACTAAACAGCTGTGTGTAACCAGGGGAGTATTCTGGCTGGACAAAATGCCTGCTTAATAGGGTTGTCAGGTAGTCCGGACGCAATACAAGGCTGGGGAGCACGTCGTGTAAGTAGTGGTCCTCTAGGGGCGTACGCTCGGTGGTGTACGCATTGTCCCAAGACCACGCGAGAGTTGGGATCATATCTTGATCAGCATGATTCTCGGCCGCAAGATTGGCATGACCCAGGTTTGGGACGAGGACGACAACGTCGTTCCCGTCACGGTCATCCAGGCTGGCCCCTGCGCTGTCTCGCAGGTTAAAACTCAGGCAACCGACGGCTATGACGCCGTCCAGATCGGTTTCGGCGACATCAAGGCCAAGAACGTGAACAAGCCCATGGCTGGTCACTTCGCCAAGGCCGGCGTCGAGCCTGTCCGCTTCCTTCGTGAGGTCCGCGTCGAGAACGGCGAGGAGCACAAGGTCGGCGAGGTCGTCACCGTCGCTGATTTCGCTGATGTCGAGAAGGTCGACGTCATCGGTACCTCCAAGGGTAAGGGCTTCCAGGGTCGCATCAAGCGCTGGGGTCAGCGCCGCGGTCCTATGACGCATGGTTCTCACTTCCAGCGTCACCCCGGTTCTATCGGTCAGTGCGCCTATCCTGCGCGCGTCCTCAAGGGCGTCAAGATGGCCGGTCACATGGGTAACGAGCGCGTTACCGTCAAGAACCTTTCCGTTGTCCGCATCGATGCCGAGCAGAACCTCATCTTGGTCAAGGGCGCTGTCC
Organism: uncultured Collinsella sp.; assembly: GCA_900552145.1. Lineage (GTDB taxonomy): Bacteria > Actinomycetota > Coriobacteriia > Coriobacteriales > Coriobacteriaceae > Collinsella. The sequence goes on along the minus strand of URYW01000028.1, from coordinate 19,060 downwards.
CGGGTGCCAAGAATGGTCTCGTCGCCATCCGTATGGCCTAAGGGCCCAGCCCATTTAGCCCAGCGTCATACCAAGGAGAACACTTAAATGGCAAAGTTTGAAGTAAAGAACAGCGAGGGCAAGAAGGTCGCCGAGGCCGAGCTCGCCGCTGAGGTGTACGGCATCGAGCCGAACATCCACGTTATGCACCACATCGTCAAGTGCCAGATGGCCTCTTGGCGTCAGGGCACCCAGTCCGCTAAGGGCCGCTCTGAGGTTTCCGGTGGCGGCAAGAAGCCTTGGCGTCAGAAGGGCACCGGCCGTGCCCGCCAGGGTTCCATCCGTGCTGCCCAGTGGCGTCACGGTGGCGTTGTCTTCGCCCCCAAGCCCCGTTCCTACGCCAAGCGTATGAACAACAAGGAGGTCAAGCTGGCTATGCGCTCCGCGCTGTCCGCCAAGCTGGCCGATGGCGAGCTCGTGCTCGTCGACGACTACGGCTTCGAGAAGCCTTCCACCAAGGCTGCCGTCGCCATGCTCAAGGCTCTCGGCCTTGAGGGCAAGCGTCTGACCATCATCGTTCGCGATGAGGACGTCAACGCCTACCTGTCGTTCCGCAACATTCCCAAGACGTTCATCATCACCGCTGACGAGGCCAACACCTACGATCTCGTCAACAACAACGCTGTGCTGATGCCCGCCGACATCGCCGCTCACTTCGGGGAGGTGCTTGCATAAATGACCGCCCACGAGATCATCATCCGTCCGATCGTGTCCGAGCGTTCCTTCTCCGGCATGGAGCTGAACAAGTACACGTTCGAGGTCGCCAAGGATGCTAACAAGTATCAGATCAAGGACGCTGTCGAGGAGATCTTCGGCGTCAAGGTCGTTCGCGTGAACACCCTGACGGTCAAGCCCAAGACCAAGCGCGTGCGCTATGTCGCCGGCAAGACCCGTTCTTGGAAGAAGGCCATCGTCACGCTGGCCGAGGGCGACACCATCGAGGTCTTTGGCAGCCAGGCCTAAGACTCGCTGCTGTTGAGTGAGCTCATGCCTCCCAAATAGGGGAGGCGGGAGCTCAAGGTTTTGGGCGTATAAAATGGACACGCCCGGAACCGTGTATACGTCCGGTGTCATCGCACCCGAGGCAGAACCTCGAATCCCTGTCTGCGATGGCTAACGGATTCCTATTGAAAGGGATTGTAATGGCTGTAAAGCACCTTAAGCCGACCTCCGCTGGTAGGCGTTGGCAGACGATCTCCGACTTCTCCGAGATCACCTGCACCAAGCCCGAGAAGTCTCTTCTCGAGCCCCTGCCCAAGAAGGCCGGTCGTAACAACAACGGCCGCATCACCACCCGCCACCAGGGCGGCGGCGTGAAGCGTCGTTATCGCGTGATCGACTTCAAGCGCAACAAGGACGGCGTGCCCGCCAAGGTTGCCACGATCGAGTACGATCCGAACCGTTCCGCTCGCATCGCTCTGCTGCACTACGCTGACGGTGAGAAGCGCTACATCCTGGCCCCCAAGGGTCTCGAGGTCGGTCAGACCATCATGTCCGGTTCTGACGCCGACATCAAGCCGGGCAACGCTCTGCCCCTCGCCGACATCCCCGTCGGTACGCTCATCCACGCCGTCGAGTTCCAGCCGGGCAAGGGCGCTGCTATCGCCCGTTCCGCCGGTAACTCCTGCCAGCTGATGGGTAAGGAGGGCAAGTACGCCATCGTCCGTATGCCTTCCTCCGAGATGCGCCGCATCCTCGTTACCTGCCGCGCCACCGTCGGTGAGGTCGGCAACGCCGATCACTCCAACATCGTCATCGGCAAGGCCGGCCGTAAGCGTCACATGAACGTGCGCCCGACCGTCCGCGGTACCGTCATGAACCCTGTCGACCACCCGCACGGCGGTGGCGAGGGCAAGAACCACACCTCTGGTCGTCCCTCCGTTACCCCCTGGGGTAAGCCGACGAAGGGCCTTCGTACGCGCAAGAAGAAGAAGGTCTCGAACCAGCACATCATTCGTCGCCGTAAGAAGTAATTTCGGATACCGAGTTTTAGGAGAAAGCACTTATGAGCAGAAGTCTCAAAAAGGGCCCGTTCGTGGAGACTCGCCTTCTCTCGCGTATCACCGCGATGAACGAGGCTGGCAAGAAGGACGTCGTGAAGACCTGGTCCCGCGCGTCCACCATCTTCCCCGAGATGGTTGGTCACACCATCGCCGTCCACGACGGCCGCAAGCATGTGCCCGTGTATGTTACCGAGTCCATGGTTGGTCTCAAGCTCGGCGAGTTCGCGCCGACTCGTACGTTCCGTGGCCACAAGGCCAAATAGGGGGTTAACCGTAAATGGCAACTAAGTCTATTGAAACTGAGGCCACCGAGGTTCGCGCCGTCGCTAAGTACGTGCGTGTTTCCCCCAGCAAGGCCCGCCTGGTGGTCGATCTGATCCGCCGCAAGCCTGTCGCTCAGGCCTTCGACATCCTCCACTTCTGCGACCGCGCCGTCGCCGTGGATGTCGAGAAGGTTCTCCGTTCCGCCGTTGCGAACGCCGAGAACAACAACGGTCTGCGTGCCGACAACCTGGTTGTCGCCGCTGCCTATGTTGACGAGGGTCCGACGCTTAAGCGCATCCGTCCCCGCGCCAAGGGTTCCGCTTCTCGCATTCTGAAGCGTACTTCCCACATCACCGTCGTCGTTGCTCCTCGAAAGGAGGCGTAAAGCTGTATGGGTCAGAAAGTCTACCCCACCGGCTTCCGTCTTGGCATCACCGAGAACTGGCGCTCCCGCTGGTTCGCAGAGAAGGATTACGCTAAGACCCTCGGTAACGATCTCGAGATCCGCAAGTACCTCGAGAAGCGTCTTTCCCGCGCAGCTGTCTCCCGCGTCGAGATCGAGCGCGCTGGCGACAAGGTGAAGGTCATCATCCTCACCGCTCGCCCCGGCGTTGTCATCGGTAAGAAGGGTGCCGAGATCGATACCCTCCGCACCGAGCTCGAGAAGGTCGCTGGCGTCTCCAAGGGCCAGCTCTCCGTCGACGTTGTCGAGATCAAGCGCCCCGAGCTCGACGCCAACCTCGTTGCTCAGTCTATCGCCGAGCAGCTCGAGGGCCGCGTTGCCTTCCGTCGCGCTATGCGCAAGGCTGTCCAGTCTGCCCGCAAGGCCGGCGCTAAGGGCATCCGTATCCAGTGCTCCGGTCGTCTCGGCGGTGCCGAGATGGGCCGTCGTGAGTGGTACCGCGAGGGTCGCGTGCCTCTGCACACCCTCCGTGCCAAGATCGACTACGGCACGGCTGTCGCCAGCACCACCATGGGCGCTTGCGGCGTGAAGGTCTGGATCTACCTGGGCGAGAAGCTTCCGGGCCAGCCTGTTCCCAACCCTGCACTCGAGGGCTCTTCCCGTCCTCGTCGTCGTAACTCCGAGAGGAGGGGTCAGTAGTGCTTGCCCCTAAGCGTATTCTTCACCGCAAGGTGCAGCGTGGCTCCATGAAGGGCCAGGCCAAGGGTAATACCGAGCTGCATTTCGGCGAGTTTGGTATCCAGGCTCTCGAGGCCCATTGGATCACCAACCGTCAGATCGAGGCCGCTCGTATTGCCATGACCCGCTACATGAAGCGTGGCGGTCGTGTCTACATCACGATCTTCCCCGATAAGCCCATCACCAAGAAGCCTGCCGAGACTCGCATGGGTTCTGGTAAGGGTAACCCCGAGGAGTGGGTGGCCGTCGTCAAGCCCGGCCGCATCATGTTCGAGGTCAAGGGTGTTCCCGAGGAGGTCGCTCGCGAGGCTCTGCGTCTTGCACAGCACAAGCTTCCCATCAAGACCAAGATTGTTGCTGCCAAGAACGCCGAGCAGCGCATCGAGAAGGAGATGGCTGAGGAGGCCGCTCTCGAGGCCAAGTGGGCTGCTGAGGACGCCGCCGCCGCCAAGGAGGAGAACTAATGAAGCCCGCAGAGATTCGTGAGCTCTCGGACGCTCAGCTCGTTGAGAAGCTGAAGGAAATGCGCGCCGAGCTCTTTAACCTTCGTTTCCAGATGGCCACCAGCCAGCTGGACAACACCGCTCGCGTCAACACCGTGAAGAAGGACATCGCTCGCGTCCTCACGGAGCAGCGCGCCCGCGAGATCGCAGCGGAGAAGTCCGCTGTCGCCGAGTAGGACCTAAGGAGAGAACATGACTGATTCGCGTAACTCGCGTAAGGTCCGTACGGGTGTCGTTACCTCCGTCTCCGGTGCCAAGACCATTGTCGTCACCATCACCGAGCGCAAGCGTCACCCCAAGTACGGCAAGATGATGACCAGCTCCAAGAAGCTGCACGCTCACGACGAGGAGTGCACGGCTGGCGTGGGCGATACCGTCCGCGTTATGGAGACCCGTCCTATGTCCAAGATGAAGCGTTGGCGCCTCATCGAGGTCGTCGAGCGCGCTAAATAAGCAGTCGCTCTTACGACTTGTACGTTTCCGAAGATGTGCGTATGCCTGGTTTGCATACCACAGGCCGCCTAAAGGCTGCGCACCTCTCTTCGGTTCTTAGTTCGGAGGAACATCTACCATGATTCAGATGCAAACCATGCTGAACGTCGCCGACAACTCCGGCGCTCGCAAGATTCGCTGCATCAAGGTGCTTGGCGGTTCCAAGCGTCGTTATGCAGGCATCGGCGATGTGTTCATCGGTGCTGTCCAGGAGGCTACCCCTGGCGCCAACGTCAAGAAGAAGGACGTTGTCCGTTGCGTCGTCGTTCGCACCGTTAAGGAGATCCGCCGCAAGGATGGCTCCTACATTCGCTTTGATGAGAACGCCTGCGTTGTCATCAACAACGATGGTTCGCCCGTCGGCACCCGTATCTTCGGGCCTGTCGCTCGCGAGCTTCGTGACAAGAAGTACATGAAGATCGTCTCGCTCGCTCCCGAGACCCTGTAGTTAGGGGAGATATATGTATATCAAGAAGGGCGATAAGGTCCAGGTTCTCTCTGGTAAGGATCGCGGCAAGCAGGGCGTTGTCCTGCGTGCTCTCCCCGCCGAGAACAAGGTCGTTGTCGAGGGCGTTTCGGTCGTCAAGAAGGCCGTCAAGCCCAACGCTGCCAACCAGCAGGGCGGCATCGTTTCGCAGGAGGCTCCCATCGACGCCTCCAACGTCAATCTCGTTTGCCCCGAGTGCGGTAAGGTTACCCGCGTCGGTCACGAGAAGGACGGCAAGAACAAGCTGCGCGTCTGCAAGAAGTGCGGCCACAAGTTCTAAGCTGACCGCAACATCAAGTTGCTAGCAAAGGCCCGGATGCCACGGCACCCGGGCCTTTTTCTATCCCCACTCATTTGGGACAGACTTAAATGAGTACCCTAACTGGGTAAGCATAAATGAGCGGGTCGTGCTGTATAAATTGCTTGTGTGCGCGTTTATGCGCGTTAGATTGCGTTTAATTACGCACCTATGCGTATATATGCGCCGTTTACGGGGCAATAATGACCGTTTAGCGGTGAGATACGCAAAAACGCGCACAAACGCGCGTGTTTGTGCGAATATAGAGCTGTCAGAAATGCAAGACGTTCTATGACACAGGAGACACATAATGGCAGATTCCAAGCAGGCTCCACTCGACGCCGCGGCAGCCGCCAAAGCAGCATTTGCTTCGGTCCAGGACAAGCCGTTCCCTAACGACATCTTTACGGCTCCCGAGCTCCGTTGGGCTGTGATCGGTTGCGGCGTTATTGCCAACCAGATGGCTCAGTCCCTTGCCCTTGCCGGCCGAAAGCTCGCGGGCGTTGCCAACCGCACGTTGTCCAAGGCTCAGGCTTTTGCAGAACAGTATGGCGTTGAGAAGGTCTATGACACGGTTGAGGATCTCTACGCCGATCCTGACATCGACGCCGTCTACATCACCACCCCGCACAACACCCATATCACCTATCTGCGCGCCGCCCTGGCGGCCGGCAAGCACGTTCTCTGCGAGAAGGCCATCACGCTCAACTCCGCCGAGCTCGAAGAGGCCCGCGCCATTGCCGCCGAACACAACGTGGTTCTTATGGACGCTACCACGGTGCTCCACATGCCCTTGTATCAAGAGCTGCGCCGCCGCATGGATGCCGGCGAGTTTGGCCGCATGAACCTCGCTCAGCTCAACTTTGGTAGCTACAAGGAGTACGGCGACCTGACCAACCGTTTCTACAATCGCAACCTCGCCGGCGGTGCCATGCTCGATATTGGCGTATACGCCCTGTCCGTCATGCGCCTGTTTATGGCGAGCCAGCCCGTCGAGGTCGTGTCTCTGGGTAACACCTGCAAGACCGGCGTGGACGTTGCAGGCGGCATCGTCTGCCGTAATGCCGAACAGCAGCTGGGCGTGGTGAGCCTCACGCTCCACTCCAAGCAGCCCAAGCGTTCGGTCATTAGCTTCGACAAGTGCTATATCGAGGTCAACGAGTATCCGCGCGCCGACCATGCGACCATCGTGTGGACTGCGGACGGGCGCCGTGAGGAGGTCCACGCTGGCACCGAGGCTTATGCCCTGTGCTACGAGATGGCTGACCTCGAGCAGGCCGTCGCCGGCGACGATTCCAAGCGTGAGCTTCTGGATTATGCTTCTGATGTGATGGAGCTCATGACCAAGCTCCGCGCCGATTGGGGAGTCGTCTACCCCGAGGAGGAGTAAGCGATGCTTGCGGAAGATAGGCTCAATGCGATCGTGTCGATGGTGCAGCAGGCCGGCTCGGTTACCGTGCCGGAACTTGCCGAGGCCCTGGGCGTGACGGCCTCTACCATTCGACGCGACCTACAGACGCTCGACCGAGCGCACCGCATCGCCAAGGTGCACGGTGGCGCGACAAGTCTTGAGCGCGCGCACGTGACGCGCGACCTAACGATCAGTGAGCGCAGTGATCTCCATAACGACGACAAGGAGCGTATCTGCGCCCGCGCCGCAGCGCTCGTGGAGCCCGAGAGCTTTGTGTACATCGATTCGGGTTCGACAACGCTCAGACTCATCGAGCATCTTCCGCATCTCGAATCGGTCACCTATGTGACTGATTCCGTGCTCCATGCTCAGCATCTCGCTGTGCGCGGCATGCGCACCGTGGTGCTGGGCGGCGAGCTTAAACCCGAGACCGAGGCGCTCGTTGGCCCCGATGCTCTGGCAACCCTAGACCGCTACAACTTTAACTGCGGCTTTTGGGGTTCTAACGGCATTGCCGCTGAGCAGGGCTTTACGACGCCCGATATCGAGGAAGCGCAGGTCAAGCATATCTCGATGCGCCATACAGCCAAACGCTTCGTAATCTCGGACGCCAGTAAGTTTGGCATGGTGGCTCCCGTAAAATTCGCGGACTTCCGCGACGCAACGATTATTACCGCGGGCGAGGTGCCAGCCAAGTACCAGTCGATAGACAACGTCATCACGGTCTAGCGACAGGGCGAAGTAAGGCCAAAACCACCACAAAGGTGCCTGTCCCCATTGTGGTGGTTCCGATGGCCCCGTCGGGCATGATTTCCCAGTACCCCTGTTTCCATACGACGTGATCATGCCCGCCGGGGCCATCGTATAGATATCGCTTAAAAGCGCCGTCACTTCGGCGCTATCAATCACTCAAACACAAGGTAATACGCAGGTTGTGACCCTCAGAAGGGGAGGGCTGGGCCTGCTTGTGCAAAAGGAGGAAACATGTCAGCTGCAAACGAGAAGGTTGGGGGCGGCACTTACGATGTCGTTGCCATCACGGCATGTCCAACGGGCATTGCTCACACATTTATGGCGGCCAAAGGGTTGGAAGACCAGGCAGCCAAGATGGGCGTGAGCATTAAGGTCGAGACTCAGGGTTCGGGCGGCGCTAAAAATGTACTGACCGCGGCAGACATCGCTGGTGCCAAGGGTGTCATCATTGCGGCGGATAAAAATGTCGAGCTCGATCGCTTCGATGGCAAGTCGGTTTACTCCTGTGCGGTGACGCGTGGCATTAATGACGCCGAGGAACTTATCAATATTGCGCTTGCGGGCAATGCGCCTATTCATCATGTGTCCGGCGGCGCCGCGGTACAGGCGGCTGCCGAGGGCGAATCCGAGGGTTTGGGCCGCAGGGTCTATAAGGACCTGATGAACGGCGTTTCGCACATGCTCCCCTTTGTTGTTGGCGGCGGCATCCTCATGGCGCTTTCGTTCTTGCTGGACCAGGCGGGACTGGGCACGAGCGCATACGGCCACAGCACTCCGGTCGCGGCCTTCTTTAACCTTGCGGGCAACCAGGCGTTCAACTTTATGCTCCCCATCCTTGCGGGCTATATTGCCATGTCCATTGCCGACCGTCCGGGCTTGGCCGCGGGCTTTGTGGGTGGCTGGATTGCAAAGCAGGGCTTTACGTTGGGCTATCTCACCACGGCAATGGATGCCGATGCCCAGGCTCAGCTTGTCTCTGCTGGCTTTTTGGGCGCGCTGCTGGTCGGTTTTGCCGCCGGCATTATCGTCAATGCGCTCAAGAAGGCTGCAAGCGTGCTACCCGAGTCGCTCGACGGTATCAAGCCCATGCTCATCTACCCCGTGCTGGGCATTCTCTTTACGAGTCTCTTTATGATGGCCGTTAACCCGATTATGGGCGTTATCAACACCGCCATTAGCGGCGCGCTCAACGGTCTTTCGGGCACGAGTATCGTTCTTTTGGGCATTATCTGCGCCGGCATGCAGGCGACCGACATGGGTGGTCCCATCAACAAGGCCGCATATGTCTTTGGCACCGCGGCCCTTGCCGAGCAAACGCTGCAGGGCAATATGATCATGGCTGCCGTCATGGCGGGCGGTATGGTACCGCCGCTGGTCATCGCGCTCTCCACGACGTTCTTTAAGAACCGCTGGACCGAGGCCGATCGCAAGGCAGGCCTGGTGAACTACATCATGGGTCTGTCGTTTATCACCGAGGGTGCCATTCCCTTTGCCGCGGCCGATCCGCTTCGCGTGTTGCCCGCCTGCATCCTGGGATCTGCGACCGCCGGCGGTCTGTCGATGCTCTTTGGTTGCGCGAGCCCCGCTCCGCACGGTGGCGCCTGGGTTATCGCGGTCATCACGAACCCGGTGCAGTACCTGTTGGCCCTTGCTATCGGCGCTGTGGTCGGCTGCTTGGTTCTGAGCTTCCTTAAGAAGCCTCTCGACAAGGCTACCGAGTAGCGGGAGCGGAAGGGTCTTGCCAATGGAAAGGTGGCAACGTCCACCAGGGACGTTGCCGCCTTTTGCTGTTTGGGGATTTGTCTCGATCTGTAACAGGAAGAGAGGGATATGGGTTCCAGATGTTACAAGCTGAGATATTTTTCCTGTTGGTCCCATAACGTCTCAATCTGTAACAGGAAGGTCAAAATGCGGGCTCCAGATGTTACAGATCGAGATGATTTCTCCGGTGGGATCCGAATATCTCAATCTGTAACATCTTGGGCCGATTTTGCCGAGTTATTGTTACAGATTGAGATTTTCCCTTGAGGGGGATTCGAATGTCTCGATTTGTAACAGATAGGCCGGAAAATGGGTTCTAACTGTTACAGATCGAGACGTTTTGGGACCGTGGCTGGGCCATTGCGGCAAAACCACCACAAAGGTGCCTGTCCCCATTGTGGTGGTTTAGGGCTCCCAGGGGCAGGGGGCTTCGATGTGGATGTGCTCGCCGGTTACGGGATGCGTGAAGGACACGCTGTGGGCGTGGAGCATCAGGCCGCAGGGGCGCGGCGTTCCGTATAGGTCGTCGCCAACCAGGGGATGATGCTCGTTTGCCAGGTGCACACGGATTTGGTGCTTGCGGCCGGTGAGCAGCTCGACATCGATATACGAGCGCGTGGGCAGGCCTCGGCGGCTCTTAAGGCGCTTGAGCACCTTCACGCGCGTCTGAGACGGCTTGCCGCTGGCGCCGACGCGCATCTTGCGGCTGTCGTGGCGGTCGCGGGCGATGGGCTTGTCGATGAGCTTTTCGTTCCAGTCGATCTTGCCCTCGGCGAGCGCCAGATAGTGCTTTTCGAATGCGTGGTCGATGACCATCTGGTCAAAAGCGGGCTGCGTCCGCTTGTCGAGCGAGAACAACACCGCGCCGGTGGTGTCGCGGTCCAAGCGGTTGAGCGGTTGCATGTCGGTCGCGGCAAAGCCGTCGCCCATCGCCAGCAGCAGGTCGCTGGCGTAGTCGGTAAGTGTGCGCTCGCCGGTGCCGTCACCGTGGACGATCATGCCGGCAGGCTTATCGATAGCCATGAGCCAGGCGTCGCAGTAGAGGACTTGAGGTTCTTCGTTCACGTGTAAGCCTTTCGATTAGCTAATTCCCACAAACATGCAGCCCGAGGTGGCGCCGCGCAGGCGGGCGGCGGGCTTGCGGCCGGCTTGAGCCGCCTCGACGGCGCGCCGGACGCGAGCGACGGCACGGCCAATCTCATCGGCCCCGAGCAAGGTTCCGTCGACCATAAGACGACGGACGCCGGCGTCGAGCAACTGCGGTACCTGCGGCGTGAGGTCGATGGGGTAAGCATCGTACAAGCGAGAGCGGCCATGGATGTCGGTGCGTACGGGCATGACCTTGCCGTCGATATTCTTGAGCGAGAGCTTGCGGGCACGCAGGCGGCAGTTGGCGCAATCGTGGATGCAGCCGTTGGCAACCTGCAGAATGCAATGCTCGCTTGTCATGACGCGTGGGCGGCCAAAGACGGTGATGCCCAGAGTCGCGGGCGCGGCGGCGCCGAACGAGACAATCTCGTCGAGCGTGATCTCGGGCGAGAGCCAAAACGCACCGGCCCCGCGCTCGGCAAGCGCCTCCATGCAGGGCGTGTTGTGCACCGGCAGGCAAGAGCGAATCTCGGCCGTGGCGCCAACCTGGGCGGCCAGGGCAAGCTCAGAGATGTTGCCAATAGCGACCGTGGCGCCGGCAACAACCCACGGGTCGACGCGCTCGTGGTCAACGGCACGGCAGACCTCGTCGAGCACGGGCACGATGCCCTGCTCAAACGCATCGGCGGGGGAGAGCTCGGCCGCATCGAGCGCGTCGGTGGTCATGTAGATGCGCGTTGCACCCTCCGCTCGCGCTGCCTCGGCGGCCTCGAGCGAGGTGACGGTGGCGCAGATCTGCGGCTCGTCGCGGTAGTGCTCGGGCATGGGCCGCGTACATTTGTCGAGCACCGGCAGCTCGAGCGTGCGGGCACGCTCGTCATACGGTGCCAGAATGGCCTCCTCCAGCGCCTTGCAGGCGGCGGCGCGCACCTTGTGCACAGCGGAGAAGCCCATGCCGCAGCCCTTATCGAGCGCCACATCAAAGCTCGCGGACTCAAAGGGCGAGGACCCCATGCGGCCCACATGCTCTACCAGATCGGACGCCTCGACCGCGCGGGTCTTGGCGGCCTCGACGGTAAAGCCCGTGGCCGTGGCCGTAAGCGAAGGGGCGTCGCAGCAAGTAAGCGTGACGGCAAACGGTTCGCCCAAACGCGCCACAACGGTTACATCAACGGCGCGGCGGCGCAGCACATCGCGCTTGAGCGCGGCGCCGGCAGCGTCAATGGCGCGCTGGCTTCGAATCACGCGCACGCGGCAGCCCTCGGGCATGCTGCGAGGCACGCGGCACTCGATGATGTCACCGGCGGCGGCATCATCGGCGGCAATGGTGGTCAGGAACTGGTCAAACTCGTTATCGTGGCGAAGCTCCAGCAGGTCGCCCTTGCCCACGGGCTCAAACAACTCAATGCGGGCGATGGCGGCGCGCCGACGGCGGTCGTCGGGCTTGAGGCCGCGCACATCGCGGTTGGCCGGGCGGCTGCCCAGCACCGTGCCCACGATCTGGCCGCGGTTGTTGGAGCGCTCGTAGCTCATCATCTCGTCACCCGAGGTACCGTCTTGGTAGGCGTGCGTAAAGTCGCGGTTAAAGCAGCGCTTGAGCTGTCGCTGGCGGGCCGCATCCTCATCCTTAGAGGTCGAAACATCGGCCAGCATGTCATCAATCTGATGACGATACACGTCGACGATGGAATACACGTAATCGGGGGCCTTCATGCGGCCCTCGAGCTTGAGCGATGCGGCGCCGGCGTCATACAGACGGCGAACAAGCTGCGAAGTGTTGGTGTCGCGCGGGCACAGCGCGCGCTCGCGTCCGGCAGGGGAGAGCGAGCGGCCGTTCTCGTCAATTAGCTTGTAGGGTAGGCGGCAGGGCTGGGCGCACATGCCGCGGTTGGCCGAGCGGCCAGCCATGGCAAAGCTCGACAGCAGGCACAGACCCGAGTAGCAAAAGCAGATGGCGCCGTGGCTAAAGACCTCAAGGTCCACATCGGGCGCGGCGTTGTGAATGGCGGCGATCTCGTCGATGGAGAGCTCGCGCGAGAGAGTCACGCGGTCGGCGCCCTGCTCACGGCACCAAAGGGTTCCGCGGTCGTCGTGGATGTTCGCCTGGGTCGAGATGTGTGTCTCGATGCCGGGCATGGTGCGCTTGACCTCAAAGAACAGACCCCAGTCCTGGATAATGAAGGCGTCGGCGCCCAGCGTGGAGCAGCGATGGATGAGTTGCAGCGCATCGCCCATCTCAGACTGCTTGATGACGATGTTTACCGTGACGTAGACGCGCGACCCGGCTAGATGCGCGGCGCGGCAGGCTTGCTCAAAGGCCTCGTCGGTAAAGTTGGTTGCCTTGCGGCGGGCGTTGAAGCTGCCCATGCCGCAGTAGATGGCGTCTGCCCCGGCAGCGAGCGCGGCGGCAAAGGGCTCGGGCCCTCCGGCGGGCGCCAAAAGCTCGGGTCTGCGGTTGGTGGTTCGACTGGCGGTTGCGGTCATATCCTGCCTTTCAAAATGCTCAGATATTCAAAAGTATAGTGGTGCCGTTGCGGCAGGCGATGCCCGTGCTCCAAGCGGGATAAAGTCTTCAGCAGCTTAGGCTGGCTGACCCCGTGGAGAACCGTTCAGCTGCCAACGGGCGCCGTTGGGCGATAAAATATTCTCGCAAGCTGATAATATTCTTGCATCAAACAGAAACCTTGAGTACTATCCCAATCAAGCGCGGTGTTCAGACCGAACTGTGCCTCCCGGTGTGAACACCGCGCTCACGCTCTCTCAATTGATCGTAAGGAGAAAAACATGAGCAAGACCGTCGTGTCTTCCGATAACGCACCCGCAGCCATCGGCCCGTATTCCCCCGGTATCCAGGCCGGCAACATGGTGTTCCTGTCCGGCCAGCTGGGCATCGACCCCGCGACCGGCAAGATGCCCGAGGGCGTCGAGGCCCAGGCCAAGCAGTCCCTCGCCAACGTCGAGGCCCTGCTGACCGCTGCCGGCGCTACCTTTGCCGATGTCGTCAAGACCACGGTCTACCTGGCCGACATCGCCGACTTCGCCGCCGTGAACGAGATCTACGCCTCCAAGTTCGAGGCCCCGTTCCCCGCGCGCAGCGCCTTCCAGGTTGCCGCCCTTCCGGCTGGCGGTCTGGTCGAGATCGAGGTCGTTGCCGCTCTCTAAGGCGTTGGCCACAACTAAACATGACATGCAAAAAGACCCTGCAGCGCGTGCGAGCTGCAGGGTCTTTTATCAAGTGACGGATCGCTTGTGGAGTCGCACTCCATTTTGCTCGTTAGCCTTCCTTGCGGACTTTTTGCAGGTAGCGGTAGACGCTGGGCTCAGAGATGCCCAGCGCGGCGGCGGCGCAGGCCACGGCGCCCTTGAGCATGAACACCCCGTTACCGTTGAGGTGGCGAATGACGTCCACGCGGTCGCTCTGACCAAGCGACGCTACATCCAGCCCGCGCGCGCTCAGCAACTCGGCAATGCTGCGGTCGATGAGCTCCTGTGTAGACTCCGAAAGGCTTTCGACCTCGATAGGGGCGGGCTCCGTGCGCGTCGGCGCCGCGTCGAAGCACGCCATGAGCTGCTGCGCCATGGCGTTGATGGAGCGCACGGTCGAGAGGTCGGTGTTGACGCAGAGCATACCGACGATCTCATCATTCTCGCGGATAAAGTACGTCGCTGACTCCAACGTCTTGCCGCCGGCACCGCGCCCCTCGTAGCCCGTAATAAACGGCAGGTCGCGATACTTGGCGTCGTGCATGATCTTGAGTGCCAGATCGGTGGCGGGACCGCCGACCTTGCGGCCGCTCACGATGCCGTTGCGAATATCGACGATGGCGTGGTCGGGATCCGAGAAATCGTGCAGCACGATTTCGCTGTTTTTGCCGAGTATCTGCTCCAGAAAATCGACCATCGGCAAAAAGCGACGTACGGTCTCGTTCACGGGCAACTCCTTTGGGTGAAATCGGAAATGTTCATAACAATTTTTTCTCATGGTAACACGCTGCCCATCATCTCGTATATCCGCAGGTACATTGCGTAATGCAGACGAACGGTAGGAATTTAGCGGTAAACGGTTGACCAAAAGAAATGTTAGATGTTATTTTGACCAGACACTTTCCTGACCTGCGGAAATGCGTAATTTCAGCTGAAGAATAGTCTGATAACAAAAAATTATTATTGAGAATGAGAATCATCTTTAATACGATATGCAATGAAGGCACAACCTCAACCCCGCACTGCGTCACAATAGAGCGTCAGATGCGAAAACAACTACTTCGAGGATTGGTGGTCAAATGACCCAGGAGACGGTTACGAACGGCACTGAAGCCCTGTTCACTCGCGAAGGCATGCCTCCCGTTAAGGAAATGATCCCGTGTGCCCTTCAGCACGTACTGGCATCGTTTGCCGGCATCATTACCCCGGCGGTCATCATGGCCGGCGTCTACGGCTTTAATAGCCAGCAGAGTACCGACATCATCCAGGTCGCGCTCATTCTTTCGGCGATCGACACGGCCCTTCAGGCCTTCGCTCCCTTCCGTCGCATCGGCGGCGGCCTGCCCATCGTCATGGGCGTTTCGTTCGCGTTCCTGCCGGCCCTGCAGGCCATGGGTGCCTCGGGCTTTAGCTTTGGTGCGCTGCTGGGTGGCGAGATCGTCGGCGGCGCCGTCGCGGTCCTCTTTGGTCTGGCCTACAGCAAGATCAAGTGGCTGTTCCCGCCCGTCGTGACCGGTACGGTCATCTTCTCCATCGGCGTTTCGCTGTATCCCACGGCCGTCAAGTATATGGCCGGCGGTATGGGTACGCCGCTGTGGGGCACCCCGCAGGCCTGGTGCGTCGCTCTTATCACCTTCGCCGTGGTCTTTGCGCTCGCCAACTTTGGCAAGGGCACGCTCAAGCTGGGATCCGTGTTCTTTGGCATGATCGTTGGCATGATCGTCTCCATCCCCTTTGGCATGATCGACTTCTCCAGCGTCGCCACCGCTCAGGTCTTCGCTCTTCCCAAGCTCATGCCCTACGCGCTCGAGTTTGATCCCGAGGTCTGCATTACCCTCGCCGTCGTGTTCCCCATGGTTGCCATCCAGGTTATCGGTGACGTCTCCGCCGCCTGCCTGGGCTCCATCGACCGTATGCCCACCGAGCGCGAGCTCTCCGGCGCTATCGTGTCCCAGGGCCTCACCTCTATGGTCGGCGGTCTGCTGGGCGGTCTTCCCACCAGCGCCCTTGGCCAGAACGTGGGCATCATCTGCTCCAACAAGGTCGTCAACAAGTGGGTCTTTGTGATCATTGCGGCCGTCTTTGCCATCGCCGGTCTGTTCCCGCAGCTCTCTGCCGTCCTTTCCGCTATCCCGCAGCCCGTCATCGGCGGCGCGACCGTCGGCGTCTTTGGCACCATCACCATGAACGGCGTGCGCATGTTCACCCGCGAGGGCCTCACGCAGCGCACTACCACCATCGTCGGCACCTCCGTCGTCTTTGGCCTGGGTATCTGGATGGCCAGCGGTTGCCTTGCCGGCGAGGGTATGCCCGCCTGGGTGTCCACCGTCATCGGCTCCAATGCCGTAACCCCCACCGCCATCATGGCCATTGTCCTTAACCTGATCCTTCCGCAGACGCCGGTCGTGGCTCAGCACATCGATGCTGCCAAGGACGCTGCCGTGGATCTGGTCTTGCCCGAGAGCAAGAAGTAACCAATTCGGTGCTATTCGTCGGCGGACGCATCGCCTCGTCCGCCGACGCCATGCGGCACCAAGCCGCACTTCAAAGGGTTTGTCCCTTTGGTGAAGCGTTGACGGGAGAGGGCCCGTTTCCGGTGTAGGCCGGCGCTTCGCACTCCGCCATGTCAGAGGTGTCAAACCCCGCCTCTGATGTTGAAGGGAGCATCCATGCTTCTGGTCGCTAACGGTTCCGTCTTTACCCGCAACGCTCAGACCCCGTTTATTCCAAACGGTGCGGTCGCCATTGACGGAGATACGATCGTCGAAGTGGGCCCCGAGCGCGAGCTCAAGGCCAAGTACCCGGATGCCGAGTACGTCGATGCCCAGGGCAACCTCATCATGCCCGGACTCATCAACTGCCACACCCACATCTACTCGGGTCTGGCCCGCGGTCTTGCCATTAAGGGCTGCAACCCCACCAACTTCCTGGAGAATCTTGAGCAGCAGTGGTGGAAGATCGACGACAACCTGACGCTCGACGGCACCAAGGCCAGCGCCTATGCCACGATTCTGGATTCCATCCGCGACGGCGTCACCACGATCTTCGATCACCATGCGAGCTTCTGCGAGATTCCGGGCAGCCTCTTTACCATTAAGGACGCCGCTCAGGAGCTGGGCATGCGTTCGTGCCTGTGCTACGAGGTTTCCGACCGCCGTGGTCAGGAAAAGTGCGACCAGGCTATTGCCGAGAACGCCGAGTTTGCCCAGTGGGCCGCCAAGGAGCGTCGCGATAACGACAACCACATGATCGCCGCCATGTTTGGCGGACATGCTACCTTTACGCTTTCGGACGAGACCATGGATAAGATGGCCGAGGCCAACAACGGCCTGACCGGCTTCCACATCCATGTGTGCGAGGGCATGAACGACGTGTGGGACTCCCGCCTCAACCGCGGTGGCATCAGCCCCGTCGAGCGCCTGCTGCAGCACAACCTGCTGGGTCCCGACACCATGCTGGGCCACTGCATCCACGTGACGCCTGCCGAGATGGATATCGTCAAGGAGTCCGGCACTTGGCTGGTCAACAACCCCGAATCCAATATGGGCAACGCCGTGGGCTGCGCCCCCGTGCTCGAGTTCTTCCGCCGCGGCATCCCCGTGTGCATGGGCACCGACGCCTACACCCACGATATGCTCGAGAGCCTTAAGGTCTTCCTGATTATTCAGCGCCACAACGCCGCCATGCCCAACGTGGGCTGGTGCGAGGCCATGACCATGCTGTTCGAGAACAACGCCAAGATGGCGAGCAAGTACTTCGATCGCAAGCTCGGTGTGCTCGAGGCCGGCGCTGCCGCCGACGTTATCGTTATGGACTACAAGCCCTTTACGCCGCTGAGCGAGGAGAATATCGACGGCCACATGCTCTTTGGCATGATGGGCAAAAACTGCCGCACCACCATCATCAACGGCCGCGTCCTGTACAAGGATCGCGAGTTCGTTGGCATTGATGAGGACAAGATCAACGCGTGGACCATGGCCGAGTCCAAGAAGCTCTGGAGCACGCTCAACGATCGCACCTACTAATTCACAAGTAGATTCGCGCGCGTCGGATGTTTCGCCACATCCGGCGCGCGCATAGGCGGCCTCCGCGGGGTCGCCGGCGCTGTGCTAGCGCTACACCGTATTTGCGCCCGCCGCGCGGTCTCGCCGGGCGTTACAGAGAGGAACTCATTATGAGCGACATCATGAGGCCGATCCCGTTTTCGCAGCTGATGAACTGGATCATCGAGGAGCACAAGACTCAGGGCGCCGTCTTTGGCGTGCGCAAGATGGTCACGACCAACCAGGAGGGCGCGCTTCCCATTTTTGACGAGCGCATCGAGACTCCGTTTGGCCCGGCCGCCGGTCCCAATACGCAGTTGGCCCAGAACATCGTGGCATCCTACGTGGCCGGTTCCCGCTTCTTTGAGCTCAAGACCGTTCAGGTTATGGACGGCGAGGAGCTCTCCAAGTGTGTCAACAAGCCCTGCATTGTGGCGCAGGACGAGTGCTACAACTGCGAGTGGTCGACCGAGCTCGAGGTTCCGCAGGCTTTTGCCGAGTACGTGAAGGCATGGTTTGCCTGCCACCTGATCGCTCGCGAGTACGGCCTGGGCAGCCCGGACGGCTTTGTCTTCAACATGTCCGTGGGTTATGACCTGGAGGGCATCAAGAGCCCCAAGGTCGATGCGTACATTGAGGGCATGAAGGACGCCAGCGGCTCCGAGGTTTGGAACGAGTGCCGCACGTGGGCGCTCGCTAACCTGGACAAGTTTGAGCATGTCGATGCCGCGTTTGTCGAGTCCATCCCGGCACGCGTCTCCAACTCCATCACCGAGTCTACCCTGCACGGCTGCCCGCCCGCCGAGATCGAGCGCATCGCGACCTATCTGATCACCGAGAAGGGCCTCAACACCTACATCAAGTGCAACCCCACGCTGCTGGGCTATGAGTTTGCCCGCCAGCGTCTGAACGAGCTGGGCTTTGACTACATCGTCTTCGATGACACGCACTTCCGCGAGGACCTGCAGTGGGCCGACGCCGTGCCCATGTTCGAGCGCCTGATCGCCCTGTGCGCCGAGCGCGGCCTGGAGTTTGGCGTCAAGCTGACCAACACGTTCCCCGTCGACGTGACGAGGAACGAGCTGCCCTCCACCGAGATGTACATGTCCGGCCGTTCGCTGTTCTCGCTGACCATCGAGGCCGCCCGTCGCATTACCGAGCAGTTCGATGGCAAGCTGCGCATTAGCTACTCTGGCGGTGCTACGGTCTACAACATCCGCGCCCTGTACGATGCCGGCATTTGGCCCGTCACCCTGGCGACCGACGTGCTCAAGCCTGGTGGCTACGAGCGCTTTAGCCAGATGGCTGGCGAGTTTACCGACCTGGATGGCAAGCCGTTCGCGGGCGTCTCTCTCGAGGCCGTGACTGCGATCCAGACCGACTCGCTCACCAACCCGCTCTACAAGAAGCCGCTGCGCCCGCTGCCCGACCGCAAGGTCGCCGGCAAGAGCCCGCTTTCCGACTGCTTTACCACGCCGTGCCGCACGAGCTGCCCCATCCAGCAGGATATTCCCGCCTATCTGGCGGCTGTTGACGAGGGCCGCTACGAGGACGCACTCAGCATCATCATCG
>URYW01000027.1 GCA_900552145.1 uncultured Collinsella sp. | reverse complement strand
ACACCGCGGGTTGAGCATACGGCAGCGAGCGACGCCCAGAGCGAACAAGTTGGCATGAAAAAGTCAAGCCATTGACCTTCTGGTCATGCCTTGCCTTTTGAATGACAATTTGTCGCTCTGGGCGGCTCGCAGCGTCAACCGGTCCGCCGTTCGTTAGAACGGCGGAACCCTAGTGTTCGATCCAGCAGCGAAGCGTCTCGCCGGCCTGCAGATGACGCAGATTCTCCGCGGCGATGTCGACGACGTTGTTGAGCGTGGCGGCCAGGTGGAACCAGCCCGAGATATGCGGTGAGATGAGCATGTTAGGCGCATCCCACAGGGGGCTTGTCGCAGGCAGCGGCTCGGGATCGGTGACGTCGACCGCGGCGCCGGCGAGCTGCCCCGACTCCAGAGCGGCAACCAAGTCGTCAGCGACCACAAGATCGCCACGGCCGCCGTTGGCAAAGAGGGCGCCCGGCTTCATCGCGGCGAAGAACTCGGCGTTCGCCAGACCGCGGGTCTCGGGTGTGCTCGGCATAAAGGATGCGACGATGTCAGCTTCGGCCAGGCGCTCGGGCAGGGCGTCTATGCCGTCCATGTCCTCAAACACAATGGGGTAGACGAGCGGATGGCGCTTGATGCCGCGGACGTGCGCACCCATACTGCGGCAGAGCGTGGCAAAGTGGCCGCCGATATCGCCCGCGCCCAGCACCAGCACGTTGGCGTTATTGAGCGAGGTAACCGGGCCCAAATCCTCCCAGCGATGCTCGCGCTGCAAGTCCTGGTAGCCGGGCAGGCGCTTCATCATGGAAAGGACCATGGCAAACATGTGCTCGCTCACAGCCTGACCGTAGGCGCCGATTGAGCAAGACAGCTTGGCTTCAGCCGGCACGGTGCCGGCGGCCAAGTAATCGTCATAGCCAGCGGTCTGCAATTGCAACAGCTGGAGATGTTCGCATGCCGTGAGCATGTCAGGGTCGATGTTGCCCAGGATCACGTCGGCATCGGCAACCTGCTCGCGCGTGGCGGCGTCGGAGCTCGTGTAGATAAAGTCATCGCCCGGAGCGCTCGACTCAAGAATTGCGCGATGGCGGTCATTGACGGGCAGCAAAACCAGGATGTTCACAAGCAGTCCTCTCCGCTTGGCCTGCCAAAAAGGGACAGGTTTATTTTGGCAGGTTTTATCAGGTAAAACGTTCAAATAAAAACGCCGGATGCAAGACGAGCGTGCCCGTCGGCATCCGGCGCATCCACGGCTACCAGCTCAGCAGCTCGTAACCGTCCTCGGTCACCACGAGCTGCACCTCGCACTGAGCCGAATCGCTACCGTCCTTGGTGCGCACGCACCAGCCGTCGCCCTTGCTAATCTTGATGTCGGGCGCTCCGGCATTGACCATGGGCTCGATGGTAAAGACCATGCCCGGAGCCATGATGGTGTCCACATCGGGCGCCTCGGTGGTAAAGCCCACAAACGGGTCCTCGTGAAACTCCTTACCGATGCCGTGTCCGCCGTACTCGCGCACCACGCTAAAACCGGCGTCCTCGACCGTCTTTTGCACGGCTTCGGCCATAACGGACAGCGGCAGCCATGGCTTGACGGCCGCCAGGCCCGCCTCCACGCTGGCGCGGGTGACGTCGACCAGGCGCTGGCGCTCGGCCGAGACCTCGCCGATGCAGAACATACGGCTCGAATCACTAAAGTAACCGTCCAGGATCGTGGAGCAGTCCACGTTGATGATGTCGCCCTCGTGCAGCACATCCGCATCGCAGGGGATACCGTGGCAGACGACGTCGTTGATCGAGGTGCACACGCTCTTGGGATAGCCCTCGTAGTTAAGATCGGCCGGCGTGCCGCCGTGCTCGACGGTGTAGTCGTAGATCATCTGGTCGATCTGGTTGGTGGTCATGCCTGCGGCGATATGCTCGCCCACATAATCGAGCACGCCCACGTTGATGGCTGCCGAGCGCTTGATGCCCTCGATATCGGCGGGCGTCTTGTAGAGCGTGCGGGGCAGAACCTCCCAGCCCTCTTCCCACAAGCGCTCGAGGCGCTCATCAAAGGCGCTATGGCATTTCTTATATTTTTTGCCGCTGCCGCACCAGCAAGCGTCGTTGCGGCCAGGCACGGGTCCTTTGTCATACATGGCTAACTTCCTTTCATCCGCAGCTAGTATAGCCCACCCACGCGTCCATAAAAGTTGCGGTGACATAGTTCCGATTTAAGCGGTTTAACAGCATAAACAGGAACTATATCACCGCAACTGATGGAGTGGGATGGCGGACACTGGCTGCTGCGCGGTTTTGCTAGTAGCTCACCTGGCAGGGGATGCCGAGGGTGCGCACGCGTGCGGCAATCGTGTCGAGCACCTCGGGCGCCGCTTTAGCAAGGCCGGCGATTGGTGTCTCGCGCGCCACCGTGTAGATGGTCGCTTCTTGTGGGCGAATGCGCTCAAGCGCCGCGAGCCAGGGGGCAACGTACTCCTCGCCGGTGTTGTCGATGGGCTTGCCCAGATACTCACCGGTCAAAAAGATCGTCTGGATAATAACGTGACCGTCAAAGCTTGCGAACGTCTCGATCTGGTGCTCGACGTCGTAGGGGCCAACGGGCTGGTCGAGCAGCTGGATAAACGCCGGGTCGACGGTATCGAGCTTGAGGATGTTGTCGTCGACCATCATGAGCGCGTCGTGCACCTCGGGGCGGTCGGCGCGCGTACCGTTGGAGAGCACGGCGATCTTGGAGTTTGGGGCAAGCTCGTCGCGCAGCGCGACGGCGCCGGCGATGGCCTGCGGAAACTCCGGCGCGGCGGTGGGCTCGCCGTTGCCGGCAAACGTGATTACATCGGGCAGCTCGCCCTCGGCTGCCATCTCGCGCAGCTTTGCCTCGAGTGCATCGAGCACCACGGCAGCCGTGTTATAGGGCTCGTGACAGGGGCGCTCGGCGTTGAGGCCGTTTTCGCAGTAAATGCAGTCGAACGTGCAGATTTTGCCGCTGGCCGGCATCATGTTGACGCCGAGCGAGAGACCAAGGCGACGGCTGCGGACGGGCCCAAAGATGGGGCTGGCATTTAAAAACGTAGACATAGGCATATGCTCCTTGGGACAATTGTGCCTAAGCATAGCATCGGCTCCAAAGCAGGGTGTGGGCTCTTGC
The DNA here is from genome assembly GCA_900552145.1 of uncultured Collinsella sp. Taxonomy (GTDB): domain Bacteria; phylum Actinomycetota; class Coriobacteriia; order Coriobacteriales; family Coriobacteriaceae; genus Collinsella. The sequence goes on along the minus strand of URYW01000027.1, from coordinate 17,319 downwards.
TTTACGAGTTTCGTTTTTTCACGTCGCTCATTATGCCGTGCCATGAAAAGCCTCGGGTCGGGTACAGTTAATCTGTTAACAAGGCGTAAGGCAATGCGGGTCCATCCAACCGTACTGATGTACAACTGGATGGGCGTTGATGATGGGGGCACAACATGGATTTTACGGTCGAGAATGCGGGCACTACGATCGCCTGCCGCGAGTATGTCAGCCCGGATGTATCGTCCGATGCGCCCGCTTTGGTATGCGTGCATGGCGCCTGCGTCGACGGTGTCTTTTTTGACGGTATCGCCCGCGAGCTCGCCCGTGACTATCGCGTCATTGCCTACGACCGCCGCGGTTGCGGCGAGAGCGGCGACGCTGCAGACGGACGCTATGACCTCGCCGCCCAGGCCGCCGACCTGCAGGCTGTTATCGAGCATATTGACGCTCCGGCAAACGTGCTCGCGCACAGTGCCGGTACGTTGGTGGCCCTGGAACTTCTCCGTGCAAACCCCGCCATAATCTCGCGTGCGATTCTGCATGAACCCGTCGTGACGGATGAGGGCGCCGGCCTGGGTGCGGCCCCGGTTTTGCTCGAGATGATTGCTGCGGGAAAAGTCTCTAGGGCATTGCGGGCCTTCCTTGGCGCCATCGGCGATTCGGACCCTGAGGCCCCCAAGTTAACCGAGGCAGAAGCCAGGCATGCCCTGCGCAACGGCCGTAGTTTCATGGCAAACGAATACGGGATTACTATGACCTGCGTTCCCGATTGGGATAGCGTTCGCGCGTCGAAAACGGTGGCCGCCGTGCTCCTGGGTGAACTCTCGATTGGCACGCCCCGCGAGGCGGGCACGAGGATGGCGGCTGAGCTTTTGGACTGTCCACTCGTAATGGTTCCCGGCGCGCACAACGGCCTGCGCGATCGCCCGGCAGCGGCTGCCCAGACTGTCCGTGGCATCCTGGGGCTCTAGCAGCCGTAAAAATCAAAACAGCCTTCACCCGCAAACGTTTCGGCCGTGTTAACAAATGCGCTCAAAACCTCACGTCTGCGGCTTCAATCGCGCCGTCTGCCAACTCATAAAAATGTAGCAGCATTCACGTGCTTACCTGCATCGGCAAGGTGTTACCCTTGTAACATTTGGAACCCATCGCTACCATGCGAAACTATCGAAAGGGCCCCATATGCTCAATAATCACGAGGTCAATCTAACCGACGAGGAGGCTGCCGCTGAGGTCGCCCGCGTCGCGAAGACCTACCCCGTGGTACGTTTGCTGTCGGCCGATCAGATTAAGAGCGAGCCTAACTGCTTGCTCGCCGGCGATCGCTGCCCTTGTCTGCGTCAGTCGAGTCTTGAGGCCTTGGAAGGTTCCGATGATGTATCGGAGCAACTACTCAACGATGGTGTTGAGTACCGCGCCCGTCTGCGCCCTCTAAAGGTCGAGGGCGAGCCTCACGTCTTGCTGATGGTACGTCCGATTGATGAGCAAGAGGCTGCAGAAGAGGACCTTGTCTACACCGACGTGCTGACGAGTGTGCGCAATCGCCGATATTACGAGGAAAAGCTCCGCAACGCCCACATGAATGCCGGCGTTGCGGTGATCGACCTTGATGATTTTAGGGTCGTCAATGATACGTGTGGCCGTCATGCCGGCGACCTTGCGCTCGGTGCTGTGGCGACAGCCATACGCAGCGGAATTCGTTCGACTGACGAGCTTGTGCGCTATGGCTGCGACAAGTTTGTGGTCGTCATGCCCAATATTCCCTCCGATGACTTCACCCGTCGCCTGCATCAGGTATCCGATGCCGTTCATGCCACGATTATTCCGGGCCATGAGTACGTGAGCTTGACGGCATGTGTTGGTGGTGTTCGCATTCATGGCGAGACGGTCGATGAGGGCGTTGGCCGCGCTGTCCAGTTACTGAGCCACGCTAAGATAAAAGCCGGTACGGTCGTGACCGATGCCGATTCCATCGAGGCCTTCCAAAGCGAAAAGCCTTTGGTGCTTATTATCGATGACTCCGAGATGAACCGAGCCATTCTCAACGAGATGCTCAAGGACGAGTATTGCATCCTCGAGGCCGATAACGGTCGTACGGCGCTCGACATGGTCGACCGCTATGGCGATGAGTTGTCGCTCGTACTGCTGGATATTGTCATGCCGGGTATAAGCGGCTTTGAGGTGCTGGCCGATCTGTCGCGCCGATCGGTTAGTGACAATCTACCTGTCATCATGATCTCGAGCGAAGATTCCGACGATGCGGTGCTGCCCGCGTACGAGCTAGGCGCCTCGGACTATATCAACCGCCCGTTTGACTCCCGTGTCGTGCGCCGCCGTGTAAGCAACACCATCCGCCTATACGCCAAACAGCGCCGCCTGACGAACCTGCTGTCCCAGCAGTACAACGAGCGCGTCAAGAACAGTCGCATGCTCATCGACATCATGGCCGGCGTCATGGAGCTTCGCAATGGCGAGAGCGGCAGGCACGTTACGAACATCGAGAAGCTGACCGAGCTGCTGCTTGGCTGTCTGGTCCAGCGTAGCGGCACCATCTTCCTTGACAATGAGGAACGCTCCACGATTGCCCTGGCTTCGGCGCTGCACGATATCGGCAAGATGTCGATCGACGATGCGATTCTCAACAAACCCGGGCGCCTTACGCCCGAGGAGTTCGAGATTATGAAGACGCATACTACGATCGGCGCCGACATGTTGCTTGAGCTGGGCCGCCATCACGTCGGCAATGCGCTTATGGAATATGCGTACCAGATTGCGCGTTGGCACCACGAGCGCTGGGACGGCAAGGGTTATCCTGATGGCCTTAAGGGCGACGAAATTCCCATTGCCGCACAGGTGGTTTCGGTGGCCGACGTGTACGATGCCCTGACGAGCGTGCGCGTGTACAAGGACGCTATCCCGCACGAGGAAGCGATCCAGATGATTCTGGACGGTAAGTGCGGTACCTTTAACCCGTTGCTGCTCGATTGCCTGCTCGAGGTGCAAGACCAAATTGCCGAGACGTTGGCACGCCCCGCTGACGTCGTCGCGTTTCCCACGATTTAGTTCGAACAAAGGAGTTTTTAACCCATGATTTCCATGCGTGAGGCGTATGAGAAGATCGGCGCTAATTATGATGACGCGTGCGCTCGGCTGATGGGCGAGGAAATGCTTGCCCGCTTTGCCCTCAAGTTTTTGGATGACGAGAGCATGGACAAGTTGGAGGCTGCCATAGCGGCAGGAGACGCCAAAGGTGCGTTTATGGCAGCGCACACGCTCAAGGGCGTGAGCCAGAACCTGGGATTCGATAATCTGTACGAGCCGGCGGTTGCGGTGACCGAGGCGCTGCGCGGTGCCGATGCCGTTGACAGCGCTCGCGAGGGAATGCATGCGTTGCAGCAGCAATATGCGGCTACGATGTCGGCCCTGCGCGAGGCGGCCGAATAAGGGCTTGCGGGCCTTGGGCTGCGTGCAGGCAGCATATAGGTAAAATGGTGCCCCGTCGGACCATGTGGCCGGCGGGGCACCCTTATTTGTTGTGGGGTTCGCGAGCTAGCGCGCCTGCTTAACCTTTGCCGCTGCCTCGACAAACGACTTCCACAGGTTAAAGTCGGTCTCGAGCGTCTTCCACGTGTACTCAGGGTGCCATTGCACGCCCAGGCAGAAAGGCTGGCCTTCGACCTCGATGCACTCGGGAACGCCGTCGGTTGCCTTGGCGACCAAGCGCGTGCTTTTACCCAGACGGTCGACGCAGCAGTGATGTGCCGAGTTGGTCTGGATCAGCCTGTGCCCGCCAACCGCGCGCTCCAGCAGCGAGCCCGGCACGACCTCGACGGGGTGCACTGGATCGTTGAGCACGTGTGTATGGCGCCACTGCGTGCGGCCCTCGCGCGCGCCCAGGCTCGGCACGTCCATGCACAGGGTGCCGCCGGTGGCGACATTGAGCAGCTGCGTGCCTCGGCAGGTGGTAAAGAGCGGCTTCTTGGCGCGAAGCACCTCGTTAACCAGCTTAAACTCAAAACGGTCGCGAATCTCACAGCACAGCGTGGGGTCGTAAGGACGCTCGTCGCCCCAGCGTTTGGGGTTGACGTCCGGGCCGCCGGGAATAGCGATACCGTCAGCGATTTCCACGTAATGACGGATAACATCGACGTCTTCGGTAATAGACATCTGCAGTGGCAGGCCGCCGGCGGCAAGGATGGCATCGACAAAGACACTTGCGATTTCCTCGTTGGGGGAGAGCGTCTCGCTCAAAAAAGGCTTTGCCTCTTCCCAACGCGGCGCGACGAGGATGAGCGGACGGTCGGCGGGGGCGACGTCGACATGCGGGGTGTATGACGATGAAGTACGAGTTCCGATCATAGGTGTTGCTTTCGATCTGAAGGTGACAGGGCGCATGGGAGATGTGGGACAACACTTCCGATGAATTTGTCCCACGGGGTGGCTGGTTAGTGGCCCTTGATGGAGTTGAGGAAGTCCTGGGCGCGCTTGGTCTGGGGATGGTCGAAGAACTCGTCGGGCGTGCCGGTTTCCACGATCTGGCCGTCGGCCATAAAGACGACGCGGTCGGCTACGCGGCGGGCAAAGTTCATCTCGTGCGTGATGACGATCATCGTCATGCCCTGCTGCGCCAAGCGCACCATGACCTCGAGCACCTCATTGATCATCTCGGGGTCAAGGGCGCTTGTGGGCTCGTCAAAGAGCATGGCCTTGGGCTGCATGGCGAGTGAACGGGCGATGGCCACGCGCTGCTGTTGGCCGCCCGAAAGCTGTGCGGGCACCTTGTCGGCCTGCTCGGCCACGCCCACGCGGCTCAGCAGGTCCATGGCACGCTCGCGAGCCTCCTCCTTGGACACGCCCAGCACGTCGACCGGCCCCAGCATGACGTTCTGCAGCACCGTCATATGTGCAAACAGGTTGAACTGTTGGAACACCATGCCCAGCTCGGCACGCATGCGGGCAAGATCCTTGCCTTCCTGCGGCAGGGGCTCGCCCTCGATGAGGATCTCGCCTGAGTCGATGGTTTCCAGGCGGTTGATGGTGCGGCACATGGTCGACTTGCCCGCGCCCGAGGGGCCAATCACCACGACGACCTCGCCGCGGTCGACCGAGAGATTGATGTCGTTGAGAACGTGCAGGTCGCCATAGTGCTTATCGACGTGCTTGAGCTCGATCAGCGGCTGATTGCCGGTGGTAGAGGTGCTCTGTGCCATGGTGCTCGGCTCCTTATGACTCGAAATGGTAAAGCGTTAGCGGATGATGGTCGCGCCGGTCTTGTGCGAAACGTAGACAGCAGCCTTGTTGATTGCGACGTTGATGAGGATATAGATGACCGCGATTACCAAGTAGACCGACACGAGAGCGTCGTAGTTGGTAATGAGCACGCGGGCGTTTTGCATGAGGTCGGGGTAGCTCACCACGTAGGCGACGGTGGTGTCTTTGACTACGACCACGAGCTGCGAAATCAACGACGGAATGATAAATCGAATAGCCTGCGGCAGCACGATTTTAAAGGTGATTTTAGCCTTGGAGAGACCGAGCGCCTGGGCCGCCTCGACCTGGCCGCGCGGTACGGCGTTGACGCCGGCGCGGAAAATCTCAGCTAGCACGCCGGCTGCAGCGAGCGCGACGGGAAGCGTGAGCATCCAAAACGACGGCAGCGCGATCTTGTACTGGGGCAGCACCAAAAAGAAGAAGTAGATGAACAACAGGCTTGGTACGCCGCGGAAGAAATCGGTGAGCACACGGCAGGCCAGCTGCAACGGCTTAATGTCGCTCGTGCGGCCGAGCATAAGGGCTAAGCCTAGCACCAGCGCGATGGCGCCAGCGGTGAGTGCGACTTTAACGGTGCCCTCAAAGCCGGCAAGCAAGAACTTCCAGGTAGTGAGGTGCGTAAAGAAATACCAATAGTGGACCGAAAGCTGACCGGTCACATAAAAGCGCTGCAACACGAGGACGACGAGCGCGGCGACGGCAACAAGCGAGATGGCGGTGCCGATGCGAATCTTGGCGCGCATCTTGGGGCCGGGAGCCTCGTAGAGCGCATCGCGCATGGTAAGTGCAGGGGAGGAATGCTTGCTCATCGGAGGATCCTCACCTTCTTATCGATGTAGTTGCCAATGTGGCTCACCACAAAGGCCGTGCCCAGGTAGCCGAGCGCCGAGATAAAGAACGCGGCGACGCCGCCGAGCGAGCGCGTGTTGATGTAGCTCACCACGCCGGTGAGCTCCTGCGGCTTAAGCGGCACCTGGCTGCCCAAGGCGGTAGTGAGCATGACGGCGATAAAGAGGTTGGTCATGGGTAGCACGCTCGAGCGCAGCGCCTGCGGAATCACGATCTTGGCGAGGATGCGGCTGAAGCTCATGCCCAGCGAGCGGGCGGCTTCCACCTGGCCGACGCCGACGGTGTTGATGCCGCTCATAAAGTTCTCGGAGCCAAAGGCCGAGCCCAAGAGGACCGTGGCGACGATAACGCAGGTGCGGTAGGGCAGGACGACCTTGAGCGGCGGCAGCGCGTAGACGACGATGATGAGCAGCGCGATGCCGGGGATGTTACGGAAGACCTGGACATACAGGTCGCCAAAGACGCGCAGCGGCTTGAGCGGCGACACGCGCATCACGGTGACGGCGACGGCCAGCACCATGGCGATGGCAAACGACTCAAGCGTCATGCCCCAGGTTGCGAGCAGCGCGTCGATATAGTTCTGGCCATAGAGCGACCAGAGTTCGGAGAGACTCATGCGGACCTCCCGCCGATAAGGAAAGGGGCTCCCGTGTGTACGGAAGCCCCGACAACTCAGTGAGGAAACAGTTTACCGCAATAAAGCGCATCATGCGTTTCCGTATGGTTTCGTTGCGGCCGTTACCAGGCTCGCTGCCTAGGCGCCGATCTCGGGCAGCTCGGGAACATTGGTGTCGCCCGTACGGTCGCCGATGCAGATCTGCCACAGCTCGGTCCAGGTGCCATCGTCCTCGATCTTCTTAAGGAAGTCGTTGACAAAGGCGACACCGTCGGAATCGAGCGGCAGGCCGATGCCATAGGGCTCCTTGCTGCCGAAGGGCTTGCCGGCGATCTTGTACTTACCGGGCTCGCGGACCAGGGCGCTCTGCTGCATGTTGTTATCGATGACGTAGGCGTCAACGCGGCCCTGCTGGAGTGCCTGACGAGCCTCCTCGTCGGTCTTGAACTCCTGCTGGCTGGCCTTGGGAGCGAACTCCTCCAGGATGGCGGGGCCGTTGGAGCCGGACTGGACGGCGACGTTCTTGTCGGCCAGGTCGTCGACGCTCTTGATGTCGTCGTTATCGGCGAGTACCAGGATGGCCTGCTGGGTGTAGTAGTAGGGACCGGCAAAGGAGACGAGCTTCTTGCGCTCATCGGTAATGGTGTAGGTGGCGAAGACGGCGTCGACCTGGCCGTTCTGCAGGACGGACTCACGCGTGTCCGAGGTTACCTGGGTGATCTCGACCTTGTTCTCGCCCAGAATGTAGTTGGACAGGAGCTGTGCGATACCGGCGTCGAAGCCGCGGGTCTGACCGTCTTTCTCGTTGAGGAGGGAGAAGAGCGTGGAGGTCTGAACGCCACCGATCTTAAAGACGCCGGCGTCCTTAACGGCCGTGGCCCAGGTGCTGGCGGCGATGGCGTCGTCATCGGCCTTGGGGCCGTTGTCGACGAGCTTGTCGAATGCCTTAGCGTCGAGCGTGGTGGAAGCCTCGGTATCATTGGAGCTCTTGGAAGAGCCGGCGGCGGAACCCTTGTCGGCCTCGGTGCTGGTGTCGGAGCAGCCGGCAAGACCAAGGCCGGCGACGGTTGCGAAGGTGGCGGCAACGAAGCCGCGGCGGTCGAGAACGACCTGCTGGGAGAGGTTCTTGCTCATGGTAGAACACCTTTCTCAATAAAATCCCTAGCGGTTGAGTAGAGTTATACCCTATCGCGCTCAAATGGGTCAACACGAAATAACTCAGAAACATACTTAACTTATGGGTAATTCTACCTACCAAAAAGGGACAGGTTAATTTTGGCAGGTTTTATCTGGGCAAACGTCAGTTATTGCAGCTGAAATAGTGTTTCGCGGACGACATGATCGCTCACAGCGGTCGCTATAATGGCGGCAGCGAAAACCACCACAAAGGGGACAGGCACCTTTGTGGTGGTTCTGGCCGATGCGGCGGCATGCCTTACTGTTCTGTCTCAATCTGTAACATCTGCAGCCTTTTTTGCCGAGTAGCTGTTACAGATTGAGATTTTCTCTTCAGGGGAATTCGAATGTCTCAATCTGTAACAGTTAGACGGGAATTCGGGCTCTAGATGTTACAGATTGAGATAATCGCGTCGCGAAAATTAAAACCTCCGCAGGGATGCTTCCCTTGCGGAGGTTTTCTTACTCGTTGAGTAGCCTTACGGCTTCGGCGGCCATGTTCTCGACCGTCATGCCGTTCTGAGCGAGCAGCTCGTTGGGGTCGTAGCGGTCGGGGAAGCCCTTGGCGATGCCGAAGGTGCGCGTGCGCACGGGCGTGCAGGCCAGGTAGCACGCCACGCGCTCGCCCCAGCCGCCGTCCAAGATGCCGTCCTCGAGGGTGACGACGACGCGATGCTCGGCGGCAAGGCTGTCGAGGAACTCGCGGTCGAGCTCGGTTGCGAAGCGCGGGTTGACGAGCGTGGCTTCGATACCGTACTCGGCGGCCAAGCGGTTTGCCACACGCTCGCCTAGCTCAAAGAAATCGCCGAGCGCGAGCACGGCAACGTCGCGGCCCTGGCGCACCACGTTGTAGCGAACGGCGCTGTAGTCGGTGTCCTCGGCGGGCGCCAAATCGGGGCGGCTAACCAGGCCAATGCCCGGTACGCGGATCGCCACGGGATGCTCGCGGTGATCGAGCGACCAGCTCAGCATGGACAGGTATTCCTCCATGCAGGCCGGCGCCAAGTAGCGCATGTTGGGAAGAGCGCCCAGCATGGAAATATCAAAGAACGAGAGGTGCGTCTCGGATGTGGTGCCAAAGATCGACGCGCCAAGCACCAAGATGGTTGCGGGGGCATCGTTGCGGCACAGGTCGTGCCACAGCTCGTCGTAGGCGCGCTGCAAAAACGTGCCGTACACACCAAAGACTGGCTTGGCGCCCGAGCGCGCAAGCGCGGTGGCAAAAGTTACGGCGTGCTCCTCGGCAATGCCCACGTCGACAAACTGCTTACCTGCCGCAGCGCGAAGCTCGGGTGTAAAGCCCATGATGTAGGGCGTGGCGGCCGTGATGCCCACGACCTGCGAATCGCGCTCGATGGCGGTGCTGAGCGCCTCGCCCGTAATATCGGCATAGGTGCGCGGTGCGGGCTCGCTCGGATGGCCCGGGCAGAGCTTGCGCCCAGTCGCCATGTCAAACGGACCCACGTGGTGCCAGCGTTCCGGGTCGTTCTGGGCTGGCTCAAAGCCCTTGCCCTTGGCGGTGGAGACGTGCAGCACGATGGGGTGATCGATATTGCGCAGTTCCTGCAACGCGTCGACGAGGGCCAACACATCGTTACCGGCGTCCAGATAGCGGTAGTCGAGCCCCATCGCGCGGAAGACGTTGCGCTCACAGGCACCGTTGCTGGCGCGCAGCTCGGCCAGATTGCGATAGAGGCCACCGTGGTTTTCGGCAATGGACTGGTCGTTATCGTTGACGATGATGATCAGGTTGCTGTCGAGCTCGGCGGCATTGTTAAAGCCCTCAAACGCCAGGCCGCCCGAAAGCGAACCGTCGCCAATAACGGTAATGACGTTATACGTGTCACCCGCCAGGTCGCGCGCGTGGGCAAGGCCGCAGCCCAAGCTCACCGAGGTCGAGGTATGCCCCATGGCAAACAGGTCGTGCTCGGACTCGTCGGGATTGGCAAAGCCAGAAGCCTCACCATAACGCTCCGGATCGATATAGGTGTACGCGCGCCCAGTCAGCGCCTTGTGGGCGTAGGTCTGGTGCGACACGTCAAAGACAATTTTGTCGGTGGGGGAGTTAAACACGCGATGGAGCGCGACCGTGAGCTCAACGACGCCCAGGTTGGGGGCAACGTGTCCGCCGACAGCGGCGGAGCTTTCGAGGATGGCGTGGCGAATCTCGTCGCAGAGCTGCGGGAGCTCGGCGCGATTAAGAGCCTTGACGTCCTCGGGCGTTGTCGTTTGCGTAAGCAGCATCGTTGTGGGTTACTCCATGCGAATCGAGCGCCGGCGCTCCCTCGGCCGGCACAATTGCACAAAACAGTCTCGCACATTTTGGCATTTGATATGTGACGGCGGCGCGGTAATTCGCCAACTGGCGGGGCAAAACGTTTTGTCCGATGCCATACTAGTAAATTCGATGATGATTTTATTCAATGCGTGCAGTCCGTGGTTTGCCGCCGTGAGCCGCTGGAAGGAGGCAGCATGTCCAGTGCCGTTCGTGCCGAGAAAATCGCGCGCGAGGTCGACGATGCCGCCCGCCAGCTGGCCCAGGCAGGCCGCTTGGACCTGACGCACGAGTTTATCCAGCATGGTGACGTGACGGTCTATGCACATGTGACTTCGGTAGCGCGGGCGAGCCTGTCCTTTGCCGAGCGCTTGGGCCGTGCTGGCATTTCGGTCGACCGTGCCTCGCTGCTGCGCGGAGCCCTGTTACACGATTACTTTCTCTACGATTGGCACGACCCCGACCCGAGCCATCGACTGCACGGATTTCGGCATCCGTTTTTTGCCCTGGCACGTGCGGAGGAAGATTTTGAGCTGACGTCGCGCGAGCGGAATATTATCGTGCGGCATATGTTTCCGCTGGTGCCGGTGCCGCCGACGTGTCGTGAGGCTTGGATTGTATGCCTGGCAGATAAATGGTGCGCGCTGCGCGAGACGGTCGCCGGCCGTCTGCCGCGCAAAGACGACGCGAACGATTTGAGCGAGGGCTCGAGCGACGGCTCGAGCAAAGATTCGAATGAAAAGAGGAGAGGGTAGACGGTGGGGACCGCGATCGACATGGCATTTGACGGCGCGACGCTTGCCGCCTGTCCGCTTTCGGCACTGGTGCTCTCGTTCGCCTTCTACGGGTTTTGCGGCTGGGCATGGGAATCGACGGTCTGCGCCATGCTCAACCACGGACGCTTTGCCAACAGCGGCTTTTTGCTGGGACCGTGTTGTCCTATCTATGGTGTGGGCGGCATAGCCTGCTGGCTTTTGCTGCGCGGAATTCCGGATGCCTCGAGCCAGTTTGTCGCTGCAGCGCTCGTATGCAGCGTGATCGAGTACAGTGTAGGCGTGCTGCTGGAAAAAACAACAGGCGCTCGCTTTTGGGACTATTCGCACCTGCCGTTTAACCTGCACGGACGCATCTGTCTGTACTGGGCATGCGCGTTTGGCCTGGGTGCGTTGTGCATTTGTCGCGTGGTGGAGCCGGCGGTGTTGGGCCTGCTTGCCCATCTGCCGGTGCTGATTGTGCGGCTGTCCGCCTTTATCGTCGCGGTCGCGATGATGGTCGACGCGGTGTGCTCGTTGGCGAGCTGGCGGCGTCTGTCCGATCAGTTGGAGCGCGTCCGGGCCGACCTTGCCGACCGCATCAATGAGTCGCTTGCCGATGCGTCCGACTCCATGCTCGAACGTATTCCCGATTCGGCGATCGACTCGGTGGCGCAGACGCATATCCGCAGCCGTGCCGTTAACGCGTGGCTGGCCGAGCTGGGCGACGCGACGCTCGATGCCCTTCGTGAGAAGGCTTCGATGCCGACGTTTATCGCGGATGGTGCTCGCGGCCTGGCGCTCGCTGCCCGCCGCGTGGCCGATGCCGCGCCGAGCATGCCGCGTCCGTCGCTCAGTCGTCGCCTTGCCGGCAAGCGCATGGGCCGTCCGGTACCGAGCGTGTCACTCAGTCGTCGTGACCTGCGCTTTTTCAATGCCTTCCCGCGTCTGCGCATCAATCGCTACGAAGGCGTCATTCGAGCAACTAATCTCCGCGACCGCGCCCACGAGCTGTTTCGGCGCTAGCCGGGATGGGCGCGCTCACGGCTCCCTTGCTCGCGTATTTCCCGTTCGTTTCGCGCCCGTTGCCGCGCCGTTTCCAAGATTGCGGCACCGTTGGAGACGGCAAGATTTGGGTCGAGCCGGTCGAGGAGGTTATCCGCATACGCACCGGCGAACACGGCTCCGCCGCGGTGTAGGACAATCTTTCGCCTGACGGGCGCGCCTCTCTTGGGGCACGCCCGTTCTCGTCTACAATATCGTGCAGACGAAGGAGAGGCATGCCCATGATCAAGATGTTTGCGAGTGACTTAGACGGAACGCTGCTGAACGCCCTGCACGAGGCCGACGGAACCATCCGCCGCGCCATTCGCGAGCTGACCGAGGCTGGCCTGCATGTGGTTCCCGCGACCGGACGCTCGACGCTGCCGATCGGCGAGCATGGCTTTACGGGCCTGGCGCTTGACGCCTGCTGCTCCAATGGATCAATCGTGCGCGACAGTCATGGCGAGGTGCTCAAAACCTGGACCATCGATCCGCAGGTTACCGAGGAGCTGCTCAAGGCATTCCCGGACATTTGCTTCGACTGCTCCACGCCCGATGGCATGTTCTCGAGCGGTTCGTTCGAGATGCATCAGGCGGGCTTTAAAAAGGACAGCCCCATCAAGCGTATTGTGATGCGCGGCATGCGTGCACGTGGCGGGTATCACGAGGAGCAGTATTTCGACCAGTCGATCGGTGACATCCTGCGCCACGATGTGTGCAAGATCAACTGCCGCGTGACCTCGCCCGAGCTGGAGCGCGACCTTAAGGCATATTTGGCCGAGCGATCGGACCGCGTGGTCAACGCGCCGTTCGATCCGGTGATGTTCGAGATCACGGACGTGGCGTGCAACAAGGGCGAGAGCGTGGCCTGGCTGGCGGGCTACTACGGTATTGCCGAGGATGAGGTCGCGGTCTACGGCGACGGCGGCAACGACATCGCCATGCTCAAGCGTTTCCGCCACAGCTACGCGACCAAAAACGCAAGCGATGCAGCCAAGGCCGCCGCGAGCGCGACCATCGGCAGCTGCATGGTCCACGCCGTCCCCAAACACATGCTCGCCACCATGCGCAAGCAAAACTCTCGCACCGTCATCGAATGATGTGACAAAAGGACTGTCTCTTCGTCACATCCAAAATATTGCCTTTACGTGTTGATGCACACGGTGTGCAATAATACTCGCACTGTGCAATAGCGCACAGGCTGAGTAACAAGGAGGACGCTTGTCCCAGCTCGAGAAATGCGATCGCCGGTCCCTTCGCTCGCAGCGTGCCCTTCGCCAGGCACTTGCCAGCGAGCTTGCCGAAAGCGGCGACCTTTCGCGCATTAATGTCGCGTCGCTCACCGAGCGCGCTGGCCTTACGCGCCGCACGTTCTATTCGCACTACCGCGATATCCCCGACTTTATCAATCAAATCGAGGACGGCTTGCTGGCCGAGATCCGTGAGCGTATTGAGCTCATCACCGCAGCTCAGCTGCCCGATCTCTATCACAACATCGATGAGCTCGAGCCGGCGCCCGGTTCGGTTGAGCTGCTGCGTTATCTTGCGGCCAACCGCGACTTAATCGGTGCGCTGCTGGGTCCGGGCGGCGACCAGGCCTTCATTAAAAGGATCATCGACACCGCTCGTGAGGCTGTGGTGCCGCGTGCGCAGACGGGCATTTTGGGCCTGGCGCTGGGCACGTTCTTTGACTACTACGTCACCTACGTCGTGAGTGCCGAGGTCGGCATGATTCAGCGCTGGTTTGAGCGTGGGCTCACCGAATCGCCCGAGGCCATGGCGCGCATTATGACGGTGCTCGCTTTTGTGCGCCCTGGTGACCTGTATGGCCAACCCATCGATATCAACGTGCCGGAATACGGCATGAAGCTATTGAACCTGCAGCTCGAGGACGCGGCCGACACCACCGCAGCCGTCGAGTCCAACAACTAAGAGGAGAGACAATGAGCAAACTCGCCGAGGGCATTAAAGACCGTATGGTCGCTGCCGCGCGTGAGGCTGCGCCCGCCGTGGTGGATGCCGCGCAGAAGGCCGCGACCGCAGCTGCCGAGAAAGTTGCCGAGGCAGTTGCCGATGCCAAGAACGCGGCAGGGGAGACGTCCGTCGCTAGCGAGCCCGCCATCGCCGCTGAACCCGTAGCCGCCACCGCCGCCCACGCCCCCGAAGGCGCGATCTTCAACCCCGAGAACGCTCGTGGCAACCTGCACCTGGGCATCGACGTGGGCTCCACCACCGTCAAGCTCGCCGTGCTCAACGACGACAACCAGATCGTTTACGCCAAGTACCAGCGCCACCACACCGACGTCCGTGCCTGCGCCCGTGACCTGTTCGAGGGCGCTGCGACCGTGCTGCCGACGGCCCAGATGACTTGCGCCATTACCGGCTCGGGCGGCCTGCTGCTGTCCCAGTGGCTCGACCTGGAGTTTGTCCAGGAGGTCATCGCCAGCAAGCGTGCCGTCGAGACCCTCATTCCGGCCACCGATGTCGCCATCGAGCTGGGCGGCGAGGACGCCAAGATCATCTACTTCGACAACGGCATCGAGCAGCGCATGAACGGCACCTGCGCCGGCGGCACGGGCGCGTTCATCGACCAGATGGCAACCCTGCTGCACACCGATGCCAGTGGCCTCAACAAGCTCGCGGCCAACGCCACCACCATCTATCCCATTGCCAGCCGCTGCGGCGTTTTTGCCAAGACCGACGTCCAGCCGCTGCTCAACGAGGGCGCCCGCCCCGAGGACGTGGCCGCCTCCATTTTCCAGGCTGTCGTGACCCAGACCATTTCGGGCCTGGCGTGTGGCCGTCCCATCCGCGGCAACGTTGCCTTCCTGGGCGGCCCGCTGCAGTACCTCTCCGAGCTGCGCCACCGCTTCTACCTCACGCTCAACCTGGACGAGGAGCACCGCATTGTGCCCCAAAACGCCCACCTGTTTGTGGCGAGCGGCGCCGCCATGGCGCACGAGTCCAACAAGCTCAGCACGTTCCCGCAGCTCATCGAGGCCATCGATGCCCTGGGCGACACGCAGGGTGCCGAGGTCGAGCGTCTGGATCCGCTCTTTGCCACCGACGAGGACTTTGCCGAGTTCAAAACCCGCCACGACGCCGAGGTCGTCCCCAAGGGCAAGCTCGAAGGCTACACCGGCCGCGTGTTCATCGGCATCGACGCCGGCTCCACCACCATGAAAGCCGCGCTCGTGGGCGAGGACGGTCAGCTGCTGCACACCTGGTACGGCAACAACAACGGCGACATCCTGGGCACGGCCAAGGTCATCATGGCCGATTTCTACAACCACATCCCCGCCGGCTGCACCATCGGCCACGTGACCACCACGGGCTACGGCGAGGCGCTGCTCATCGAGGCCCTCAAGGCCGACTCCGGCGAGATCGAGACCGTTGCGCACCTGCGCGGCGCCAAGGCATTCCTGCCCGGCGTCGAGTTTATCCTGGACATCGGCGGCCAGGACATGAAGTGCCTGCGCGTCAAGGACGGCGTCATCGAGCACATCATGCTCAACGAGGCCTGCTCGTCGGGCTGCGGCAGCTTTATCGAGAGCTTCGCCGTGTCTATGAACATGGACGTGCGCGCGTTCGCCAACGCTGCCATTCATGCCAAGGCCCCCGTCGACCTGGGCAGCCGCTGCACGGTCTTTATGAACTCGCGCGTTAAGCAGGCCCAAAAGGAAGGCGCCACGGTGGGCGACATCGCCGCCGGCCTGTCCTATTCCGTCATCAAGAATGCCCTGTTCAAGGTTATTAAGCTGCGCGACCCCAAGGAGATCGGCAGCCAGGTGATCGTCCAAGGTGGCACCTTTATGTCCGATGCCACGCTGCGCGCGTTTGAGCAGCTCACCGGCGTTCACGCCGTGCGTCCCGACATCGCCGGCTGCATGGGCGCCTATGGTGCGGCTCTGCTCGCCCGCGATCGTGCCGGCGCCGACGGCACCTCGACCATCCTCTCGGCTGAGGACATCGCGCACCTCACCGTGACGCAAAAGCACGTCCGCTGCGGCCGTTGCTCCAACAACTGCCAGCTCACCGTCAACGACTTTGGCGGTGGCAGGCGCTTCATTACCGGCAACCGCTGCGAGAAGGGCGCCGGCCACAAAAAGCAAAAGACCGAGGCCCCCAACCTCTTCAAAAAGAAAAACGAGCTGCTCTTTAACCGCGAGATCCTGAGTCCCGACGAGGCCCCGCGCGGCACCGTGGGTATCCCGCGCGCACTCAACATGTACGAAAACTACCCCTTCTGGCACGCGTTCTTTACGCGCCTGGGCTTTAGCGTGCAGCTGTCCGACCAGTCGAGCAAAAAGACCTACCAGGCGGGCATCGAGTCCATGCCGTCCGAGAGCGTGTGCTACCCGGCAAAGATGAGCCACGGCCATGTGATGAACCTCATCGACCGCGATGTCGACTTCATCTGGATGCCGTGCGTGCGCTGGGAGCGCAAGGAGGATCCGACGGCTGGCAACTGTTACAACTGCCCCATCGTCATGAGCTACCCCACAGCGCTGGCGCTCAACATCGACGAGATTCGCGAACAGAACATCGAGTTCCTGTATCCGTTTGTGCCGTATCACGATAAGACCGAGCTTAAGCGCCGTCTGTACCAGGTGCTCGCCGTCGACCGTGTGGCCGATGCGCAAGCCGGTCGCGGTCGCGTGCGCGGTCCCAAGATCACGCGCTCCGAGGTCGATGCCGCCGTCAACGCTGCTTTTGAGGCCGATGCGCGTTTCCACGAGGATATCCAGACCATGGGCGAGGAGGCTCTTAAGTGGGTCGAGGACCATGGCGGTCACGGCATCGTGCTCGCCGGTCGTCCCTACCATAACGACCCCGAGATCAACCACGCCCTGCCCGAACTTATCTCGAGCTTTGGCTTTGCGGTCTTTACCGAGGATTCGCTTGCGCATCTGGTAAAGCCCGAGCGTCCGATTCGCGTCGTCGACCAGTGGATGTACCACAGCCGCCTGTACGCCGTCGCCCGTTTTATGACGATGCGCAACGACCTGGACCTGATCCAGCTCAATTCCTTCGGCTGCGGCCTGGACGCTCTGACCACCGATCAGGTGCAGGAGATTCTGGAAGCCAGCGGCAAGATCTACACCGTGCTTAAGATCGACGAGGTGTCTAACCTGGGTGCCGCGCGCATCCGCATCCGCTCGCTCATGGCAGCGCTCAAGGACCAGGAGGCCGAGCGCCTGGCCGATGCCACGGCCGCGGGCGAGGCCTACGAGCAAGGCGATGCCGCGCCGGTGGCGCCCTCCACGGATGCCCCCGCGTTCGCGAGCCGCAAGTACACGTTTGAGGCGCAGCGTGAGAGTGCTTCGACCGCGTGGCCCAAGGTGCCCTTTACC
>URYW01000026.1 GCA_900552145.1 uncultured Collinsella sp. | reverse complement strand
TTGGGGCAGCTCTCGATGCACTCGCCGCGCACCACGCAAGCGTACGGATCGATCGACCAGGTACCGCCCTTGCGATCGCCCGCAAGTGCGCCCGCCGGACAACGGCGCGCACACATGCCGCAGCAGATGCACACGTCCATGTCGTTGACGATATGCCCGCGCAAGCGCTCGGGCGCTGCCAGCTTCTCCTGCGGATAGCAAACCGTGACCGGCTGCTTGACCATAGAGCCCAAGGCCGTCTTGGCAAATGTCAGCAAACTCATGCCGCGCCTACCTTTCCGTGCAGCTAATGCAGGGGTCGATGGTCAGGATAATCATGGGCACGTTGGCAAGGAGCACGCCCTGCAGCGCATGCGTCAGACCCGCCAGGTTTTGCGACGTCGGCGTGCGCACGCGGAAACGGTCCAGGTTCTTGGTGCCGTTGCCGCGCACATAGTAATACGCCTCGCCGCGCGGTTGCTCAATCACAACCTCGCCACGCGCGCCGTCGGCCGGCGTCAGCTTGGTGCGCCCGCCGATACCGTCGTGCGGAATCTTGCCCGCAAGCTCCTTGATGATGTCCATGGCCTGCGTGACCTCGGCACAACGCACCTGGCAGCGGGCATAGCAATCGCCATCGGTAGCAACGATGGGCTCAAATGCAGCCAAGTCCGCATAGGCACCGTCGCCAAACATGCGCACGTCGTAGTCCACGCCCGAAGCGCGCCCAAACGGGCCGACCATCGAAAGCCCCAGCGCGTCCTTCTTGCTGATCACGCCCACGCCATGCAGGCGCTCGCCGCAGCTATTGTCGTCCAAAAACGTATGCACCAGGGCCTCGTAGTCGGGACGCATGGCGTCGAGCGTCTGGACAATACCCGCCAGCTCGGAGTCCTCGATGTCGTGCTTAAGGCCGCCGATTTCGTTGATCGACAGAATCACGCGGCCGCCGCAGGTGCTCTCAAAGATCTTGAGAATCTGCTCGCGCAGCGTCCACGAACGATAGAACAGCGCCTCGAAGCCAAAGGCATCGGCGAGCAGGCCCAGCCACAGCAGGTGCGAGTGAATGCGCGAAAGCTCGTGCAGAATGGTGCGGATATACTGCACGCGGCCGGGCACCTCGATGTCGAGCATGCGCTCGCAGGCGCTGGCATAGCCGCAGCTGTGGCCCACGGCGCAGATGCCGCAGATGCGCTCGGCGATGTAGCCAAACTGGTGCATGTCGCGCTTTTCGGTGAGCTTCTCGAGTCCGCGGTGCACAAAGCCGATCTGCGGAATTGCCTCGAGAACGCGGTCGTCCTCAATCACCAGGTCCAGATGAAGCGGCTCGGGCAGCACCGGGTGCTGCGGGCCAAACGGAATAACGGAGCGATGTGCCATGGACCTTACGCCTCCTTTTTCTGCTTGTCGCGGGCGACCTTGGCGGCAAGCGCCGCGCGGACCTTGGCCGCTTTCTCGGGATCCATGGCGGCGAGCTTTGCCTCCATCTCAGCGGCCTTGAGCGCGGCCTTCGCAGCAGTTTCATCGTGCTGAGCATCGGAGCCGGCAGCCGCAGCGGACTGGGCGCTCGCCGCAGCCGAAGCATCGCCGGCACTCGCAGCGCTCTCCCCTGCAGCAGCCGCAGCCGCGGCGGCCTTCTCGGCAGCGGCCTTGCGCGCCTTGGCCTCGGCGGCGGCACGCACCTTCATGGCTTTCTCGCGCGCGGCCTTCACCTCGGGCGTGATAACGCTCATGGGCTCGGCAGTCGAGACCTGGTAGAAAAAGCCCTTAAAGTCAATCTGCATATCGGTGATGGCAAGACCAAACAGGTCGTGCGCCTCGTTTTCAAACGGGAATACCGCCGGATAGTACGAGCTGATGGACGGAATCTCCTGGTACTGGTCGATGCCCTCAACCACCAGGTTCTCGATCGCATAGCTGCCGTCCTGCGCAATATGCTCCTGAGCAGCACGAACGTCGATAAACGTATAGACCAAGCGATACGATCCGTCGTCCACACAGCGCTCGGCATGCATCTGCACAAAGCGCGCGCCGGTACCTTTGAGCGCCTGGGCATGCGCCAGGAGCTCGTCGGTCACGACGGTGGTATAGATAGCCTTTTGCATTACTCGGCCTCCTTTGCAGCGGCGGGCGCGGCGGACGTCTCAGCAGGTGCGTCGCCAGCGACGGGCGCGGCGGACTTCCCGGCAGGCGCGTCACCGGTACCATCAGTCCCAGCCCCCGCAGCCACAAACCCGTCCTCGCCCAGCTCAACGCCACCGTCCCAGGTAGCGGCACCACCCACGGTAAGCGGATCGCTACCAGCGCGCATCACGGCCTCCTTCTGGTCCAAGATGCCGCACGCCTCAACGATGGCGTCGATCACGGTCTCGGGGCGAATGGCGCATCCGGGCGCGTACACGTCCACGGGAATCGCGCGGTCCACGCCGCCGATCACGTTATACGCATCGCGGAACACGCCGCCCGCACACGCGCAAATGCCGCAGGCCACCACGCACTTGGGCTCGAGCATCTGGTTGTAGATCTGGCGCACGACGGGCAGGTTCTGAGCGTTGACCGAACCCGTCACCAAAAAGATATCCGCGTGCTTGGGGTTGCCGGTGTTGACCACGCCAAAGCGCTCCGCATCGAACAGCGGCGTGAGCGAGGCCAGCACCTCGATATCGCATCCGTTGCAGCTCGAGCCGTCGTAATGAATAACCCACGGCGAGCGCGACATTTTATGATCCATGGATGCCGCCTCCTAAATAAACACGTCGACGAGGATGGGCATAAGGTTGAGCAGGCCAAACACCAGCGCCACGCCCCAGCCGAGCTTAAAGCAGCTGCGCCAGGTGCTGCGTGCGAAGGTGTTGTCGATCAGGACCTCGACAAAATACGTCGCGACCATCACGACCAGGGCGACCACCCAGCTCACCGGGTTGTCCCAGACAAAGAACATGCCCACCCACATCAAAAACAGCACGGTCTCGCACCAGTGCATAAGGGTCATCTTGGCCAGCGTGCCGCCGCTCATCTCGGTGGCGACGCCCTGGACAATCTCCTGATGCGCGTGATGCGAGTACGAAAGGTCAAACGGCGACTTGCGCAGCTTGATGGTAAGCACCGCGAGCAGTGCGAGGAAAATAGGCGCGCTGTACACGATGATGGGGGCCGACTGCCCCGTCACGGCAATGGAATCGAAGCTATCGGTGGCAAGGTACAGGGCCACGCTCATCAGCAGAACGGCGGGCTCGTAACTCATGACCTGCAGCAGCTCGCGGTCGGCGCCGACCTGAGCAAACGGGCTTTGCGTCGAGGCGGACGCCAACACCACAAAGATCGCGGCGAGGGTAACCATAAACGCGCACAGCAGCGTGTTGGAGCCCGACACAAAGATGCCGCCGCCCACCACGGTAAAGATGAGCGCGCACGCCATGTAGGTGTCGTCCATGGTGTTTACGCTGGCGGGGGCCTTGCGCAGGAGCTTGGCCACATCGTAGAAGGGTTGTAGCAGGCGCGGGCCCACGCGGCCCTGCATGCGAGCCGAAAGCTTACGGTCAACGCCGTCGATCAGGCCACCAACCAAAGGCGCAATCAAGGCAAACGCCACGGTGCCAATAAAGATGCCCACGACGCCCGAACCTTCAAAATACTTGCCGCGCAACACCGAGGGCGCGCTCATGGCAAGCCGCTCGGGCCCAATCCACGCGCAACACAGCAGCGCAAACAAGATAATGCTGCAGCACACGACGCTACCCGCGGGGCCAATACGCTTCTCGCCAAGGGCGTCCTCCGAGTACCAATTGCGCTTTTCGGCCTTCACCTCGCGTCCCATCGAGCCGCGGAAATGGCGATATTTGTCGGTTCCCACGCCCGAAAGGTACACGTTGACGTGCGGCTTATTGCTCACGCGGAACGACGTCAGCAGCACCACGGCGATAAACGCTACGATAACCACCATCAGATACATGGCGTCCTTGCCAATAACGTACGGCACGCGTCCAAACACCATGGCGAGATAGGGCGATACCAGACCGCTCGAGATAACCGGAAACGCCACGCAGCACAGAATCAGCAGCGCGGCGATGGTGTTGAGCGCCATCCATTCGGTCTTATGGACATTGACCTCGACGTTTTGAGCCGTGGGGTCGACGCCCGAAAGCTTGGCAAGCCACTTGCCCCAAAAATAGAACGTCGCGGCCGAGCCAAAGGCCAGCACCATGATCATGAGCACGTTGCCGGTCTGCGCAAACGCCACCAGGGCGCCCCACTTGGACACGAGCATGCCAAACGGCGCCACAAACATGCCCATGATGCCCAGCATCATAAGGCGCGTCAGGTGCGGCATGCGGCTGAACATACCGTCCATGTCCTCGATATTGCGGCTGCCGATATGATGCTCGGCCGTGCCCACGCACAGGAACAGCAGCGACTTTGCCACCGTGTGGAACAGGATTAGGAAGATGGCGGCCCATACGGCCTCGGGCGCGCCGACACCCAAGCAGGCGCTGATAAGGCCCAAGTTGGAAATGGTGGAGTACGCGAGCACACGTTTGGCGTTGCTCTGCGAGATGGCCATGAGGGCAGCGAGCAAAAACGTGATGGCACCCACACTCGTGACCATAAAGCCGGTCACGGGATAGATGGCATAGAGTGGGCTCAGCTTGACCATCAGGAACACGCCGGCTTTGACCATGGTTGACGAGTGCAGCAGGGCGCTCGTGGGCGTGGGGGCAACCATGGCACCCAACAGCCACGTGTGGAACGGCATCTGTGCGGCCTTGGTGAGCGCGGCGAGCGACAACAGAATGACCGGCATCACCAGCAGCGCAGATTGCGCGGTTCCGGCGCCGGAAAGCTCGATCATGCCCGAGATGGTCAGCGGCATGCTGTTAACGTGCAGGTACATGAGTCCGGCCAAAAACGCGATACCGCCCAGCATGTTGAGGATGATCTGGGTGAAGGCGTTCTTGATGGCCTCGGGCGTGCGCGTGTAGCCAATCATAAGGAACGAGCACACGGTGGTGATTTCCCAGCCGCAGAACAGCCACTCAAGGTTGTCGCTCGTCACGATGACGAACATGGCTGAGAGGAACAGGAACATAAGCGCCAGGAACTGCGGGCGACGGTCGGGCGCGGTCTGCCCGCGCAGCGCAGCCTCGTGCTCGTCGTGGGCCTGGAAGTCCTTCATGTAGCCCAGGGCATACACGCAGATAAGGCTGCCGACGATGCCGACGGCGAGGACCATGATCACGCTCATGTAGTCCAGGTAGAGCGGGGTTGCGGTGACGGCTTCGGTCGCGGGCAGCGTCATGGCTGCAAAGGCGAGCGAGCCCACCAACTGGACTACGCTGAGCACCGTGGTGAGCGCGTTCCTATATTTGTACGCGTTGTACAGGATGACGGCGCACAGGATGACGTCGATAACGGAACTGATGATCGAGAGCACATGCGAGGTGCCGGGGGCAACCTCAAAGCTCTGCGGACCCGTGCCAAAAAACATGACGGCGACTACAACTGTCACCGCCATAATAATGCCGGAGCCTATGAGCCCCACCGCATCGCGGGTGCGGTCACCGCGCGCGAGCAGCATGCCCAGCGCCGGTACCAGCGGAAACAGGGTAAGGAAATACAGTAGCGTCATACCATCACTCCCCCATGCAAAAACGCTGCAATTGTTTAAAGTTATAGCTCAATTACGGGGTTGCGGTGGCAGGTTTTCGGTCAACTGGGGAGTTTTAGGCGTACGGGGCAAGGAGTCTGTCCGCATTGGAGTAGAGGGGTGACGTCCCTTTACCGCAGCGACGGACGCGCGGGCCACTGCGCGCGGTTTATTGGGCACTTTGGAGGATGTCCCAATAGGCTCGCGCCGGTCCAAAAAGTTGGCGCGGCAAGAAAAATGCGCCCCTGTGGGCGCACCATCCCGTTTGCTATTCCGCCTTTTTAACGCGCGGCTTGCGACCGCGCGGCTTATCGACCAGTGCGGACTCACCGCTCTCGCGGTACTGACGGCACCAAGCCTTGACCGAAGACTCGCTGGGAATCTTGTGCTTGATCATGGCCTCGCGAACCGTCAAGCCGTTTTCCAGACGGTCCTTAACCACAGCGAGCTTTACGTCGTACGAATAGGTGTGATGATGCGAACCGGCGTTGAGAACGGCGTCGGCACCGCCCACGGCATACGCGCGGGCCCACTGACGAGCCGTGGCCTGGGGAATGCCAAGCTCCGCAGCGAGGGCGCGATGACCGACCCCCTCTTGGAGGATCTCGACGGCGCGCTGCCTAACCTCAGGCGCATGCGTGCGAGTCCTAGTTGCTTCCGACATACCTGCCACTTCTTAGCCTTAACCGTTAATCTGCTTTCTTACGTGCAAGTTAGATAGTAGCATTTTACTGTTTGCTCAAAGCAGTTAATTAAAATAGACGCGGCGTTATCTGGGCATTTGGCACCAAATTACGACATTTCTTTATCGATTATTTACGCTGGTAGCTAACTCGCAGCTAATCGTCATTCGCTTGTCAACAAAATTGGCATCTCTTTATGTCCTTTGGTATAGAGGATATAGTTATTAACCCCTCCCCCAATAATTTTGAGTGATCTGCGAGACAGTAGACGTCCTCACTCCTCATGATTACCGCGCATTGCCATCCACCGGAGCAAAACAAAAAGGGCGGGACCTGCTGCGCTTGCAGGCCCCGCACCGATTGACACCCGACGGGACACAGCCGGGCGAGACGGATCCGTGCCACCGTCCCGCCTGGCCGCGATGTTCAACTACAGCTCGTTGGCCGCGTGATACGCCGTGCGAATGGCGCTCGCAATGTCGGCGGTGCGCTCACCCGAGCAGTCGCCCACGCAGGTCACGGGCACCGTCACGCCATCCAGGTCAAACGCGTTGGCCTTGGAGCCCACGGCCATCACCACGTAATCGCAGGCGATCTTCACCGGCTCCTCGGCGCCGTCCTCGGTGGTGCGAACAGCCTCCACGCCCTCGTCGGTAATGGCGGTCAGGCGGGTCTTCACGTGCTGCTCCACGTTGTGCTCGGCAAAGTCGCTCATAATCAGCGGCAGAATGGTCTCGGACTCGCCCGCGGCAATCTTGTCGAGCATCTCCACGATCGCCACCTCGCAGCCGTGCTGCAGCAGGTACTCGGCAGTCTCGGTGCCCACCAGGCCGCCGCCAATGACGGCGACGCGGCCCGTAAGCTCCACCTTGCCGGCCAGCACGTCCCAGCTCGAGACGACCTTCTCCGAGTCGGCACCCGGAACGGGGATGACCACGTCGTGCGCGCCCACGGCCACAATCGCGGCGTCGGCGGCGTTGAGGTCCTCAGCGGTAGCGGCATGGTTGAGCTCAACCTTCACGCCCAGGCCAGGCAGAATCTTCTCGTAGTACTCGACCGAGCGCATGATCTCGTCCTTGCGCGGAGGCGCGGCCGCCAGCACAATCTGGCCGCCCAGATGATCGCTCGCCTCGTAGACGGTCACGTCGTAACCGCGCTTGGCCGCCACGCGCGCGGCCTCCAGGCCGGCAATACCGCCGCCCACCACGGCGATCTTCTTGTCGCCCTCGCCCGGCTTGATGGCGATGGTCGCCTCGTCGCCGTTCTCGGCATTAAGCACGCACGAGATGTACTTGCGGTTTTGAATCGCGTCGACACAGCCCTTATTGCAGTTGAGGCACTCGCGAATGGGCTCGCCCGTGGCGGCCTTCAGCGCAATGTCGGGGTCGCACATGAGCGAGCGGCCGTAGGCGATGATGTCGGCCGCGCCGTCTTCCAGAATCTTCTCGCCGGCCTCGACCGAGACAACACGGCCGACGGTTGCCACCGGCACGGAAACCAGGGCCTTGACGCGCTCGGCCACGGGCAGCGTCCAGTTGTAGGGCATGGCGCCCATGGGCGGAATGGTGTCTCCCATGTTGCCGGTGTGGTTGGCCTGCGCGACCTGGATCATGTCGATGCCCGCGCCCTCGAGCAGCTTGGCAAACTCGCAGGCCTCGTCGGGCTGCAGGCCACCCTTGCCGCGCGGCGTGCCGTCGGGGTTCTCCATGATCACGGGGAGCTTGTACTCCACCATCAGCTGCGGCGCGGCTTCCTTAATGGCAGCGACGACCTCCAGCGCGTAGCGAACGCGGTTCTCGAACGAGCCGCCGTACTCGTCGGTGCGCTGGTTGAGGATGGCCGAGCACAGCGAACCTACCAGGCGGTCGCCGTGGACCTCGATGGCATCGATCCCGGCCTGCTGCGCGCGAGCGGCCGAGGCGGCGATAGCCTCCTTGATCTGGGTGAGCTGCTCCACACTCGCCTCGTTCACAAAGTGCTGCATGTCGTGGTGCAGCTTGGCGTAGGCCTGGTTGCGGATCTCGTTGGACTCGGCCATCTTGGCGGCAAAGGTCTCCTCGTCGCCGGCGGCCTTGGCCTCCTGCGCGGCCTTGGCGGCGGCCATGGATCCCATGACCATGCGGCCGACACCGGGCACGTCGTACTCGGGGTGGAACAGCTGCAGCGCGACCTTGGCGCCGTGCTTGTGGACGGCATCGGCCAGGGCCTTAAACGTGGGGATTTGGGCGTCGGTCGCCAGCTTGGGCGTGGGGCTTGCGGTCATGACGGGAGCAACGTCGCCGATGACGATGTAACTCACGCCGCCACGGGCCAAGCGCTCGTAAAAAGCCAGGCTGCGCTCGCCAATGGAGCCGTCACGCTCCTCGTAGCCGGTGGTCAGCGGCGGAAACATAATGCGGTTTTTGAGCTCAAGGGGGCCAACCGTAATGGGCTGGAGCAGCTTGGATGCAGGTGCGGTCATGGACATTCCTCTCTTGTAGGCGCGGCGGCGATGTTGCCGCGTAGTTGTCTAGAGGATATGGCATGGGAATACAACAGCGCAACGGAAATCGGCGGACAGCAGGTAGCGGCAGGTGGATGGGGCAGGGCGGCCCGTCGGTTTGTCTCAATCTGTAACACCTAGCCGCCCAAATCGGGTCTAGATGTTACAGATCGAGATTTTGTTTGAGAGGCCGAGAATTGGACCGAAAACACGGTCCCGAAATAACAAAAAAGCTCGCCGGCTAGGCCGACGAGCTGCAAGTTCTTGGTCGCGGGGGCAGGATTTGAACCTACGACCTCCGGGTTATGAGCCCGGAGTAATTCCTATTAACTATAGTAAATCAATAATAATTACAGTAAAGAAAATAGCAGGTATTCAGCCTATTCTGCTCATGGTTGTTTATGATTTACAAAAAGTTTCACCCGCAATTCACCCGCAATTTTGCACTTGTGGGTGAATTTTTTTCACGATTCGGGATACGATACTCCCTGCCCGTGCCTTTAAAGGCACGGGCAGGGAGTATCGTATCCAACCCATCAGCGGGAGACGCGCCCATGGCTATCGAAAAGGGCCGAAAGCCCAACACTTGGCTCATCACCTTCAACCTTCCGGAAAAGGACGCCAATGGGAGGTACAAACGCGCGCCCAAGCGAACGGTGCATGGACTCAAATCGGATGCCAAAAAGGAACTTGCCCGCTACCGGCTCGAATACGAAGACGGACAGGTTGCTGGATCAAAAGATACCGTTGCAAGCTATTCGAGCAGGTTCCATGCCCAGCACAAATTGAACTCGCCCCTCGCCTATGACCGGGAAGCACTTGAGATCAAAAAGATCGAAAGGCTTTTCCGCGGCATGGCGCTCACATCCCTAACTCCCTCGCGAATCCGTAATGCATATTCGGCCGAGCGCGCGAGGCGAGCGGTGTGGACGGAAGACTGCGGAGACGAAAGGCCACTTTCAGAAAACGGCCTCTACAAGGTCCATGTCAAACTAAGACAGGTACTTAAACAGGCATATCGAGATGGGGAAATTCCCAACAACCCCGCAGATATGGTCGATTTCCCAAAGCCGCCTCAAGAAAACAAGAGGAACAGCCTCACCCTCTCTGAAGCCCGAAGATTCAGGAAAGCCGTGCTCCGTAAAATTGAAACAGAGGGAGATGCCAAATACGTCGGAGTCCTCATCATCCTTGGAACGGGTTGCAGACGCGGTGAGATGCTAGGGCTTAGCTGGGGCGACGTCGATTTCTCCAACAATACAATCACGTTTTATAACCAATATGCAAAGGACAAGGTGCTCCGCAATCCCAAAATGGGCTCAGCAGGCCGGCGTGTTTGCATGGATGACACCTTGGCACGAATACTCGCCATCTGGAAGAACAGCCAGCGTCTTGACCTAGAGCACATCAATGACCTCCGTCAGAAGCACTCCATAGAGCCTCTCACCCAGGACGAGCGCATGCCAGTCATCAACGGAAAATACGGGCAACGGATTGACCCAGACGGTTTCGACAAGTTCTTCCGGAACTTCTGCGTCGATAACGGCTGGGGCGAATACACGATAGGCGTCGTCACCAAGACTTATGGCGGAAGAACGTTCACGCGGGGAAAAGGCTATCAGGGACTAACTGTCCACGAGCTCCGGCACACCGTCGCTAGCCTTCTCGTTGCCGAGGGCCTGGACGTCAAGACCGTTCAGGCCCAGCTTGGCCACAAGTCCGCCTCGACCACGCTCAACATCTACGCCCATGCATTCGAGGAACGTTCCCGTGTGGCCGGGGACACCATTGGCCGTCTGCTGAACGGGTAGGTCCGCGCCCTTGGTCGGTTAAGACTCAGGTGCAGAATATTCCACTGTAAATGAGGGGTACCGCCCGCTCCTACGCTTAAACGTCCAGCCGTCCCGTTCCATCTCGCGCATCACGGAGTCAACTTCCGCTTCCTTACCCGGCGCCCCGATGCATTCGCATATCGACGACAAGGTGAACGAGCGCCCGACCAAATGCGCCGCGATCACGCATCTGATCCGCCGAGCCCTTTCCTCCTTCTTCACCTTCTTGTTATAAGAATCCCTACAGATTGCATCACAGTACTGGCGAGTCCTTTCCCCTCTGTGGATCACAAAGGCCCTGCCACAATTGCGGCAGGCCACAGACCTGCCTTCTATCGCCTGTCGCGCGAAGGCGCACCAGATACGCTCCAGCGCGCACTCATAGAACTCTGTCGAGACTCTTCCCAACTCATAATCAAGAGAATTGCGCCTTGTGTGAACCCTGACCATGACGTCATATAAGTTGCCGTACATTTTGTACCAAACCGGATTCGGGTAAAGAATCGAATTCACGAACACCGAATAGTCCCCGCCGTCGGGAAGCGCCCCAAATCGATACGGGTCCGACCCGGCCTCGCAATCGGCGCTACCTCCCTCGACGCGAACCACGTAAAGGGCATCAACGGAATCGCCATTCCGGACGCAAACAGATCGCATGCCATCCTGGGGAGAAACAACAAACCCCTTCGATAACTCCGACAGCTTTTTGTTCTGATACAGGTCGAAACGTCTCTTGGCCCAATCGCTGTGACGAATAAAGATAGGGTAGGGAGAAGGCTCACACCTTACGCCACCCTTGCTTTCGAATCCACCTCGATAGTACACGCCCGCCGGTTCGTCAGAGGCCGACACAGCCGGAAACGCGCGATGGTATTCGCTTTCTCCGACGGTAATCATCCTACCGTAAGCCCCCGGAAATCCGAGATCAGAGATATAGATCGCTTTAAGGACCCGAAGCTCATCGGTAACCGCCCTGCACAGCTCGACCTCTGAAGACATAAATCGCCAATACGTTTCGTCACTTGCGGCGTCCCTCATTCGCATCGCGCACGATAGCGCACCGGCGGCCGCCCTCCACCAGTCAACAGGTTCTCGAACCGTTAGGCCGCAGACCATGCCGCTGTCGAAATCATACGTTCCAAAAAGAGGGCCGATTTCATAGGCAAGATCAATGAGCTCCTCGAAGGAAGGGTCGACGAGGCGGTATTCATTCTCCCTATCGGCGACATGCGCTAGGCACCTATATTGCCCCGCACGAACCGGGGCAATATAGGTGCGCCCGGGAATGGGCTCGACAAGGTTGATCAGCCTTGATATGACGTCGTCCGAATCAACCCTCGGCATCGGCGCATCCCGATTAAACGGCGTGTCGTCAAAGGTAAAAACAAGATCGTCGTCTTCGATGTCGACGGTGAAGCAATTCCCCAACAGACCGGTTTCTTTATCGAGCGCGAGCCCCACCCGTTGCCGCCATCTCAGCCCGTTCTGCAATCTTAACTCCCATTTAACTATTCAATAACAATTCATTTTCGCAGGTAATCAGCCTGTTTCCAACCTGATACCCGAACTTGCCAGCGGCCATTCCTCACCATAGGAAACCAAGCGAAACTACAGTCAGCTTGCGCGAGCCACTCTATCCCACACGATATTAAGGAGGAAACATGGATACTGAGGCCTCCGTCGATTATCACCTTAACGACGGGCCCCTTTTCTGGTCCCCCGACCGCGTCATGACGGAGCTGGGCGTCAGCCGCCCCACGGCCTACAAGCTGATGCACGCCTCCGGCGCGTGCACCAAGGCTATGCGCCACATCCGCGTGTTCGCACCCAGTTTCATCTCTTACATCAACTCGATCACTGACGAGGAGAAGCGCGATGTCTAGCCCCAACCATACTCCCGCCGTGCCGCCGGCCTTCCGCAGCGGCATCCGTCCCCTGCTCGACCGCCTCGACGCCGTCTTCACCGGCGCCGACGGCCGCGTTACCTTCGAGCCCGCTCCGCTCAGCGCCGAGCTCAACGGGCTCGGCGAGGAGCTCGTGCTCCTCACTGGCGTCGCCGGCGGCGGCAAGACGGACCTCATCTTGAACATGGGCCTCTCCATGGCGCGCCATCGCCGCGTGGTGATTGCCAGTTATGAGATCGCCCGCGCGGCCTGCGTTCGTCGCATCCTTCCAGCCGCGTCGTGCCTCGTCCCCGGCGGCACGCCGCTCACCGAGGCGGACTTTAGCGACGACGACAAGCGCGAGGCTGCCGATGGCACCATCGCGGCCGTCCGCGCCATCTCAGACAACCTCGTCATCGTCGACGACCTCACGATGGACGACGTGCGCGGCCACAGCATCGAGGGCCTCACCGAGGCGGTGCACGCCATCGCCATCCGCGATGGCATCCCGCCGGCGGTGATTGTCGACTACGCCCAGCTGGTCACCGTATCGACGCCGGCGTTCTCGACGACCGATATCCTCGACCGCGTGTCCTTCGGTCTCGCGCAGATTGCGCATCACGAGCGCACCCCCGTCATCGCCGTCGCCATCACCGGCAAGGACGGCAGCTTCCGCGGCACCGCCAAGCTCGAGTTCGATGCAGACGTCATCCTCTCGATCAAGACCGACCGCGAGGATGCCGAGAACGACAGCCGCGATCTCCATGTCGATGTCAAGAAGAACCGTAACGGCGCTGCTGGTGGCCGCGTCGATCTGACGTACTGGCCGGCGTATCACCACTTCGCCGGCGTCGCATAGCAATCTGCGGGGCGCGTTTGCGCCCCGCCCAACCCCAAGGAGTCTCATATGAGCACCATTAACACCAAAAACAAGATCGTCCAGAAGGGCTACGGCCTCCCCCTCGTCATCGATGTTGCCGGCCGCCGCTACACCTACCGCGGCAACGACAACCCCCGTTTCCTCAACATTGGGTCGCTTCTGACCGCGAAGAGCATCTGGATGCTTCGCTTCAAGCGCAAGATCGATGGCCTTCCGGAGGCTTTCATCGTCTTCAGCAACACCCGTCAGCCGCTTGATCCCGTCGAGTATCTCGCCGACATCGATGAGCTCTACGGCATCCCCGACGATGAGCTCGTCAAAATCGCCGCACGTCGCTACATTGTCGACGGCTTCGACGAGGCACACGACGTCTTCTGCGATCGCTATATGGATCGTCTTGAAAGCTTTGGGCAGGACCTTGGCATCTTCACCGCGATTCCGGCTCAGTATCTTGAGATCGTCCCGAACAACCCCTTTACCTTCCAGGATATCGAGGACCTTGACTATTAGTTGATCGCCTGCCGCCGCCCACACGGGCGGCGGTTTTTCTTCGATAGGAAGAGAAAACATGTCCACAAAAAATGTAAGCGTAAAGCTCGACTCAAGGCTCTATACCGCCCTCAAGACGCGGGCCGCGCTCGACGAGTCCAACGTCAGCGACGAAATCCGCTCGCTCCTGCGCTCGGCACTCGCCGCGGAGGGGCTTGACCTCTACGGCAACGAGGTCGCGGGCTTCATCCGCGGCGTCGTCGACGCCCGCATGGACGTCGCCGCACTCGACATCGAGCGCAAGCTCGACGCCACCGAGGACCGCATCGCCGCGGTCCTCTCGCGCCCCATGACTGCCGCCATCATGGCCGGCCTCATGTCGGCAGACGTCCTCAAGGCCTCCTACGCCTCGCTCGACGACGTCCCCGTCGCGGACATCTGGAAGAACTACCTCGCGCAGGCCGGCGAGCTCAGCCGCGCGGGCCTCGGCAAGATCGACGAGGTGAAGCTCCACGCGCGCGAGCGCGCCGATGGCTAGCCCGCCCGTCATCGTCAACCACTCCGTCGTCCGCGCGGGAGCGTCCGCGAGGGCGACCGCCGCAGGCCTGGCGGCATACGCCGGCACCCGCCGCGGCGTCGTCATCGAGGTAAGCGAGGCGGACGGCAGGAGGCTCGGCGTGGACGGCCTGGCCGCCTACGCCGCGAACAGGACCGGCTCGACGGGCGGCCTCTGGGGCGCGGACGGCCCGGTCGCCGTGGCAGAAGCCAGACGTGCCATCGCCCAAAACGGCGGTGCGGTGCTCACCACCGTCGTCACGGTCCCGAACGACATCGCCCCAGCTGCCGGCCTCGACCGCCTGGACGCCTGGCAGGCGCTGGTGCGCTCCGAGTGGCCGAGGCTCTTCTCCAAGATGACCGGTGTGCCCGAGAGCCGCGTGGAGTTCTACGCGGCGATGCATGTCAACGGCACGAGCCACCACGTCCACATCCTCACGGTCGACCACGCGGGCGAGTGGGACGCGCTGCTCCCCAAGCGGAAGATGGAGGCGGCGCGGTTCGAGATCTCCTCGAAGGCCATGGCGCCGCTGCTGCGGGAGGCCTACATCGAGCGCGACCTCGCGAGGGAGGCCGCGCTGGACGCCGTCTCCCGCATCGACCGGAACCGTTTCGATATCGAGCTGCCGCCGGACGGAAGGATCGAGGCCGCCCACCTCAGGCGGTTCCACCCGGAGACGTCCGCCGCGCTGAGGGAGGCCCTCGACCGGGCGGCCTCCGACTTCCCCGAGCTCGCCGGCGCACTGGACCGCTATAAGAAGGCCGTCGAGAGGTGCGCCGACCTCAAGTGCCTGACCGAGGAGGCCCGAGACGCCTATGTTCGCAGGGCCGCCGACGACTTCGGCCTCCGCTGCGAGAACGCCGCCCTGCGCGTCATGGTCCCCGACAGGGCGCCGGCGCGCGAGCAGACGCCGATGCGACGCGCCACGCCCGGAACCGGCCCGGCGACGGAGAGGCGGCGGGAGGCCGGCCTCGCCACCGAGGCCCGGGCCTGTATCCCGAAAAGGCGCCTTGAGGCAATCGGCCGAAAGGTCGCCCGCGGCCAGTCGATCGAACGCAACGACTTAAAGGGGTGCCCCACGGCGGAGCGGATCTTCCGGCAGGTGCCGTCGGCCGGCCCGGCCCTCGGACGCGCGGCCGCGATGACGGCCTTCATCGCAAGGGAGGCCACGCGGGACGCCGGTGGCCGCGACATGGGGGACGAGGCCGGAGAGAGGGTCCTGCGGCTCATCGCCTCGGCCCTGCGGATCCTGGCATCCGGCGGCACCGGGCCGTCGAGTGCCCCGACCGTGAAGATTGCGAACAGGATAGAAAGGACAATGAGAAGATGAAACCCAAATCCTTCAACCGCAACATGAGGAGGGAGCTCGCCGACACGCTGGCGGCCCACGGTATAGTCGCCGTCGTCGCCGCCATCGCGACCGTCAGCGCGTGGGACTACGCGAGCTGGTGGATGGCATCGCTCGCCTCCGACCTCTCCACCCTGTTGCACTTGCAGGTTGGCGACCCGGGGGCCGAGCCCGACACCGTCCTCCGCAACCCGTTGGATACGCTCGCCGACACGTTGGCAACCGGGAAAGTGGGCGGGCTGCTGGCCGCGGTCGCAGCCGTCGCAGTCACCATCATGGTCCTCGGCCTCGTCTCGTGGGCACGTTCGTGGCTGAGGCTCCACGACGGGACGTTCGCCGGCGACCGCGCGCCCACGCGCACGCACGGGGACGCCTGGCTCGAGTCGAGGCCGTCCAGGGTCGCAAGGCGCTGCCCGCCGTGGGACGGGAAGGAGGCCGCGAGGGGACTCGTTGCGGCCGGCTGCGTCGGCGGCGGGATCGCGATGGTCCCCGCCGTCCACTGCCTCATAAGGGCGGGCAGCGGCGCAGGCAAGACGAGAAGGTCTCTTGCCGTCAGCGTGGCCGCCGCGATCGACCGCAACGCCCACGGGATCCCGACCTCCGTCATCGTCCACGACCCGAAGTCCGAGATCCGCGCATGGACCGAGCCGCTCGCCAGGAGGGCCGGGATGGAGGTCGTCGCCATTCGGCTCGACGAGCCCGTCAAGTCGGCGAGGTTCAACCCCCTCGACCGCGCTATCGCGGCACTCGGGACCGAGGGCGTCGCCGGTGCCGTGGCCGAGCTCCGCGAGCTGTCGTCCGCCATCGTGCCCGATGCCTTCTCCTCTGGCCAGAGGTTCTTCACGGACGCCAGCCGCAACCTGCTGACCGGCCTCTGCCTGCTCGCGATAACGGACGAGCGGACCCCCGACGGCGCGCGGAACCTCTCGACCGTGCTCGCGCTCCTGGAACCCCGCGACGGGAAGAGCGCCGTGAAGTCGCTGGAGGAGCTCGCCGCGGACCTGCCGGCGGGAAACCCGGCGCGCCAGTTCCTCCTCGTCGCCTCGTCGAACGGCGGCGGAGGGGAGGCCCTCGTCTCCACCGCGCGCAACTACCTCATGTCCTTCTGCGACGACGACGTCAGCCGAATGCTCTGGGACGGCGAGGTCGACCTCGCATCGGTCGGGCGCAGGCCCACCATCCTCTACATCGCCAGCGCGACGGACCGAGGGGACCGCGGCGCGCTCGTCTCGTGCATCTTCTCCCAGGCGCTGTCGGCGCTGCGCGAGACCGCGCGCCTGTCGGGCGGCAGGCTGCCGGCCGAGACCCTGCTCGCCATCGACGAGGGGTCCGGGATCCCCAAGATCCCCCGCCTCCTCGGCGATCTCGCGGAGGTCCGCAGCATCGGCCTGCACGTCGTCTTCGTGCTCCAGAACACCCGCCTGCTCGAGGCCCGGTGCGGCTACTCCAGGGCAGAGTCGGACGCGCTGCTGGCGCTGCTCGGCACCCAGGTCGTCCTCTCGGTAGAGTCCGTCGGCGAGGCGGAGGAGATCAGCAAGCGACTCGGCGACTACAGTGTCAAGACGACCGGGCAGAGCTCCACCAAGGGGACGCAGAGCTCCTCGTCCGGCAAGTCGTTCTCCGTGGCGCGCCGTCCGCTGATCACCCCGTCGGAGCTCATGGCCTGGAGCGCGCGCGAGAACGGCGCGCTCGTGATCGACGCGGAGGGACCGATGGCGCTCGCCAGCCGCGACATCACCGAGACGTTCTTGGGGCCGCTGCTGGGCATGACGTCGCCGGAGGCCGAGGGCGCGCTGCTCGCGCGGGCGCTCGAGGGGGAGGTCTGCAACGACGCCCCGGCACCGGTCTGGCGTATCCCGGAGAAGCCGAAAAAGC
This sequence comes from uncultured Collinsella sp., assembly GCA_900552145.1. GTDB lineage: Bacteria > Actinomycetota > Coriobacteriia > Coriobacteriales > Coriobacteriaceae > Collinsella. The sequence goes on along the minus strand of URYW01000026.1, from coordinate 2,908 downwards.
CCAAGGGGTCGCCGTCCGGCGGCAGGAAGCGCAAGGTGTCCGCGGCGCCCGACGGGTTCTGACGCGTCATACGGCCCTGCCCGCGCAAACGGCCCTCCGTCATACGGCGCTCGGGGCGCGTATGACGGAGGGCCGCCGTCGCCTTTCCGGCTTGACCGGCAACGCTACCAGCGGAAACGAACTCGGCCCGCCGAGTTGCGCCGCAAAATCCCGGACGCCCGTAGTGCGCCCTTATCCTGCTCCCACCGTCCAAGGCACTTGGGCGGCGGGAGTTCCGCATCCCCGGGAAAAGAAAAGCGCGGCCCATCCGGACCGCGCTTGCGCTCTCCTCCTATTTCACCCCGCGACGTAGACCGTCCGGCCCGTCTCGCAGTCGATGGTCTCGGCGTCCCCGAAACCGACCCGGACGGCCGCCCATCCGCCGGCGGCCGCCAACGCGTCGGCCTCGGACCTCGCGGCGGCGATGAGGCGCTCGAGCTCGGCCGAGCCCGCCGTCGCGGTCCCCGCCTCGAACGCGCCGCCGTCGCCGCCTGACTCGTACTCGACGACGACCGTCGAGCCGAGCGCCTCCTCGAGGGTCTCGGTCAGGCCGCCCATGCCGTCGAGGGCGTGCCCGGCGACCGTGGCCAGCGGGTAGCGGGCCATCCCGGACGCAGCCGAGCGGCCGGCCATCCGGAGTATGCCGGCGGCCACGAGTGCCTTGAGGAGTGCCGCGGGGACCGCGGCGTCGATGGCGATGTTGCCGTGCCCGCGGCACCACTCGGCCGCAGCCGGCACGTTCGCCGTGAGCACGCCCCACTCGGCCATGTAGCCGTCGGAGCGCGGGTCCGTGGCGTCGAGGAGGAGGACGGCGAGGCCGCCGCCCACGTACTCCCCGGCCACGAGGGCGAGGCGGACCGCCTCGCCCATGGAGTCGAACTCGACCGTGACCATGCGGCTACCTCCTCCTGACGGCGCTGAGCGGCTTCGGGGAGAAGTGCTCGTCGCGCTCGACGGCGGCGAACCCCATCTGGCGGTTCAGCTCGGCCATCTCCTTGATGCTGAAGTAGCCGAGCTCGTCGTCGTAGCCCTCGACGAGGCCGAACGCCTCGTCCGTGCCGTCGAACTCGAGCAGCCACCAGTCCCATCCGTTCATGCACGAGAAGTAGTGGGCATAGACCGTGGGGTCCTCTGCTCCGTCCTGCTCGTAGAGCCTTGGAGCCGTCTTGGCGATTTCCCTCGTCATCAGCTGCTGCATCTCTTCCTCCGTTCCGGGCACCCCGCCCTCAACATCTCGCCCCTGCGGGCAAAGCCGAATGGCGACGCCGCGCGTCGTCGTCGGCTTTGCTCCCTGCAAAGCCGCACCGGAGCGAAGGCGGGTCAAGGGAGGTCCATGACGACCTCCACCAACCGGAGCGGAGCGGAGGTTTGTGCGGGGTCTCATGGGCCCCCTTGACGCGGCTTAGCGAAGGTGCCACCCGGCCACGAAGCCGTGGCCATACGGCGGCGCATGCCGGATACCGGCGGCAGCAAAAGGGCCCGCCGGCGGCGGGCCCGAAGGGGAGAATATGGATTACGCATCGTTTCCGGAAAGGGGCATCCATGACAGAAGCCGAGCAGAACCAGATCTTCGATATCAGCTACGAGATGCGCGGGCTCGCGGCGACGCTCCTCGCGGCATCCCGCGGAGACCTCCAGGATCCGGAGAGGATCGTCGAGTACGTCGCAGCCCAAGTCGAGCGCTTTGCCGACGATCTCGCGTCGTGCATTACAGGAAAACCTTTCGACTCCGACGAGCGCCTTGATGGCCTTACGCCTAGCGGACGTTTTTGACGTTTGGCGGTTGCTCTGCGACATGATAAAAGACCCCCAAGTAGCCCGGAAAGCACGCAAAGAGGTCTTAAAGCGAAAGGGCACCGCGTATGCGTTGCCCGGCACTTCGCATTGTAGCCGATTGCTTGAGCGATTTTGATATGCAGCATTTTGACCCTGACGAGCGCTCATCACTTTTTTGAACGGGACATTCGGAGGACAGAGGCCTTTTGACGTACGACGCTTACGTTCCGGCGACGGGCCTACACCCCCACGTCGTTCTTGGTGAGGGTGTTGTCGAACGCCCAGACCCACCAGCGCAGGTGGTCCTCGGCCCCGTGGATGTCGTCCTCCTCGTGGTAGTGCTCGAGCATGAGCTGGGTGCGCCACTGGCCGAAGCGAACGGTGTAGGTGGCCGTCTGGGCGTTCTGCACGATAGCCCCGAAGGGCTCGATCTCGAGGATCTGATCGATGGTGAAGCAGCGCCCGTCCGGCCAGCAGACGCGGATGGGGACCATGGTCCCGTCGGCGTTTGCGCGGGCGTAGACGTCGACGTACTGCTTGTGGACGCGCCGGCCTGGCCTGTCGCCGCGGGCGCGCACCGTGATGCCGCCGCCGAAGTCCTTGGTGTGATCTGTCACGCGGGCGTCACCGCCATGCCGCTGCCACGCTCGACGAACCAGTCGCCGTGCTCCCACCAGACCGTCTTGCGCTGCTTTGCGATGCAGACGTCGTAGCGCACGCAGAGATTGCCGAAGAGGGCGCGGCCGAACTCGGAGCGGAAGTAGATGGACTCGACCTGCCAGGAGCGGCCGTCGGGCCAGTGGATGGTGACCGGGTCGGACGGGCCGCGGTCGGGGTCGTCGGTCCCGTTGACGTCCACCGGGATGTAGATGCGGCGGTCCTCCGTGGGGATGCCGCAGGTGCCCGCGAGGGAGTGCTTCTTCATGATCATATGCCTTACCTCCCGTACACGTGTTCGCGTTTTGCTTCTACCAGTATCGAACGAGCGTTTGGTTTTGTAAAGCGAACATGGTGTGGGGGTTGCGTGGTTGTGTCTGGGCGGGGTCGCAAAAGGGCGAGTGCTTGCGCTGGTCTATCATCTGATGCCAATACG
>URYW01000025.1 GCA_900552145.1 uncultured Collinsella sp. | reverse complement strand
CAATCGCCTGAGCCACCCGCGCGCCGTCCTTGAGACGATATACGCCGGGCGACACAACGGCGCCATCAACATCGACATAGACCTCTGCCGCAGCAGACGCCTTAGGCGAAGAGCCTTCGGATGTCTTTCCGCTCGAAGCATCGCCGGATCCCGGCTCCACCAACGAGCCCGAACCATCAGTCCGCTCAAAAGACACGCCGCTGGCACCGCCGCCAAGGTTCGCCATCGCCAAGCCGCTCGCCATCGCAATGACAACCAGTATCGCCATCACCACTGCCTTATGACCGAGCAGCTTGTCCGCCAAGCGGTCCATCCGTTTGACCCGTTCGTGTTGTTCGCGCTGCGCCATAGCAAAACCTCCCAACAACATCGTGTCAGGAAAAGAGCCCTGCAACAGCCACGCTCCAAAACCGGTTTTAGCGGTCAAACCAAAAGCTGACCAAAACCTTGCACAAATCTGTCCATTTATTCAAGCACACGTCAGCAAATGAACACTTAGCCGCAAAATGCCCAGATAGCAAAAGACCGACGATGCAGACGCATCGTCGGTCTATGCACAAAATTACTCGTGATCTTGGTAAATCTCACGCGGAGCAAGCTCCGAATGTTTGCGCTTTAAGGTCTTAGGGGCCTTATACGTGTTGCTCTCGAAGTCGATGTACTCGGCCTGCTTGAGCAGGCGCTCGATCATCTCCTCGTGATCGAACAACTCCCAGGCCTCATGCACAGCATCGAGTTTAGCGTGCGTCTCGGGACGGCGCGGCATAAATAGCGTGCAGCAGTCGGGAGCGGCCTCAGTCGAGATATCGAACGTACCGATCTCCTCGGCGCGCGCGATGATCTCCTGCTTGTCCGAACCGATGAGAGGGCGGAACACGGGGATCTTCACGGCCTCGTTGACGGCCATGATGTTCTCAAGCGTTTGGGAGGCAACCTGCCCAAGCGATTCGCCCGTAACGATGGCCTTGGCGCCCTCGATGTGTGCAATGCGCTCGGCAACCGAATACATAATGCGGCGATACATGATCACGCGCAGATTGCTGGGACAGGTAACCGAAATCTCACGCTGGCAGTCGCCAAACGGCACCACGTACAGGCGGCCGATCTGGACACCCGGCTCAAGCGCACGGATGATGTCCTGCACCAAATACTCGCTCGTATCGGGCGTCTGCGGACGACCAGAGAAATGTACCGGCACGCACACCGCGCCGCGACGCGCGAGCATCCAGGTCGCCACCGGAGAATCGATACCCGAGGAAAGCAGCGTCACGACCTTGCCGGCAGAACCCACCGGCAGACCGCCCACGCCGCGCTCGGAGCGCGCGTACACATAAACGCTACCCTGGACCACCAGTACGTGCACCATCGCATCGGGGTCGTGCATCTGAACCTTTTTATCAGGAAACGCCTCGCACAGCACCTCGCCCACCTGACGATTGATGTCAATCGAGGTTAGCTCATAGTCAGTATTGGAGCGCTTGGCGTGCACCTTAAACGAATCGAAGGAACCAAACTCGCGCAGCGCCTTCACGGCGGCGGCGCAGTACTCCTGCGGGTCGCGGTTAGTGTGATACGCCAAAGACACACGAGCAACGCCGGGAACGGTGCGAATGACACGCGCCGCCTCATCGGCCTGATGCTCGTTAAAGGTCACGAGGATATAACCGGAAATTCGAGACACGGCATTCACGGAAAAGGCGGCCAAGGCCGCCTTGATGTTATCCATGAGGATATGCTCAAAATGTGCGCGGTTCTTGCCCTTCAGTCCAACCTCGTGATAGTGGACCAGACAGACGCGAGCTGCCATTTAGGCTTCAGCAACCTTGTGGCCGAGCGCCTTCTCGTAACGGGCCTCGTCGTAAGAGATGTCGCCGTCGACAATCTCGTCCATAGCCATCGAGATGGTATCGGCACCGGAAAGCCCGATGGTGATGTCATCGACATCCTGGACGGCAAGCACGCGGTTGTGCTGGCCACGCAGCATGCTATTGATGTCGCAGGCGCGCTTGGAGGCAAGCGAAGCAAGCAGGAAGCGGTTGTGATCGGTCTTCTCCAGAAGATCGTCAATGCAAGGCTTTACAACGGACACGGACCTCAAATCCTTTCATGCATATCGAGAACGCGAACGAGCTCATCGGTCGCGCGGTCGAGATCGTCATTAACCACGACGTCGTCGTAGCGGTCGGCAAGGGCAAGCTCATCGGCGGCGTTTGCCATACGCAGCTCGATTGTCTCGGGCGTCTCGGTACCGCGACCGACTAGACGCTCGCGGAGCACCTCAAGCGAAGGCGGCTTGATAAAGATCAGCACGGCCTCGGGGAAACGCTCCTTCACCTGAAGGGCGCCCTGGACATCGATCTCCAAAATCAGAGACGCGCCCGAGGCGAGCTTGGATGTGACCTCGCTCACCAACGTGCCGTAGCAGTTACCGTGGACCTCGGCCCACTCAACAAACTCGCCGTTTGCCACGCGGCGGTCGAACTCCTCGCGCGTCAGAAAAAAGTAGTTGACGCCGTCGACCTCACCTTTGCGTGGTGCTCGCGTGGTAGCCGAAACCGTCAGGCCCAGGTTCGAGCGGCGCTCGCGCACACGAGTGACGAGCGTACCCTTGCCTGCGCCTGACGGTCCAGAAATCACAAAGAGCTTGGAATCCTGAGCGCTCACTTATTTGGTCAGCTGCTCGAGGAGCTGCTCGCGCTGACGGACGCCGAGGCCCTGGACGCGACGGGTAGCGGAGATACCGAGCTCCTCCATGATCTTGGCGGCCTTGGCCTTGCCATAACCAGGAAGAGACTCGATGAGGGTGGAAACCTTCATGCGGGAAGCGATGGGGTCATCGGAGTTGAGCACGGACTCGAGGGACTTCTCGCCCTTCTTGATCTGCTCGCGAAGCTCAGCGCGGGCGTGACGTGCGGCAGCAGCCTTCTCAAGAGCCTGCTTGCGCTGCTCATCGGTAAGCTGAGGGAGTGCCATTCGTACCTCCAAATAGTTGGGTTATATCTGATTCAATAATTGGCATTTTAGCACGTAGAACGTACAAAATGCCCAATCGCGGCTCCATAGGTTAGACGATACCCGCAAAAAGTGCAATATACTGCGCCCAAAGTTAAGCCCCTGACCTGCGATTCCACACAAAGGATGGGAAAGTTTACGCAGGCACAGGGGCTATTTTGTGCTAATGAAACCCAAAAGTGGTGACTTAGGGGAATCTTTTACGCGACGTTTTCGACCAGCTCGGCGACGATGGCGTCAAAGGCGGCAACCGGATCGTCGGCACCGGTGATGGGACGGCCCACCACAATGTGGCTTGCGCCACGCTCGATAGCCTGGGAAGGCGTCGCCACGCGGGACTGGTCACCAAGGGCGGCACCCACCGGACGCACACCCGGAGTCACGATCAGGGCATCAGGGCCCAGCAGCTCACGCATGTCGTGAGCCTCCATCGGCGAGCACACGACGCCATCGATGCCGTTGGCCTGAGCGAGCTTTGCCAGGCGGGCGGCCTCCTCGGCCACGGGCGACTCGACGCCGATCTCGCTCAAGGCATCCTGATTCATGCTCGTGAGCACGGTGATGGCGACGAGCTTGGCGCGGTCCTCGCGCGCCTCCTCGGCACCCTCGCGGCAGGCAGCGAGCATGGCGCCCGAACCCAAGCCGTGAACCGAGAGCAGGTCGGCACCGGCAAGCGAGGCCGAACGGGCGGCACCGCGAACCTGATGCGGAATATCATGGAACTTAAGGTCAAGGAAGACCTTAAAGCCCAGGTCCTTGAACGTCTTGACGATCTCAGGACCCTCGGCGTAATAGAGCGTCATGCCAACCTTGAGCCAGGCGGCATGGCCCGAAAGCTCGTGGGCAAGCTCGAGCGCACGCTCACGATCGCAGTCGAGAGCGACGATAACGCGGTCGCGGGCATCGGTCTCTAGCATTCGAAAGCACCTACCAGTTCGTTGATGTCCTTCACGCCCTGGGACTCCGCCCAGGCCTCGAGCTCGTGCGCGATCTTGAGCGAAGCGCACGGATCGACGAAGTTGGCCATGCCGACCGACACGCAGGTGGCGCCAGCCAGGATAAACTCGGCCGCATCTTCGCCCGTCATGACACCGCCGACACCGTTGATGGGGATATCGACGGCCTGAGCGACCTCCCAGACCATGCGAACGGCGATGTGGTGGCACAGCGGGCCCGAAAGGCCGCCCTTGGGCTTGGCCACACGGGACTTGCGGGTATGGACGTCGATGGCCATGCCCTGGATGGAGTTAATGACCGAAAGGCCGTCGGCGCCGGCGGCCTCGAGAGCCTTGGCAATCTCGGCAACGTTAACCGGAGCCATCTTTACGAACAGCGGCTTATCGGTCACCTTACGGCAGGCAGCCATAACGGAAGAGGCGCCCTCGGGCGAGGAGCCCATGGCGGCACCGCCGGCGGCAATATTGGGGCAGCTGACGTTGATCTCGTAGCCGGCAGCCCAGGGGCACAGCTCGACATACATCTCGAGCGCGCGGACAAACTCCTCGACGGAGTGACCGGCGACCTGACAGATGACCTGACAACCGTCCTTGGAGAGCTGCTCGAGCCACGGACCGGACTCGCGGGCAAAAGCGGCCACGCCGGGGTTCTGAAGGCCCACGGAGTTAATCATACCGCCGGGAATCTCGGCCATGCGGGGCGCGGGGTTGCCGGGCCAGGGCTCGGCGGCGCAACCCTTGGTGGTGATGGCGCCCAGCTGGGAAACATCAAAGAAGTTCTGGAACTGCCAACCGTAGCCAAAGGTACCGGCTGCGGTGTTGATGGGGTTCTGCATCTTGACGCCGCCGAAATCGACGGCCATGTTCACGGTACCCACTAGAAGACCACCACCTTGGAAGCATCGAACACGGGGCCGCACATGCAGGCGCCCTTCATACCGTCGACCGTCTCTACATTGCAGGTGTTGCAGGCGCCAAAGCCACAGCTCATCATACGCTCGAGCGACACCTCGCAGTACGCACCGGCCTCGGCGGCAGCGGCGGCGACCTTCTTCATCATGACGGCGGGACCGCAGCTGGCGACGTAGTCATAACCGCCCTCGCCGAGCAGCTCGGCGGCAGGATCGGTGCAGAAGCCGTGCGTGCCCAACGAGCCGTCGTCGGTGCATACGTCGACCGTATCGCACAGCGAGCGGAACTCATCGATGCCCACGGCCTTGGAAGCGGTGCCAAAGCCCAGGCACACGTCGACATCCACGCCCTGCCCGGCAAGCATGCCGGCGAGGCAGAGCACGGGCGGAACGCCGATGCCGCCCGCCACGAGCAGCGCCTTCCTAGTGCCCTCGGGAACAAGCCAGCCGCGGCCGCCAGGGCCCAACAGGTTGGACTTGGAGCCGGGGGCCATCTGCGACAGACGACGGGTGTCGTCACCCACGACGGCGTACCACAGCTCGACGGTACCGGCCTGGGCGTCGGCGCGATAGAAGCTCAGGGGCACGCGAAGCAGCGAGGACGCATCGCCGGGCACGGCAATGTTCACAAACTGACCGGGCTTGAGCGCACTTGCAAGCTTGGGGGCCGAGATGACGAGCGAGAAGATGCCGTCGGCGATCTCCTGGTTCGAGACGACCTCGAAGTCGTGCATGCGTGCAGTGGAAGGTGTGGGCATAGACGCTCCAATCCCCCATGCGGTTGCATGGTCAAAACGAACAGAAAGCGCGGCACCGCAAGGGCACCGCGCACAAAAGCGATAAGGCTATGCTAGCAGATGCAGCCGTCGGCGAGCGTCTGCTTACCGCCGACAAACACATCGGTGGCACGACCGGTAAGCGTGCGGCCGGCAAAACCGGAGTTCTCGGCGCGCGACTCGTAACCGTCCTCGCCGACCGTCCAGGTGGCAGAGGGGTCGAATACGGTCAGGTCGGCAACGGAGCCCACCTTGACCCGAACCTGGTCGAGGCCCAGGATCTCACGCGGCTTGATGGCCATGAGCTCGACCATACGGCCCATGCTCATCTTGCCCGTGTTGACCAGCTCGGTGAGCACGAGCGACAGCGAGGTCTCGAGACCGATCATGCCAAAGGGCGCAAGCTCGAACTCGCGGGCCTTCTCCCACGGGGTGTGGGGAGCGTGATCGGTGACGATAACGTCGACGGTGCCGTCGATGACGCCCTGACGGATGGCCTCGGCATCCTCCTCGGTACGCAGCGGCGGATTGACCTTGAGCGAGGTGTTGTAGGTCTCGTCCAGGTCGTTCTCGGTCAGGAACATGTGGTGCGGGGTAGCCTCGCAGGTAACCTGAACGCCAGCGGCCTTACCGGCACGCACGATCTCCAGGCCATGGGCGGTGGAGATGTGCTGGATGTGCAGCTTGGCACCAGTCAGCTTGGCGATCTCGATGTCGCGGGCGATCTGGAGCTCCTCGCCGGCAGCCGGCCAACCCTCGAGAGCCAGACGGGTCGAGACCTTGCCCTCGTTGATCTGGCCGTGGCCGACCAGGTCCTCGTCCTGGCAGTGGCTCATAAAGACCTTGCCGAACATCTTGCCGTAGTCCATGCAACGACGGAGCATACCCGCGCCCTGCACGCCGCGACCGTCGTCGGTGAAGGCGACGGCGCCGTGGGCGACCATATCGCCCATCTCGGACATGGCCTCGCCCTTAAGACCGCGGGTCATGGCACCCGACGGATAGACGCGGCAGTGACCGACCTCGGCAGCGCGGGACTTGACGAACTCCACGACGGTGCCGTTATCGGTGACGGGATCGGTGTTGGGCATGGCGCACACGCCGGTAAAGCCGCCCTTGGCAGCTGCGCGGGTGCCGCTCTCGATGTCCTCTTTGACCTCGTAGCCGGGCTCGCGAAGGTGAACGTGCATATCCACCAGGCCAGGGACGAGGTACTTGCCGGAAAGGTCGCGGACCTCGGCTCCCTCGACGGCGAGATTCTCGCCGACCTCGGCGATCTTGTCGCCGTCAATCAGGACGTCAACGACACCGTCAAGCTCGACGGACGGGTCGACGACGTGGGCATTCTTAAGAAGCAAGGCCATTATCGGCACCTCCAAGCAGCAGATACAGGATAGCCATACGCACGCAGATACCGGCGTAGACCTGCTCCAGGATGACGGAGCGTTGCGGGTGGTCGGCCATATAGGAGTCGAACTCGACACCGCGGTTGATGGGGCCCGGGTGGCAGATGATCGCGTCGGGCTTCATGAGCTTCTCGCGGTCCTTGGTCAGGCCGAAGAGCTTGTGGTACTCGCGAATGGTCGGGAACGGGGCACCCTCGAGGCGCTCCTGCTGCACGCGCAGCATGTAGACGACGTCCAGCTCGGGCAGGACGGAATCGAGATCGCTCGTCACGTGGTCGCAGCCCAGGACCTCGGGTGCCGGAGGCAGCAGCGTGCCGGGGGCGACGGCGTAGGTCTCGCAGCCCATGATCTTAAGGGCGGGGATCAGCGAGCCGCAGACGCGGGAGTGCGCGATATCGCCGACGACGGCGACCTTCAGACCGTGGAAGTCACCCTTGTGCTCCCAGATGGTGTACAGGTCGAGCAGGGCCTGCGTGGGGTGGTTGTGCTTGCCGTCACCGGCGCAGATGACGCTCGCGGGCGAGTTCTGCGTGACGATGTAGGGAGCGCCGGCGTGCTTGTCGCGCACAACGATGCAGTCGATCTTATAGGCGTTGAGGGTCTCGACGGTATCGACGAGGCTCTCGCCCTTGACCGTGGAGGTCGAGGAGCCGCCAAAGTTGAGGCTGTCGGCCGAAAGACGCTTCTCGGCGAGCTCGAAGGAGCTACGGGTGCGCGTCGAGGGCTCGTTGAACATGTTGACGATGGTCTTGCCCTTGAGCGTGGGGACCTTCTTGATCGCACGCTCGTTAACCTCGGAGAACGCCTTGGCGGTCTCGAGGATGAGCTTGATGTCCTCTTCGGAGTACTCGGTAATGTCGATCAGGTGCTTATGGTTGAACGCCACGGTACTACTCACCTCCCAGCGGCGCGGAGCCCACGTGGGAACCCGGCGCGACGTCGTTAATCTCGACGGCGGTGTGGCCGTCGACTTCCTTCATATATAGGTGCACGTTCTCCTCATGCGACGAGGGAACGTTCTTGCCGACAAAGTCCGGCGAGATGGGGAGCTCGCGGTGGCCGCGGTCAACGAGGACAGCCAGCTCAATGCGGTTCGGACGGCCCAGGTCCATGACGGCGTCGAGAGCGGCGCGAATGGTACGGCCCGTATACAGGATGTCGTCCACCAGCACGACGCGCTTGCCGTCGACGCTAAAGGGAATGTTGGTGGCGTGGATCGCGGGAGCGAAATTGGTCGCATAGTCATCGCGGTAGAAGCTGATGTCGAGGCTGCCGAGCGGAACGTCGACGCCCTCGATCTCCTTGATCTCCTCGGCGAGCTTCTTTGCCAGAAGGTCGCCGCGCGTGACGATGCCGACCAGAGCGAGGTCTTCACAGCCCTCGTTGCGCTCGAGAATCTCGTGCGCGATGCGGGTCATCGCTCGATTGACGGCGGTCTCGTCCATGATGACCGCCTTGGGGGAAGTCGTGCCCATCGATCTCCTTCCTCACATGTCTTGACTGCTGACACAGTCAAAAAAATAGATGCCCGACCGCTTAAAGCGGACCAGACACCCACAGGAAGGGCTGCTCTTTGGGCAGCTATGTAATTCCATGTGGGTATCTCGTACCCCTTTAATGGTCATGGGATAGTGTAGCCAACCTCGAGCTTAATTGCGAGCATAAATACAGAGCAATCCGTAAACGGAGCCCAAAGCTCAATAAACCTATATATTTGTGGGACGAGCTTGAAAACGCACGCACGAGCTGGCATAATCCCCTCTGCTGCACGCAAATCGGATCTACGTCCAGGGCCGTGGCGTGAGCACTATCGCCAAAAGAGGAATATCTCTGTGTAGATTGCGCACAGGGAGCGACTTCTGTGCTATAGTTCAGGCTTGTTTGTTAACGCGACATGTTCGTTTGTCGCCCAAGGAGGGTCAGTTATGTCCAAAGTTTGCGAAGTTTGCGGTAAGCACCCCGTTGCCGGTCGCTCCATCAGCCACTCTCACCGCGTCACCAACCGTAAGTTCCGCCCCAACATCCAGCGCGTTTACGTCGTCGTCGATGGTCACCGTCGCAAGATGAACGTTTGCTCCACCTGCCTCAAGTCCGGCAAGGTTGCGCGCTCGTAAATAAGGTCTTACCAACAAGTACCTCGGACTCTCCGGGTCAAAGACCTCGCGTTCATATAGAACTTACCAAAGGCGCCCTCCCCTACGGAGGGCGCCTTTTTTGCACTCATTGCACTCATTGGGGACAGACTTACATGAGTGTTTTCACGCATTGGGGACAGACATGGCGCACGCAAGCGGCACACCGACTGGCTCCGGCCCCTGCCTCACGCTGCATCCTTCCAGCCTGCAGTTGCCTTGGTCACGCTCGTGGCGCCGATACCGGTGATACGGGCAATTTGCTTAACCGTGAGATGTGCCCGCCTGAGCCTCAGCAGGCAGGCATCGCGTTCGGGGCGTGGCAGGGCCTTGAGCAGCGAAGGATCTATGCTCGGCAGAACTTCGCGCGCAACGGAAAGGGCCTCCTCATCGGGGATCCGCCGGCGTGGAAGAACCTCCATTGACCAGATGCGCCCGGCAACTTCCTCGAGATGCTCGCAATAGCAACGGGAGCCTCCGACAATATCGAGCATAGGGGCCGCATCACAGATGTCAAAGGGATCATAGCCCAGCTGATACGCCTTATAGCTTGACCAGCGGTACGCCTCGAGCGAGTCAAGCGCACCTTTCACGGGATTGAGATGAATATAGTCGAGCAGCTGCACCGCCTGCGTGTCCGACTCGCCCGCGACCCGCGAATAGCGATTGTCAAACAGATGTCCCGTTCTCCCCGTTTTCCCATTGAAATACTTAGCATATGCCGTCAGCGCGCACTGCATTGCCTTTGAAAGGTTGTCAAATGGGTCATCAATCATCAAATGGAAGTGGTTGTCCATAAGGCACCAAGCTAACACCGCCACGTCATGGCGCGCAAACCTGTCCGAGATATCCGATAAGAAACGATAACGGTCGGAGTCATCTTCAAAAATAATCTGTTTAGAGTTGCCACGGTCAAAGACGTGGTAATAGCCGGTGAGCGAAACGGCACGGGCGCATCGAGGCATAAATCTCTCCTTTCAAAACTGAACAGGCAACACCTAAAAGGAGAGAAGGAACGCGAAATGCTGAGCCTGTGATCTATTTATATCCAATGAGCGGCAAAAACAGGCCCAGAACGGCAAAATGGCAAAACGATGTCTGTCCCAATTGAGTATAAGCACTCATGTAAGCCTGTCCCCAATGAGCGGGGCGGTGGAGCAGGCAAGTAGTTTTAGTTAAAACGTTTCAGTTTATTGAAGCGTTTTAGTTTGTCTTTTACGGGAATCTGACCGTTCACCGATTTATTTCTTGCTATCATGCATCTTGTAGGGTAAATCTCCGATCGCAAGGAGACACAAATGGTGAAAAAGTCACCGGAAAACACTACTCCCGCAATTGTGGACAACGTAGAGGCGCTTGAGGCTAAGCTCGCTCAGATGCGAGAGGCCCAGGCGCTTTTTGCTACGTACACGCAGGAGCAGGTCGACAAGATCTTCTATGAGGCCGCCATGGCCGCCAACAAGGCTCGTATCCCGTTGGCGAAAATGGCCATCGAGGAGACCGGCCGCGGCGTTCTTGAGGACAAGGTCATCAAGAACCACTACGCCGCAGAGTACATCTACAACGCTTACAAGAACACCAAGACCTGTGGTGTCCTGGAGCGCGACGAGGCTTACGGCATCACCAAGATCGCCGAGCCCATCGGCATCGTGGGCGCCGTCATCCCGACGACCAACCCCACCTCCACCGCAATCTTCAAGACGCTGATCAGCCTGAAGACCCGCAACGCCATCATCATCTCCCCGCACCCGGCTGCCGCCAAGTGCACCATCGCCGCCGCCAAGCTCGTGCTTGACGCCGCCGTCAAGGCTGGTGCCCCCGAGGGCATCATCGGCTGGGTCGATGTCCCCTCCATCGAGCTGACCAACATGGTCATGCGCGACGTCGACATCATCCTCGCCACCGGTGGCCCGGGCATGGTCAAGGCCGCTTACTCCTCGGGCAAGCCCGCCCTGGGCGTTGGCGCCGGTAACACCCCGGTCGTCATCGACGACACCGCCGACGTGCTGCTCGCCGTCAACTCCATCATCCACTCCAAGACCTTCGATAACGGCATGATCTGCGCTTCCGAGCAGTCCGTGACTGTCATCGACAGCATCTATGACCAGGTTAAGGCCGAGTTCCAGAAGCGCGGCTGCTACTTCGTCAAGCAGGGTGCCGAGATGGAGGCCCTGCGTGCCGCCATGTTCAAGAACGGCGCCCTGGATCACCGCATCCCCGGCATGGCCGCTGCCAAGATCGCCGAGCTCGCCGGCATCGAGGTTCCCGCCAAGACCAAGATCCTGATCGCTGAGGTCACCTCCACCGACCCCGCCAAGGAGGAGTTCTCCCACGAGAAGCTCTCCCCGGTCCTGGCCATGTACCACGCCAAGGACTTCCAGGAGGCCGTCGACAAGGCCGAGCACCTGGTGCTCGCCGGTGGCCCGGGCCACACCGCCTCTCTGTACGTGCACCCCGCCCAGGCCGAGAAGATCAGCCTGTTCGAGCACGTCATGAAGGCCTGCCGTATCGTCATCAACACCCCGTCCTCGCACGGCGGCATCGGTGACCTGTACAACTTTGGCATGAAGCCGTCTCTGACCCTGGGCTGCGGCTCCTGGGGCGGCAACTCCGTCTCCGAGAACGTTGGGGTGAAGCACTTGATCAACGTTAAGACTGTGGCCGAGCGCCGTGAGAACATGCTGTGGTTCCGCGCTCCCGAGAAGGTCTACTTCAAGAAGGGTTCCACGCCCGTCGCCCTCGACGAGCTTGGCAACGTCATGGGCAAGAAGCGCGCCTTCATCGTCACCGACCAGTTCCTCTTCAAGAATGGCAACACCCGCGCCATCGAGGCCAAGCTCGACGAGATGGGCATCGCCCACGACTGCTTCTACGACGTCGAGCCCGATCCGTCGCTGCAGTGCGCACGTCGCGGCGCCAAGCAGATGGCTCTCTTTGAGCCGGACGTCATCATCGCCGTCGGCGGTGGCTCCGCTATGGACGCCGGCAAGATCATGTGGATGATGTACGAGCACCCCGAGTGCAAGTTTGAGGACATGGCCATGGACTTCATGGACATCCGCAAGCGTATCTTCTCCTTCCCCGAGATGGTCAAGAAGGCCTACTTCGTCGCCGTCCCGACCTCTTCGGGTACCGGCTCCGAGTGCACGCCGTTCGCCATCATCACCGACAAGGAGCCCGGCATTAAGTGGCCGCTCGCCGACTACGCGCTGCTCCCCAACATGGCTATCGTCGACGCCGACAACTGCATGACCGCCCCGCGCGGCCTGACCGCTGCCTCCGGCATCGACGTCATGACCCACGCCATCGAGTCCTACGTCTCCATCATGGCTTCCGACTACACCAAGGGCCTCTCCGAGCGCGCTGCCAAGCTCGTCTTCGAGAACCTGCCCTCCAGCTTCACGAACGGCGCCAAGGACCCGCACGCCCGCGAAGAGATGCACAACGCCTCCTGCATGGCCGGTATGGCCTTCGCCAACGCCTTCCTGGGCCTCAACCACTCCATGGCCCACAAGCTCGGCGCCTTCCATCACCTGCCCCACGGCATCGCCAACGCCGTCATCCTGACCCGCGTTATGCGCTACAACGCCGCCGAGGCTCCCGTCAAGATGGGCACGTTCTCCCAGTATCCTTACCCCAACGCGCTGCACAACTACGCCGAGATGGCCAAGTACTGCGGCATCGAGGGCAAGGACGACAAGGAGGTCTTCGAGAACTTCATCACGAAGCTCGAGGAGCTCAAGGACTTCATCGGTGTCAAGAAGACCATCGCCGACTACGGTGTTGACGAGCAGTACTTCCTCGACACCCTCGACGAGATGACCGAGCAGGCATTCAACGACCAGTGCACCGGCGCTAACCCGCGCTACCCGCTCATGAGCGAGATCAAGGAGCTCTACCTGGACGCCTACTACGGCCGCGAGCCCCAGGATTACGCCGTCTGCTAGTTTTAGCACGGTTTTTAACGGCGGGGGTGCACGGGTGTTTCACACACCCCCGCCGTCGCTTCTATCGCATCGTTGAAAGGATGCAACCATGCTGCTACCCGATTCCAAGACCGAGCTCGTCCGCCGTGGCAACAAGGTCGTTTACGACCTGGGCGACAAGATCGTCAAGGTCTTTAACGAGACCAAGCCTGTCTCCGACGTGTTCAACGAGGCTTTGAATCTTGCCCGCATCAATGAGTGCGGCATCCGCAGCCCCAAGGCTCTCGAGGTTTCCCAGCTCGAGAACGCCAACGGCTGGGCGCTCGTGACCGAGAAGGTTCCGGGCACCACCCTTGCCGAGAAGATGACTGCCGAGCCCCAGCGCTTTGGTGAGTACCTCGAGATGTTCGTCGACCTCCAGATCGAGATCCACGGCTACACCTCCCCGCTGCTCAACCGTCAGCGCGACAAGTTCGCCCGCATGATCGACAGCCTCGATCAGCTCAATGCCACCACGCGCTACAACCTTCAGGAGCGTCTGGACGGCATGACCAAGGAGTTCAAGGTCTGCCACGGCGACTTCAACCCCTCCAACGTCATCGTCGGCGACGACGGCCAGCTCTATGTGTGCGACTGGGCACACGCCACCCAGGGCTCCCCTGCTGCCGACGTTGCCACCACCTACCTGCTCTTTGCCCTCAACAGCAAGGATCAGGCCGAGGCCTACCTGGAGCTCTACTGCGACCGCGCCGACATGCCCATGCAGGTCGTGCGTCAGTGGACGAGCATCGTCGCCGCTTCCGAGCTCGCTCGTAAGCGCAACGTGAACGATGAGTTCCTGAAGAACTGGATCGACGTCGTCGATTATCAGTAATATCTGAGCGATTTATTTCGCATCGGAGGCACAAGGAAAACCCCGCAGCTCGCATGGGCTGTGGGGTTTTCCTTTTAGATATCGAGGATGCCACAAGATAAAAGGACGGCCCCGCATCTCCCCGATCTGGAGAAATGCGGGGCCGTCCCGTATATCGAACTACAAGCGAAATCGTCGATTAACGGCGTGCTGCCTTCACAAGCTCGGCGACCTTGGCGACGACCTCGTCGATCGCCACATCCTCGCGCTCACCCGTGGCACGGTCCTTGAGCTCAACGGTGCCATTCTTAAGGCCACGCTTACCCAGAACGACCTGATACGGGAAGCCCATAAGGTCGTTGTCGGCAAACTTAAAGCCGGGACGCTCGTCGCGGTCGTCGACGACAACCTCGATACCCTCGGCGCACAGGCCATCAACGATCTGCTCGCAGACGGTAGCGCACTCCTCCTTCTTGGGATCGAGCGGAATCACCGCGACCTCGTACGGGGCAACGGAGACCGGCCAGACGATACCGTGCTCGTCGTTGTGCTGCTCCACGACGGCAGCGAGCGAGCGGGACACACCAACGCCGTAGCAGCCCATGATGAGCGGCTTCTCCTTGCCGTCCTCGTCCATAAAGGTGGCACCCATGGCCTCGGAATACTTGGTGCCCAGCTGGAAGACCTGAGAGACCTCGATGCCGCGGGCAGCGGAGAGCGGCTTGCCGCAGTGCGGGCAGGGGTCGCCGGCGACAACGGTGACCAGATCGGCCCACTCATCGACGGTAAAGTCGCGCTCGGGGCAGGCACCGGTAAAGTGATAATCGACCTCGTTGGCACCGCAGGCCCACTGCTTGGAATCGCGCAGGCTCTCGTCGCACACCAGACGAATGCCATCGGGCAGGTTAACCGGTCCGATAAAGCCCTTGTGCAGACCGTTCGCCTGAAGCTCCTCGTCGGTCATCATGCGATAGCCCTTGCCAAAGACGTGCTCGGCCTTGCAATCGTTGAGCTCGTGATCGCCCGGAACAATGGCCACGACCGGCTTGCCCTCGGCGTCGATGAGCGCCAGCGACTTGCGCGTGCCGTTCTCGGGGAACCCAAAGAACTTAGCAACTGCCTCAATGGTGCCCATGCCCGGAGTCTCAACCTTGGTGAGCGTACCGTCACCAGGACCCTCGGTCACGACGACCTTGGTGCTTGCCGCCTCGTCATCGGCAGCAAAGCCGCAATCGTCGCAGTAGACGAGCGAAGCCTCGCCGGCGTCGGCCAAAGCCATGTACTCGACGGAGGTATCGCCACCGATCTCACCGGAGTCGGCAACAACGGGCAGGGCCTTGATATAGCAGCGCTCGCAGATGTTAGCGTAGGCCTGCTTCATCTTGTCATACTCCTCCTGCAGGCTCTCCTGCGTGGCGGAGAAGCTGTAGGCGTCCTTCATGATGAACTCGCGACCGCGCATCAGGCCAAAGCGGGGGCGGAACTCGTCGCGGAACTTGTCCTGAATGTGGTACAGGTTGACGGGCAGCTGCTTGTAGGAGCGCAGCTCGTTGCGCACCAGGGCCGTGACGGTCTCCTCGTGCGTGGGGCCCAGGACGAACTCGCGACCATGACGGTCGTCAAAGCGCACAAGCTCCTTGCCATAGGCGTCGATGCGCCCGGACTCGCGCCACAACTCGGCGTCGACCATGATAGGCATCATAAGCTCCTGGGCGCCGGCAGCGTCCATCTCGTCACGCACGATGTTCTCGATCTTACGGATCGAGCGCCAGGCATGCGGCAGGTAGGAATACAGGCCGGCGGCCTCCTTGCGGATCATGCCGGCACGGAGCAGCAGGCGGTGACTGGCGAGCTCAGCGTCCGCCGGATCCTCTTTAAGCGTCGGCGCATAGAGCTTAGACATATACATTGCTCGGGTCATTTATTTCTCCTCAATAAGCTTGTCGACCTCTGCCATAAGCGCGTCGACAATTTGGTCCTCAGCTACTTTACCAATGATCTGGCCATGCGAAAAGAGCAAGGCCTGACCACGTCCGCAAGCAACGCCCAGATCGGCATCAGAAGCCTCGCCGGGGCCATTAACGGCACATCCCATCACAGCGATCGAAAGCGGCGCGGAGTAGTTCTTAAGCCGCTCGGTAACCTCCTCGGCAATGGGAATAAGGTTAACCTGGCAGCGGGCGCATGTGGGGCACGAGACAATCTCGGGGCCACGGCGACGCAGGCCCAACGACTGCAGAATACCCCAGGCAACCGGCGGCTCCTCAACCGGATCGGCTGTGAGCGACACACGCATGGTGTCGCCAATGCCTTCGGAAAGCAAGATACCCAAGCCTACAGAGCTCTTGATGGTGCCCTGGAGCATGGTCCCCGCCTCGGTTACGCCCAGGTGAAGCGGAACATGGGGAATCTCACGCGACAGGGCTCGATAGGTATCGAGCGTCGTTTGCACGCTATGGGCCTTGGCCGAAAGCACAATGTTGGTAAAGCCGCGGTCTTCAAAATGCTTGACAAAACGCTCGCTCGACATCACGAGCTTTTCGGGCTGCGTGAGGTCGTCGCGCTCGGCGATATCCTGCTCGAGTGAACCGGCATTGACGCCGATACGAATCGCACAGCCCGCGGCACCAGCAGCATCGATCACCGCGTCAACCTTGGCCCAATCGCCGATATTGCCGGGATTGATGCGCAGCTTGGCAGCACCGGCCTCGACGGCGCCGATGGCAAGCTTATGGTTAAAGTGGATATCGGCGACGATTGGCACCGGAGACTCGGCACAAATCGTGTGAAAGCCCTCGAGCGCAGCCTCGGTAGGCACGCTCACGCGCACAACATCGCAACCCGCCTGGGCAAGCGCACGCACTTGCGCAAGCGTTGCCTGGGCGTCGGCGGTATCGGTGCAGGTCATGGACTGAACCACCACCGGCGCGCCACCACCGATCTGCACGCCGCCCACATATACGGGGCGCGTCAGCTCGCGCGGCAAAGGATGGGATAAAGACAATCCAAACACTCCCCTACAAAATAAATCGAAGGACGTCGGAACGAAGCATATAAACAAACAGCAGCGCAAAGACCGCGATGCAGACATAGCTGACGATTGTCTGCACCTTGAGTGGCAGCTCGCGACCGGCGACCATTTGGATGATCTCGATAACCAGCTTTCCCCCGTCGAGCGGGGGGATGGGCAGCAAGTTCATAAAACCCAGCGAGAACGAAATGAGCGCGGCAAACGACAAGAACGTTACGGGGCCGGCAGCAGCCGCCTGAGAGGACATGACGCTGATGCCCACGATCGACGAGGACTGGTCGAGAATCTCCATCGTATGCTGCGGCTGGAGTAGGCGCATCACGCCCTCCGCTGTCTGCACGACATAGGAGAAAGACAGGCGAGCCGACGTGATGGGGTCTAAACGGACCACCTGCGAAGAGGCATACACACCTAGGCGCTCGTCCTCTTTGAGCGCAACCGTGGTCGAATGCTGCTTGCCGTCACGCTCGTACTCGATGGCGATATCGTCCTTACCGGCAGCCTTGCCGATAGCATCGTAGACGTCCATCCAAGTGGAACATGAGACACCGTCGACCGAAAGGATCGCGTCGCCGCCCTCGATACCCGCCTTGGCGGCAATAGACCCCTCGTCAACCTGACCGATCACGTTGGTATCCATCGGCACGGTGACACCCGCAATAGAGTAGATGCTCATAAGCAGCAAAAAGCCCGTCAGGATATTGACGAGAATGCCCGCGAGCAGCATAAGGGCGCGCTTGAGAAAACCCTGGCCAAGATAAGTGTGCGAACGCTCTTGCGCCAAGAAATCAGCCTCGCCGCACGGCAGCTCCCACACATCGCCCTCGGCAGTCGCATGCTCTCGATCGAACCGGCGGCCGTCAAAGGTGGTGTAGCCCGCCGCGTCTCGCGGCAGCGTCTGATACTTGGTGGGATAGTAGCTCGGTAAGGGCTTCTCCCCTTCCTCATACCAAGGTGCGATGGAGCCCCAGCCCAGCAACAGAGCACAAGCCTCGAGCACATCCTCCTCGGAAAGCTCGAGCTCGACAGCAAGGTCGGCCACGGTCACGCGACCATGACGATAGACAGCCGCGAGCACGCGATCGGCGCACGAGACATCGGTCGGATCCATACCGCAGATGGCAGCGTAGCCACCCAGCAGCAGCGGGGTCACGCCAAACTTGGTTCCAATGCGACGCGACGTATAATGGATGTCAAAGCGGCACGGCAGGCCCAAAAAGAACTCGGTCACACGGACGCCGCAGGCACGCGCCGCCAAAAAGTGGCCGCCCTCGTGCAAAAACACGAGGACGGAAAGCATCAGTAGGCCCCAAAAGACCGATGAGAGAACGCTCAGAACAGTATCCATAAAACGAAAAAGCAATCCTTATGGGTTAGGAACGGATTGCGGCGAGCACCTGCGCAGCCTTTTCACGCGCCCACGCATCGATGTCGCGAAGCTGCTCAAACGAATCGACCGCCTGCATATCGTGGGCATCCATGCAGGATTCCACAATGCGATCGATATCGGTGAAGCTGCAGCCATCGTGCAGGAAGGCATCGACGGCGACCTCGTTGGCGGCATTGAGCACGCACGGCATGGTGCCACCCGTCTTGCCGGCACGTTCGGCCAGTGCCAGACAGCGGAAGGTATCCATGTCGGCAGCATCAAACGTGAGCTGCCCCAGCTCGCGGAAATCGATACGAGGCGCCGGGGTATCCCAACGCTCGGGATACGAGAACGCGAACTGGATGGGAATACGCATGTCGGAAGCACCGAGATGCGCCATCACGGAGCCGTCGGCAAACTCGACCATAGAGTGAATCTTGGACTGACGCTGCACGACCACGTTAATGAAATCGAGGTCGCAGTTAAACAGATGCATGGCCTCAATGCGCTCCAGGCCCTTGTTCATAAGGGTGGCGGAGTCGATGGTGATCTTGGCGCCCATGGCCCACGTGGGATGTGCGAGGGCATCGGCACGCGTCACGCGATTGAGCTCGTCGCGCGTTCGGCCAAAGAACGGACCGCCCGAGCAGGTGAGCCAAATACAATGAGCCTCGCGCGGGTCCTCCCCCAGATAGCACTGGCAGATGGCGGAGTGCTCAGAGTCGACTGGAATAAGCTGGCCCGGTTGTGCCAACGGCATAAGCAAGTCGCCACCGACGACGAGGGACTCCTTGTTGGCAAGAGCAAGGCGCTTATTTGAGGTCAAGGCCGCATGGCTCGCCTCGAGACCAGCGGCGCCCACAATAGCAACGAGCACGCAGTCGACATCGTCGCGACGCGCGAGCTCGCAAACCGCCTGCGCGCCAAGGCCAAGCTTCGTTCCCTCGGGCAACTCCTGCAGCACGGCGTCATCGCCATGAGCGACATCGGCCACGGCAACCGCCGGAACCGAGAACTCGCGGGCAGCGGCAACGAGCTCGGAGGTACTGGAGTTAACGGACAGCGCCGTCACCTGCAAGCGATCGGCATGCTGACGGCACACATCGAGCGCCTGGGTGCCGATAGAGCCCGTGCAGCCCAGGATGGCAACACGGAGGCGTCCATCGGGGCCATACGTCGTCTGGAATGACATTACAGCACGCCTCCGATCATCAGCATCAGCTGCGCGGTGATGCAGCCGAAGATAAGCGAATCGCTACGATCGAGCATGCCGCCGTGGCCCGGGATGAGGTTACCGGAATCCTTAACGCCCACACCGCGCTTGATGCGCGACTCGATAAGGTCGCCGATAACGCCCAAAATGGACACCACCACGCCGCACAGCAGCGCATAGGGCAGGCTGAGTTTGTAGAAGTGCGTCGCCCACAGGATGAGCCAAATCAAAACCGAGCCCAGGATGCCGCCAACAAACCCCTCCCAGCTCTTTTTGGGAGAGATCTTGGGAACCATCTTGTGTTTGCCGATACGGCTACCCACGATGTAGGCAAACGAATCGGAGACCCAAAGGGACGCGCAAACGCCCACCGAAAGCAGGGCGCCGGCAAAACCGGGCACGGCATCGCGCAGCAGCACGATAGCCGACAGCATAAAGCCAGTGTAGATGGGACCCATGAGCGTCACGGCCACATCAGAGATGCGGGTACGCGGCGACCAGACATACCAAATGCCCACAGCGAGCATCAGGGCAAAAAGCAGGGCATTCAGCAACATCGAATCGCCCAACGCCGACAGCGGAAAGAGTACGGCGGCAGCGATACCCATGCGCTCGTTAGCCATCTTGCCATCGAGCCTTGTCATACGGAAAAACTCATAGCAGCACAGACCGCTCATGACAGAAACAAAGATGGCCGTGGGCACGATACCCAAAACCAGGCACAGGATAAAGACAACGGCATAAACGATACCGGCGGCGGCACGGGTAATAAAGCCCGCAAGCCACGAACCGGTGCCGCTCTTTGCTGCAGGTGCTCCCGCAGCGGCAGCCTTGCGCGCAGGCGCCGCGGAAACTGGCGTCTTGGGAGCAGATGTCTTGGGACGATCGGACACGATTAAGCCTCCTCGGTCTTGCTCAGTCCACCAAACCTACGGTCACGGCCCTGATAGGCCAAAATGGCGTCGACAAGGCCCCAACGATCAAAGTCGGGCCAATAGGTATCGGTGACATAGAACTCGGAATAAGCCACCTGCCACAGCAGGTAGTTCGAAAGGCGCAGCTCACCAGAGGTGCGAATCACAAGCTCAGGATCGGGAAGACCGGCGGTATAGAGGTGGGAAGCCACCATGTCGTCATCAATTGCGGCAGGATCGATCTTACCGGCGGCAGTGTCGAGTGCGATTTGACGGACAGCGCGGGTAATCTCGGCACGCGCGCCATAGTTGACGGCAAGCGCCAGCGTCATACCGGTGTGATCGGCGCACTCGGCAAGACCGCGTTCAAAAACGTCGCGGGTCTTCTTGGGCAGCGCGGAAATGTCACCCAAAAAGACAACGCGCACATTTTCGCGCTTCAGAAGCGGAAGCTCGTCGATAAACGTCTTGGCAAACAGGTGCATCAGAACGTTGACTTCGTGCTGCGGGCGGTTCCAGTTTTCGGTAGAAAAAGCATAGGCCGAAAGCACATCGACGCCCAGACGCACGCAGGCGGTAATAATCTCACGAAGGGAGACGATACCCGCCTTGTGGCCCTCGGTGCGTGAAAGAACGCTCGACGTGGCCCAAAGACCGATGCCGTCCATGCAGCACGAGCA
>URYW01000024.1 GCA_900552145.1 uncultured Collinsella sp. | reverse complement strand
CCCAATACGGGAACGCCTGGAACGGGCCCTTCACCGGAGTCGAGCCAACTGCGCCGCCACTCGTCGCCTGCGCCGTAGCGGCATTGGCGGCCTGTGCACTCCAGCTTGCCGCTTGCGCCGCCTTGGCGGCGGCATCACTCGCCTGTGTTGCCGCCTCGGTGGCACGTGCCGCCGCCTCATGGGTGCGGGCACGTTCCACCGCCTCGGCCTCGCGCTGACGGGCGCGGTCCTCGTTCTCAAACTCGATATCGTCCTCAATCTCGTCGCTCGGATTGAGCAGCTCGTCCAGACTCACACCATAGAGCTTGGCGAGCGAAATCAGGTTCTCGGTATCGGGCGAGCTCTCCGCACGCTCCCATTTACTGACCGCCTGGCGCGACAGTCCCAGCTTTCGCGCCAGCCCCTCTTGGCTAAAACCCTTGCTGCGACGAAGGTCGGCGAGCCGCTGCGCAGTTTCTACATTCATGGTTCCTCCTATGTGATGCCAGCCGTGCCGCCGGACCGTTTTTGTTCTTAAGGCGCCTTGCACAGTTAAAAATCTATCCGCCACTGCCAAAAGCATGCCACCTATTCTAGTGAGATTTTTGACAACCGGCGGTTGCGGGTGCATATGAGCTGCGGAAATGTGTCCAAACAAAGCAATGACCCGCAGCTCGGTTGTCCCCGTTGCGGCGTTAACGGTAGTATGGTCGTACTGTTTATTTCGCACCGCCAACGGAGGGAGTTCCGCGCCGTGAACCGCGATTTCGCCTCATCGCTCATCCAGCTCAACAACACGTTCTATCGCGAGCACTCCGCCTCCTTTTCCGATACGCGGCAGGCCCCGTGGCCCGGCTGGGTGCGTACCATGGACATCGCGCTCGAACAGCTCGACGTCGCCACGATCGAGCATCCCGTCCGCGTCTTCGATCTTGCCTGCGGCAATATGCGATTCGAGAACTTTGCCGCCGGCGGCGCACTTGCCGCCAAGGACGTCGACGGCGCAAACCCCTCGGCAGATGCCAGCTGCCCGTTTGAGTTCTATGGCGTCGACTCGTGTCAAGACCTGGCCATCGATGCACATGGCCACGCGCTGCGCATTCCCAACCTGCACTTCCAGGAACTCGACGTGCTCGATGCCCTCATGAAACTCAACCCCGCTGAGACACCCGACGTGCTTTTCGACGCCCCGCTCGCCGACATCTCGGTCTGCTTTGGCTTTATGCACCATGTGCCGTCGTGCGAATACCGTGTACGCGTGCTCGACGCCCTGGTGCGCCAGACGCGCCCAGGCGGCATCATCGCCATCAGCTTTTGGGAGTTTATGAACGACGGGCGCATGGCGCGCAAGGCTGTTCGCGCCGAAGCCCGCGCCGAGCTCACCCCGCCGTTTGAGGGTTACGATTCCGCCCAGTTTGAAGCCGGCGACCACCTCATTGGCTGGCAAAACGACCGCCACGCCTACCGCTATTGCCATCACTTTGACGATCAGCAGATCACCGACCTGGTGCGCGGCGTCCGTACGTTCTACAAGAGCGGCGAGGTTCCCGTGCGCGAGCTTGAGCGCTTCCATGCCGACGGTCGCAGCGGCGAGCTCAACCGCTATGTGATTCTCAAGCGCCTGTAGGCATCGACGACTCGCCGCCGAGCCGCACCGCATCTTTCGGGCAAACTATGCCCGCCCTTTTTCAATCCATTGACGGAACGCGCAGCTATGCGTTCCATACTTATGACCAAGGAGCCTCATGGGAGCCGTCCACGTTCGCACGCCTAAGAACTTTGTGCTCGAAGAGCGCCTGGAGCGCTACGCCGATGCGATTGAGACGAACCCCGAGGCCTATGTCGGAGATTGGCGCAAGGCCTGTGCGCCAGTTGGCAGCAAGCCTTTCGAACATCTTCACCTGGATCTCGGTTGTGGCAAGGGAACGTACCTTGTAGAGCGCGCGGCCCACGAGCCAAACACCCTCTTTATCGGTATGGACCAGGAGCCCATCTGCATCGCCTATGCCGCGCAGAAAATCTGCGAGCAGGAACTGGCCAACGCACTCGTCCTGCCCCGAGGCGCCGCATCGCTGCCGCAGCTGTTTGCCACAGGCGAGCTCGATGCCATCACCATTAACTTTCCCACGCCGCAGCCCAAGGCCAAGTACGCCAAAAAACGACTCGTCCATGTCGGCCATCTGATGCTCTACCGCCCGCTCTTTTCAGCCGGCGCTACCGTCACGCTGCGCACCGACAGCAAGCCATTGCGCGACTACGCCCTGGGGCAGTTTGCCGCGGCAGGCTACGACACGCTTTGGGTAAGCGACAACGTCCGCCGCGACCATCCCGAGCATCCCGAGACCGAATATGAATGCCGCACGCGCGAGATGGGTGCCGTCGTCTATGGCATTTGCGCCACGCCCGGAGCGCAGCCAACCGACGAACAGCTCACAGTAGGCCGCGCGCAGGAGCAAAGCCTTGCCTGCTACCTGCCCGATAACCTCGATGAGCTCACCTATGTACCTCTGGGCATGGAAGAAGCCGTCGAGAACTTTAGAAACCGCGCCCGCAAGGGCAAGAAGCGCTTACCGCAGGAGTCCTAGGGGCTTCTTATGGTCGCGGCGTCGGCAAACAAGCGCGAATAGGCTCCAACAAACGACCCTCAAGCCTAAGTGAGTAGACTTTTTTGCAATAGCCAAGCACAACCCGCATAACGAAAACTAAAACCGCAGGTAGAGCCCTTGCACAAAAGCCATGTGCTCGCGATATTGCAAAAAGCCTACTCACTTAGCTGGCAACTGCACCAAACGGCTGGGCAGAACGCCCATTTCCTGCATTTTCTCGCGCGCTGGCACCCCGCGCCGCCGCTACGCCATAATAGTTGGCGGACAAACGCGAGAGAAAGCAAACACATGGCACAGACCACGACAGATACCACCGCCAGCACCGTCTCCGGCGCCGGGGCTGCCAGCTCGTTTTCGGGCGGCACGGGAACCGAGGCAGAGTTCGGCTCGCTCGGCGCGCTCTCCCCCACCTGGTGGGAGCCCGAGGACGGCAGTGAGCCCGAACCGTGGCTCACGCCCGATCAGGCCTTCGAACGCTTCTTTGAATGGACGAGCAGCCGCGGCATTGAGCTGTGGGGTCACCAAGAAGAGGCCCTCATGGACCTGGCCGCCGGCGATCACGTCATTTTGGGCACACCGACCGGATCGGGTAAATCGCTCGTCGCGCTGGGCATGCTCTTTATGGGCATGGCGCAGGGCAAACGTTGCTATTACACGGCCCCTATCAAGGCCCTGGTCAGCGAAAAGTTCTTCGACCTGGTACAGGTACTCGGCCGCGATAACGTCGGTATGATCACCGGCGATACGCATATCAACACCAAGGCGCCCGTCATCTGCTGCACGGCCGAAATCCTTGCCAACGATGCGCTGCGCGAGGGTGAGGACGCCGATGTGGGCTGCGTGGCCATGGACGAGTTCCACTACTTTGCCGACCCCGACCGCGGCTGGGCCTGGCAGGTGCCGCTGCTCACCCTGCCCCACACGCAATTCATGCTCATGAGCGCCACGCTCGGCGATGTCACCGCGATCGCCGCCTCGCTCGAGGAACACACCGGCGCTACCTGCGACCTAGTCGTCGACGCCCCGCGTCCCGTACCGCTGAGCTACGACTATGTGACGACCTCCCTCGAGGGCACCGTCGAGCTCGCGATGCGTCGCGGCG
Source organism: uncultured Collinsella sp. (assembly GCA_900552145.1). Lineage (GTDB taxonomy): Bacteria > Actinomycetota > Coriobacteriia > Coriobacteriales > Coriobacteriaceae > Collinsella. The sequence goes on along the minus strand of URYW01000024.1, from coordinate 17,995 downwards.
AGGCCCCGCTCTACATCGTGCACTTTAGCCAGGATGCCGCACTTGCGACGGCGCAATCCCTCGCCAACTTTGGCATTGCCAGCAAGGAGCAGCGCGAGGCCATCAAGGAAGCGGCCAAGGGCACGAGCTTCTCGACGGCCTTCGGCAAGATCCTCAAGCGCCTGCTCGGCTGCGGCGTCGGCGTGCACCATGCTGGCATGTTGCCGCGCTATCGCCTGCTGGTCGAGCGCTTGGCGCAGCAGGGCCTGCTGCCCGTCATCTGCGGCACCGATACGCTCGGCGTCGGCATCAACGTACCCATCCACACCGTGGTGCTCACCGCGCTCACCAAGTTCGATGGCTACAAGATGCGTCGTCTGCGCGCCCGCGAGTTCCATCAGATTGCCGGTCGCGCCGGCCGTTCGGGCTTCGATACGGAGGGCATGGTCATCGCCGAGGCCCCGGAGCACGAGATCGAGAACGCCAAGCTCATGGCCAAGGCGGGCGACGACCCCAAGAAGCTCCGCAAGATTAAAAAGAAGAAGGCCCCCGAGGGCTTTGTCACCTGGAACAAGCAGACCTTTGAGCGCCTGATCGAGACACAGCCCGAGACGCTCAAGCCGCGCCTGCGCATCACACACTCCATGGTGATTAGCGTGGTCGAGCAGGGCGGCGATGCCCGAGCCCGCGTACACGACCTCATCGAGACGAGCTTGCAGACCCCCGAGGAAAAGGCCAAGCTCGAGGTTCGCGCCGACGAGATCTTCGCAACGCTCATCGCCTCCGGCGTCGTCGTGCGCACCGAGGTGCCGCCCGCACCCGACGCTCCGGCTGACGCCGCGCCGGACATCGACTACGCGCTGACGGTCGACCTGCCCGAGGACTTTGCCCTCGATCAGCCGCTCTCACCGTTCTTGCTTGCCGCGCTGGAGCTGCTCGACCCCGAGAGTGAGACCTATACCATGGATCTGATCTCGATGGTCGAGGCTACGCTCGAGGATCCCAAGCAGGTGCTGCGCGCACAGGAGCGCGCAGCACGTGATCGTGCTATGGCCGAGATGAAGGCCGACGGCGTCGACTATGAGGAGCGTCTGGAGCGCATTCAGGACGTCACGTACGAAAAGCCGCTCGAGGATTTGCTCGACGCCGCCTTTGACAAGTACTGCCAGGAAGTGCCCTGGGCAAACGACTACCAGCTCTCTCCCAAGAGCGTTCTGCGCGATATGCTGGAAAGCGCGAGCGATTTTAAGGGTTACATTCAAAAGCTCGGCATCGCCCGCTCCGAGGGCATTCTGCTGCGCTACCTAGCCGAGGCCTACCGTTCCCTCGATCGCACCGTACCCATCGAGAAGCGCGATGAGCGCTTGCGCGACATTATCTCGTGGCTGGGCTTTGTGGTGCGCTCGGTGGACTCGAGCCTGGTGGACGAGTGGGAGAACGCCGGCAACCCGGCAGCCCTCGACGCCGCACCGCCGCAGGGCATCGACGAAGTCGTGGCAGACCGCCGTGGCTGCACCCTGCTGGTGCGCAACGCGCTCTTCCGCCGCGTGACCCTTGCCGCCCGCGAGCATGTTCGCGACCTGGGCGAGCTCGACGACGACTGGGGCATGAGCGAGATCCGCTGGCAAAAAGCACTCGACGCCTACCACGAGCAGCACGAGGAAATCCTCACCGACGGAGATGCCCGCAGCGCCGCGATGTTTTCCATCGACGAGTCCGACGAGAAGACCGCGCACGTATGGCACGTGCACCAGATCTTTGCTGACGAGGATGGCGACCACGATTTTGGCATCATGGGCGATGTCGATCTGGACGCCACGCAAGACGGTGGCGAGGTCATCTTCAAAAACTACCGCGTCGGCTTTATCGAAGACCTGCTCGAGGACTAGCCGCACATACTGGAACAAAACGACGCGGGGCCGCTGGCAATTTCGCCAGCGGCCCCGCTTTTGCACTATACGCTATGCCCTACTCGGCATCCTCGACCTCATACGAATCCGCCTCGGCGGGCTCATCGTTTGTCTCTGGCGCAGTCCCGCGTGCCTCGTCAAACGCCGCTTTCATGGTCTTGTTGCCCCACGTGAGCTTGCGAATGGTAAGATCGTCGGCTTTCTTGTTGGCTAGGCGCAGATTGTTCTCGGAGGACAGCAACGCCTCCTTGGTTTTCTGCAGATGGCTAATCGTCTTGTCGATCTCATCGATTGCCGTTTGGAACTTGCGGCTCGCAATCTCGTAGTTGCGGCCGAAATCGTTCTTGAACTTCTCCATCTTGGCTTCGAAGTTCGTAACGTCGATATTCTGCTGTTTGTACTCCGCCAGCTCCTGCTTATAGCGAAGCGAACCCATAGCGGCGTTGCGAAGAAGCGTAATCATGGGAATGAAAAACTGTGGGCGAATCACGTACATCTTCTCGTAGCGATAGCTCACGTCGACTATCCCTGCGTTATAGAGCTCGCTCTCGGGCTCGAGCAGCGTGCAGAGCACCGCGTACTCACAGCCTTTCTGGCGACGATCGTGATCGAGTTTCTTAAAGAAGTCCTCGTTTTTATGCTTGGTCGCAGTCTCGTCGTTCTCGTTTTTCATCTCGAACATAATCGAAATGACCTCGTTGCCGCTCGCGTCGCACTCGCGGAAGATAAAGTCGCCCTTGGTACCCTCGGACGCATCGTTATCTTTCTCGAAGTACGCATTAGGAAACGCCGTCATGCGCAGACGGTTAAACTCGGTCTCGCAGTGCTGCTCGAGCGACTCGCCCACCATCTTGGTGGACAGGCGGACCTTCATGTCCTTAAGGCGCTCAATCTCTTCATCCTTGTAGCGGATCAGGTCATCGCTCGCGCGCTTGGCTTGCGCAAGCTCGAGCTCGTGTGCCGCCTTGGCTTGCTCCTCGCGAGAATCGCGCACCGCCAGCTCGCTCGTCAGCTTGGCACGTGCCTCATCGCGCTCTCGCTCCGCCGCGGCGACCGCCTCTGACAGGTTCATTTTTGCCATCAGTTCCTGCTCGCGCAGCTGGGCACGCAGGCCCTCGGCCTCTTGCTCGGACTGAGCCTTTGCGGCGGAAAACTTCTCTTGCACCTTCGCGCGATAGTCAGTAAGCGCGCGCTCGGCCTCGCTGCGAGCGGCATCGAGCTCACGCTGCGACTCTGCCGCGGCAGCGGCAAGCGCCATCTCCTGGGCCTTGTCCGCCGCGGCGAGCTTGGCCTGCAGCTCGGCAATCTGAGCGTCGCGCGCGGACAGGTCGTTTTGAGCAGCATTGCGTGCCGCCGCCTCGGCAAGCCTGGCTTCATCATCTTTGCGCTCCAACTGCGCACGTAAATTGTCGATCTCGCGCTGAAACTCGGCATTCTCCTTTTGAGCATCGGAACGGGCCTCAATCGCCGCGCGCTGGCTTGCGCTCTCGCGCTCTGCGGCAGCGCCCTCGAGCTTGGCGCGCAGCTCGGCGAGCTCAGCATCGCGCTTGGCGACTTCTTGTGCCAGTTGCTGAGCTGCGGCGTTTTTCTGCTCGACAAGCTGAGCGTTGCGCTGAGACTCTGCCTCCTGCAAAGCAGCCGTCGAACGCGAGCGCTCAAGCTCCAGCGCCTGCTCGCCCTCGCGCTGGACTGCCTTCACACGCTCATCCAGGTCGCGCAAAAACTCGGCGTCGCGCACTTGCTTGACGATATCCGCATAGCCGGACGCATCGACCTTAAAAACTTCGCCACAATGCGGGCACTTGATCTCATTCATAGCAGCTCCTCGATGGACGCAAATTTTAACCGCCTACACTCTACCGCGCCGCACGGACAAAAAAGGCGCCGCCATAATGGCAACGGCGCCAGAAACACCACAAAGGTGCCTGTCCCCTTTGTGGCGGTTTGTGTGACGGTTCGAGAATTACAGTCCAAAGAAACCGAGGATTTGGTCTCGACTTACAGGCTTGTACTCGTTGGCGTCGAGGCCGACATCGTAGCGAAAGATAGGACGTTCGCGATCGCGGTTGCGTGCGTTGGTGCGGTCACCCCTGCTGTGGATATGCCCGTGCAGCATGATGGCGCCACGTGCCTTGCCGTTCCAGCTGAGCATGGGGTAGTGGCTCATAACCAGACGATGGCCCTTGGCATAGCCAGGAGCAACCTCCAGGTAATCACGCACGTCTTCCCAGATTTGGGGCGCAGCTGGATCTTCCCAGTCGCTGTCATGGTTACCACGGATGAGCGTCACATTCTGGCATTCGATGCGCTCGCGCAGGCGCACCGCCTCCGCCAGGGGCAAACGATAGGTAAAGTCTCCCAAGATATAGAGGCGGTCGTCCACAGCCACGCACTCATTGATGGCATCGATGACTTTGCGGTTCATCTCCTCGACCGAATCAAACGGCCGATCCATGTCGTGCAAGATATTCGTATCGCCCAGGTGCAGGTCGGCGGTAAACCACATCATCGTCTATGCCCTCATTTCGCAACGCGTTCAACTCGTGCTAAGTATACAGACGCAGCGATGCGGCGGTTATCCAAAGAGCCCGCCGAACAGACCTCGGCGGCGCTTGCCTTGCTTTTTCGAAGCGTCACCCTGAGTTTTCTTGTCCTGCCGTTTCCTACGGTCCTGCTCCAACTCATCGTCATCGAGTAGCATATCCCACTCAAACGGGTCATCCGTCAGATCGAACAGATCATCGTCATCAAACATGGCAGCCTCCATTGCCGACTAGCGAGCATCCACCACATAGAGGCCAACGCGCACCTGATGCCACGGACTGCGCTCGGGGGCAACCTGTTGCACACGGGCCTCAAATACGTCCTCGTGGCCGTAATACATCATCAAGGACAGTGGGCCGACCTCGTTTCCTGGAACGTAGCCAAGTTTGGTCTTGCCATAGTAGATCGCAACCGCCTCGGGGTCATGGGGATTATCGCGCTCAGTGCACAGCGTCAGTTTATCGCCCGCTTTAAGATCGCCTAGGACCAAAGCGCCGTCGGCATACTGAAATCCTGCAATGTGAAATGACAGAAGAACACGTGAAGGCTCGTACATAGCAACTCCTCTAACGGCCGGATAAACCAGCGTTTGACCTTATCGAGAAGTCTACGGGCCCGTGCGGACACAAATTCGCCCCACCCGCGCCTTTCGCCCAGTTGCCGCAACGCTTGCGAGACAGAGCACTTGCAGATAAGATAGGGGTACGGATGGCACCCGTTGCAGCGGGTCTTGCCAACTCCAATACACGTTTTCATCGTGAGAAGTGGCCGTCTTCGCTTACGCGGGGGCGGCTATTTCATTCGGCCGATAAACAGGCCGAGTTCGATAGCCGCGATTAACAACGCCAGTAACGAAATAACATCGCTTACGTTCATACCAATTCCCTTCTAAAGGGAGTTGGCCCATCCGTACCCCATAGCAGTAGTCTAACGTAAATGACAGGTAATAGGAACACTTGTTCGTATTACCTGCCATTTCCTAATGCACAAACATGCGCACGAACTTGTGCTTCCAGCTTGCGTAAGGAGCGTAGCGAAATGGCACGTCCACCCAGGTTGCCTTGTTCACGATGCTCTTCTTGTGGCTAAACGTATCGAAGCTCTCGCGGCCATGGTACTGCCCCATACCGCTCGCTCCCATGCCGCCAAAGCCCATATGGCTCGTAGCCAGATGCATGATGGTGTCGTTAACGCAGCCGCCACCAAAGGGCACGTAGCGCACAAAGCGCTGCTGAACCGCGCGATCCTGACTAAAGATATACAGAGCCAGCGGCGTCGGACGATCCGTAATAAACGCTTCGGCCTCGTCTAGGCTCTCAAACGTCAGCACCGGCAAGATGGGACCGAAGATCTCCTCCTGCATCACGGCGTCATCGGGGGTCACGTCGTCCAAAATCGTCGGCTCGATCTTGAGCGAAGTCTCGCGCGCAGCACCTCCAAGCACGACCTTATCGGGATCGATCAGCCCGCGCGCACGCGCAAAATGCTTGACGTTGACGATATGTCCGTAATTCTCATTGTCGAGTGGATGTTCGCCAAACATGCGGCGGACCTCCTCCTTGATGAGGCCCAGCAGCTCGTCGTGCACGCGCGTATCGACCAGCAGGTAGTCGGGCGCCACGCAGGTCTGCCCCACGTTGAGCCATTTACCAAAGGCGATACGCCGTGCCGCGATCTTCAAGTTTGCCGTCGCATCCACGATGCAGGGACTCTTTCCGCCCAGCTCAAGCGTCACGGGCGTAAGGTTTTTACTTGCGTGCTCCATGACGAGCTTGCGACCGGAACGCTACCGGTAAAGAAGATCTTGTCCCAGCGCTCGTCGAGCAGCGCTTCATTTTCGGCGCGCCCGCCCTCGACAACCGTCACCAGGCGCGGATCAAATGCCTCTTCACAGATTTGCTTGAGCACCGCGCTCGATGCCGGAGCATAGGCACTCGGCTTGATGACCACGGTATTTCCCGCGGCAAGGGCGCCGGCGAGCGGCTCGAGTGTTAGCAAAAACGGGTAGTTCCACGGAGCCATGATGAGCGTGACGCCATAGGGCACGGCTTGCGTTTTGCACACACTCACGGCGTTAGCGAGGTCACACGGACGCAGGCGCGGACGACTCCATCGAGCCACATGCGCAATCTGATGACGAATCTCGGAAAGCGACGTGCCGATCTCGCACATATAGGCCTCGTCATGCGACTTTCCCAAATCGGTCTTGAGCGCATGGGCAATATCGGCCTCGTGCGCCCGTACTGTATCGCGTAAACTCACGAGCGCGCGACGTCGAGCATCGACATCAAACGTAGCGTGCGTCTTAAAGTAGGTGCGCTGATCGCCGACGATGCGCGCAATTTTCTCGGTGTTCATGGCAACCTCCTAGTTCTCATCCTCAAACATACCACCCGCGACGACCTCATACATACGCTCGAGCTCCAAACGGTCCATCAAAAGTGGAACGGGGTACAGGGGATTGGCCTCGGCATCGGCATGCGCCGCCATCTCGGGAATGTCGGAGCGGCGAATGCCCAAGACATATTTGGGGATTCCCAGGGCCTCGTTCATGCGGTCGACCCAATCGATAAAGGCCTCGGCCGCAAGACTATCCTGCGCGGTAGCCGGCGCAATGCCCGCCATGCGAGCAAGATCGGCAAGCTTGGGGGCGGCGGCGTCACCATAAGCGCGAAGCATGTGCGGCAGGATGATCGCGTTGGCCAAACCGTGCGGAATTCCGTATCGGCCGCCCAGACTGTGCGCGATGGCATGCACATATCCGACATAGGAGCGGGTAAACGCAACGCCCGCCTTATACGCCGCCGAAAGCATATTGCGACGAGCGCGCATGTCGTCACCATGCTCATAGGCCTCGAGCAAATTGTCGTGGATAAGCTGCACCGCCTGTCGCGCCATCTTACGCGTATAGGGCGTGGTGCTTCGCCCCATAAAGGCCTCAACGGCATGCGTCAGGGCGTCCATACCCGTCTGCCCCGTAATGGAAGCGGGCAAGCCGCACGTAAACTCGGGGTCGTGGACTGCAAAACGCGGAATGAGCACAAAGTCGTTAATGGGGTATTTGTAGTGCGTCTCGTCATCGGTAATTACCGCCGCAAGCGTGACTTCGCTTCCCGTACCGGCGGTAGTGGGAACGGCGATGAGCAGCGGCAGGCGACGATGAATCCGCAGCAGGCCGCGCATCTTGTTGATGGGCTTGTTTGACTGCGCAATGCGTGCGCCCACGCCCTTGGCGCAGTCCATGGCTGATCCTCCGCCAAAGCCGATAATGGCCCGGCAGGCACTCTCTCGATACAGGGACGCCGCTTCCTCCACGTTTGAAACCGTGGGGTTTGCACGCGTTTCGGCATAGACCGTAACGCCAACCCCCTGAGCCGTAAGCGCACGCTCGAGTGATGCCGTGAGCCCCAAACGTGCAATACCAGGGTCCGTCACGATAAGGACCTTCTGGATCGAGCGCTTTTGAAGCACCGCGGGCACATCCTCGGCATGCTCCAAAATGCGCGGCTCGGTATAGGGCAGGATCGGCAATGCAATGCGAAAAACCGTTTGATACGTTCGGCACCAGGCGCGGCGGGCTAGATGCATAAAGGAAACTCCCTCATTTGTTGATTGGTCAACATTTGCTCGACCGATTGTACTCAGCGGTGGTCAAAGACGGCCTGCCAATCGTTAATCAATCAACATCTTCATATCTCAAAATTGTTTTATTAAAAATCATTCCTAATAGGCTTCACATTTGGTTGCATTTATGGATAATAGAACTCGTCAAGACGCACGTCCGGAGAGGGCCCTTACGGGACCGGACGAGCGCACAATCGCCATCGATCGAAAGGATCGAATCATGAAGTTTGTTTGCCCCGTTTGCGGTTATGTGGAAGAGTTCGACGGCGACCAGCTGCCCGAGGACTTCAAGTGCCCCCAGTGCGGCGTTCCCGGTTCTCGTTTCCTGAAGCAGGAGGAGGGCCAGCTCGAGTGGGCTGCCGAGCACGTCGTGGGCGTCGCCAAGATGGAGGGCGTCTCCGAGGACATCGTTGCCGACCTGCGCGCCAACTTTGAGGGCGAGTGCTCTGAGGTCGGTATGTACCTGGCCATGGCTCGCGTCGCTCATCGCGAGGGCTACCCCGAGATCGGCCTGTACTGGGAGAAGGCTGCCCACGAGGAGGCCGAGCACGCCGCCAAGTTCGCCGAGCTCCTGGGCGAGGTCGTGACCGACTCCACCAAGAAGAACCTCGAGATGCGCGTTGAGGCCGAGAACGGCGCCACCGCCGGCAAGACCGATCTTGCCAAGCGCGCCAAGGCCGCTGGCCTCGATGCCATCCACGACACCGTGCACGAGATGGCCCGCGACGAGGCCCGCCACGGCAAGGCTTTCGCCGGCCTGCTCAAGCGCTACTTTGGCTAAGCCAGCCGCCTGAGAGACATTCTCTAGCTTTATAAGGCCCGGACCGCATGGTTCGGGCCTTTTTCGTTGGCTTACTGAAGCTGTTCTTGAAGAACGATGAGCGAATGAGGGCTCAGGTCGTCGTATTGAATGAGGACGCGAGATGGAGTGTTCTTAGTCGATGCCCGATCACCCGTCCACAGGCAATCGGCGATGTTGACATAGGAAATACGAGCGTCAGCAAGAGCCTTCGCGAAACTCTCCCCCGCCTTGTCCTCGGCCAGGGCAACGGTGCAGTAAAGGCCCGCGTCCGCATGTTCGATCGAGACCTTCCCTGCCGGAAACGCTTTCCGCACAAGCGCCGCTAGGCCATCACGCGCCTCGCGAGCACGAACGCGCACGCGGTTCACATGTCGCTCGTAATCACCCGATTCCAGCAAACGCGCCAAGGCGACCTGATCAACAGAACTTACCGACGAGGCGTAAAAACCAAGGTCGCGCCTAAACCGCTCCATCAGCTCGTCGGGCAGCACCATGTACGCTAGGCGCAACGCCGATGACAGGCTCTTCGAAAACGTATTGGTGTAGATAACCGACTGGGCGGCATCGATCGACGCGAGCGCGGGAATCGGCTTGCCGGCAAGGCGAAACTCACAATCAAAGTCATCTTCGATGAGATACCGACCTGGTCGCTCGGCGGCCCAGCTCAGAAGCGCATAGCGCCGCGCAATGCTCGTCACAAGGCCGGTCGGATACTGATGGGACGGCATAAGGTGAAGGACATCGGTCCCAGTTTTCTGCAGAGCGCTCAGGTCCACGCCGTCGTCATCCAACGGGATATGTCGTACTTGGCAGCCCATAGCCTGATAGATGCGCGTCAGGCGCAAATAGCCCGGATCCTCAACGGCATACACCTTGTCCGCGCCAAGCAGCTGAACCAACATGGTATCGAGCAGCTGGGCGCCCGCACCGATAACAATGTTGTCGGGGTCGACATTCATACCCCTCGTCCCGCGCAGATGATGAGCAATTGCGCATCGTAGCCGAACGGTGCCCTGTACCGGTGCGGGCGAAAAGATCTCGCGCTCGTCTTCGGATGCCAGCGTCGCCCGCAGTGCGCTTTGCCAAAGCCGCGCCGCCTCCAAAGCGGAAGGAGAAAGTGCGTCGAATTGCTCGACCCGCCCGCGGACATCATGCGCGCTGGGGTCCACAGAGACGGCATCTCGGTCGATGCCCTCCGAAGCCAAAGGCAAAACCGGTGCATCCGGAAGCTTGCAAGCGTAGTAGCCACGCCGCGGCTTTGAGCAAATATAGCCCTCGGCAAGTAGCTGGCTATATGCATTCTCGATAGTAATGACACTGATTCCCAGATGACTGGCAAAGGCGCGCTTAGACGGAAGATGCTCCCCCGCCGCAATACGTCCAGCAACAATATCATCTCGAATTTGCTGGTAAACATACTCATAGAGCGATGCCTCGCCGCGTTTTTCCAAATTGTAGTCAAGCATGAGCCTATCACCTGACCTTATTAGGTCATTCAATCTGGTATTAGTCTGACCTTGTAATTATCTCGAAAACTGAGTATTTCGCCATACCCAGCTCCCCGATAGGATGTTCCGTCAAGCAATGCACATGCCAACCAAGGGAGCAACCATGACAGAACAGACCAGCAAGGCCGATCGCGTCAAACTCAATCGCGAGCTCGCGCAGATGCTCAAGGGCGGCGTCATCATGGACGTCACCACGCCCGAGCAGGCACGCATCGCCGAGGAGGCAGGCGCCTGCGCCGTCATGGCACTCGAGCGCATTCCGGCCGACATCCGCGCCGCAGGCGGCGTCTCGCGCATGAGCGACCCCAAGATGATCAAGGGCATCCAAGAGGCCGTCTCCATCCCTGTTATGGCCAAGTGCCGCATCGGTCACATTGTCGAGGCGCAGGTCCTGCAGGCCATCGAGATCGATTACATCGACGAGTCCGAGGTTCTCTCCCCTGCCGATGACGTCTATCACATCGACAAGACCCAGTTTGACGTGCCGTTTGTCTGCGGCGCCCGCGATCTGGGCGAGGCGCTGCGCCGTGTTGCCGAAGGCGCCACGATGATTCGCACCAAGGGCGAGCCGGGTACGGGCGACGTCGTTCAAGCCGAGCGTCACATGCGCAAAATCCAAAAGCAGATCCGCGACGTTGTTGCCCTGCGCGACGACGAGCTCTTTGAGGCAGCCAAGCAACTGCAGGTTCCGGTCGAGCTGGTGCGCGAGGTCCATGCCACGAGAAAGCTTCCCGTCGTGAACTTTGCCGCCGGCGGCGTAGCGACCCCCGCCGACGCCGCGCTGATGATGCAGCTGGGCGCCGAAGGCGTCTTTGTCGGCTCGGGCATCTTTAAGAGCGGCGACCCCGCCAAGCGCGCCGCCGCCATCGTCAAGGCCGTGGCAAACTTCACCGATGCCAAACTCATCGCCGAGCTTTCGGAGGACCTGGGCGAGGCCATGGTGGGCATCAACGCCGACGAAATAGAGATCATCATGGAGGAACGCGGGCGCTAGTCCAGCAGAAGGGATCGCACATGAGCGATTATGCAGACCAAACGGTCGCCGTGCTGGCGGTCCAAGGCGCTTTTGCCGAGCACGAGGCAAGGCTATCCGAGCTGGGCGCACGCTGTATTGAGCTAAGGCAGGCGGCTGATTTGCAGCAGAACTTTGATCGCCTGGTCCTCCCTGGCGGCGAGTCTACCGTTCAAGGGAAACTGCTTGATGAGTTGGGCATGCTCGAGGAGCTTCGTGCCCGTATCGTTGAAGGCATGCCCGTCCTGGGCACCTGCGCCGGCCTGATTCTGCTGGCTCACGACCTTGCCGCCCACGACGATAAGGGCACGCCGCGTTTGGCAACCATGGATGTACTTGTCGAGCGCAATGCCTACGGCAGGCAGCTCGGCAGCTTTCGAACCAAGGGGCAGGTAACCGGCATCGACGGTGAAGTGCCGCTGACGTTCATCCGCGCGCCCCGCATCGTCGAGGTCCACGGCGACACTGAGGCCCTAGCAAAAGTCGATGGCCGCATCGTCGCCGCCCGCCAAGGCAACCAGCTCGGCGTAACCTTCCACCCCGAACTCGACGAAGACACCCGCCTCCACGAGCTCTTCCTCCAAATGTAGGCATCGAAATCATCAAACGAAATGAGAGTGGATAATCTCCCACTTTGAACTTGGATGCAGGCTCAAACCGGGAGATTATCCACTCTCATGCTATGTGGTCGTTGGGGACGCTCTTAAACGACTAGTCAAACAAGAACGTCCCCAACGACTATCTTTTTGCAGGTCTGGATCATGGCAATGCCGATGTTTTGACACCGACAGCGAGCGCCCACCAGAGCGAACAAATTGGCATGAAAAGAGGACGGCATAGACCTTCTGGTCATGCCGTCCTCTTTGAATGACAAGTTGTCGCTCTGGTGGGCGCGCAGCGTCAACTAGTTACGCGGTTCGTAGAACCGCGTAACCCCTAAAAACGGTTGCCGCGGAAACCGCCGCCGTTGCGGCCGCCACGATCGCCACCGCGACCGCCGCGGTCGTTACCACGGTTGCCGCCGAAGCCGCCACGGTTGCCGCCGCGATCGCCATAGCCACCACGGTTGCCGCCAAAGCCGCCGCGACCGCCACGGTCGCCGCCACGGCCACCGCGATCGTCACGGCCGCCGCGAGGACCGCGGTCCTCGTCCAGGCCCATGGCGACGAGCGGGGCGATGACCTTATCGAGAGCGGCCATCAGCTCGGTGGCCTCCTCGTAAGAAAGCTCGGGCAGGAGCTTCTCCTTCTTGTTGGCAAGCTCGACCAGGCCCTCAGCGGCATCCTCGGCAGCGAAGACGACGATCTTGCGCATATCGCCCTCGGCGTCGTCGATGCGGCCGACCAGATCGGCAGCCTCGGCCTCGGCCATCAGACCATCGAGCTCACGAAGGCGCATGCCCAGCAGGTCGGACATTTCCTTCTGCTCCATCTTGGGCTTGAGGTCAAGGAGCTTGATGGCGCGCTCGATGTTCGCCATACGCTCGGCCTTGGCCTCCTCCTCCTTGGAAATAGCAAAGCGGCGGCTACGCAGCAGGCGGGCGGCCTTCTGCATCTTGTCCATCAGCTCTTCGTCATCGTAATCAACGGCGGCCTCGACAACCTCGGCCTCCTCCTCGGCGGAAACCTCGTCAGCAGCCTCATCCTCGGCAGCTTTGGTCTCCTCGGTCTCGACTGCCTCGACCTCGGCAGCCATGGTCTCGTTCTCGGTCTCGTTCATGATCTCTTCGTTCTCGGACATGAGACTCCTTCTTGGCCCTCTCGGGCATCATCGCCCCATTCGCGGGGCCCGTCGCGCACTCTTTGCGCTTTAAACATTCATGCCTCTCGGCAAAACGTCCATTAGTTTATGGTGTTGCCATCCAATCTAGCTGCAGAATCTATGTGCACACATTAATGCGACATGTCGCGGTATCATGGCCTGAACCAAACGTATCCACCTTAAGGAGCCCGCCATGATTAAGCCCATCATGAAATCCGAGTTCTTTTTGCGCCTACCTTCCGAAGACGCGGGACCCGACGATGCCGCGACCGGGCAGGACCTCATGGATACGCTCCACGAGCATGAGCGCGAGTGCGTGGGCCTCGCTGCCAACATGATCGGCGTGCGCAAACGCATCATCTGCGTAAAGGACGGCAACAGGACGCTCCTGATGTACAACCCTCAAATTCTTGAGCAGGTCAATGCCTATCAGACGAGCGAAGGATGCCTCTCGCTGACCGGCGAGCGTCCCTGTACCCGCTATCGCCGCATTAAGGTGGAGTATTTGGACGAGAACTTTGTCCACCGCATCAAAAACTTCTCGGGCTACACCGCCGAGATCATCCAGCACGAAATCGATCATTGCAACGGGATTGTTATTTAGTTCCGCCGTTCTACCGAACGGCGGACCACTTGACGCTGCGCGAGCCGCATTCACGCCTATCTGACGTTCAATTTCGAGGGCGCGACCAGAAGGTCAGCGCCCTCTCATTTCACGTCACCTTGGCGCAAATGCGGCTCGCTCGCTGTCGTATGTCTATCCTGCGACGCCTCGATTCTTGCGGCGGCAGGCACCTAATCCCCTACGATTGGCGGTAATGGTCAAAGAAGTCGGCGAGGTCTTCGAGGGACTCTTTGAGTACTTCCATGCGCGGCAGGTACACGATGCGGAAGTGGTCGGGCTCGGCCCAGTTAAAGCCGCCGCCGCGCGTGATCAGGATTTTCTTCTCGTGCAGCAGGTCGAGGGCGAACTGCTCGTCATCGGTGATGTTGAACTTCTTCACATCCATCTTGGGGAAGATGTAGAATGCTTAGGTTGGCGTTACCACCGAGATGCCGTCAATCTTGTTGAGCGCCTCATACACAAAGTTGCGCTGCTCGTAGACACGGCCGCCGGGACGGATGTAGTCGTTAACGGACTGATGACCACCGAGTGCCGTCTGAACGATCGACTGAGCCGGCACGTTGGAGCACAGGCGCATGTTGGAGAGCATGTTGATACCCATGATGAAGTCGCTCATGCAGCGCTGGTTGCCCGAAAGCACCATCCAGCCAATACGATAGCCCGCAATCATGTGCGACTTGGAAAGGCCACTAAAGGTGACGCAGGGCAGGTCGGGGGCGAGCGAGGCAATCGAGACGTGCTCGTAGCCGTCCATGCACAGGCGGTCGTGGATCTCATCGGCAAAGATCATCAGCTGATGCCTGCGTGCAACCTCGACGATGCCCTCGAGCACCTCGCGCGGATAGACGGAACCCGTGGGGTTGTTGGGGTTGATGATGACGAGGGCCTTGGTCGCGCTCGTGATCTTGGACTCCATATCCTCCAGGTCGGGATACCAATCCGCCTGCTCATCGCACAGATAGTGTACGGGATGACCGCCGGCAAGGGTTGCGCACGCCGTCCAGAGCGGATAGTCGGGGCTGGGGATCAGAATCTCGTCGCCATTGTCGAGCAGCGCGTTCATCGAAAGCTGAATGAGCTCGGACACGCCGTTGCCCGTGTAGATATGCTCCAACTGAACGATGGGCAAGCACTAGATCTGCGAATACTGCATTATCGCCTTGAGCGCGGAGAACAGGCCACGCGAGTTGGAATAGCCTTCGCAGTCGGGCAGCTGCTGGCGCATGTCCTTGATGACCTCATCGGGCGTGCGGAAACCGAAGGGCGCCGGGTTACCGATATTGAGCTTGAGGATGCGCTCGCCCTCGTCCTCCATACGGGCGGCCTCGTCGACGACGGGACCGCGCACGTCATACAGGACGTTATCGAGCTTGGTGGACTTAGAAAAAGTACGCATGGTGGTGCTCCTTGCAATTTGAGCTGAGGGATGGGGTTCGGGCTTGGAATCGTTGCGGGGTGATGATGCCTCGCCTTGATCGGCGTCGCCGGCAAGCAGCCAGGTAACATCGACCTCCAAAATACGGGCGAGCAGCTCAGCCACATCGCGCCGCGGGGTCGTCTTGCCGCTCACATATTGGCTCATCTGACTCTTGCCGAGTTTTTTGCCGAGCATCTCCGATGCGCGGATCACGTCCGACTGGCGAACGTCGCGATCGGACATAGTCTGTCGCAGGCGATCGCTAAACGTCTCTTGGGCCACTAGAACCTCCTTGCTGGCAAAGTTCAATTTATAGAATACGAATTGAACCAAGGTTCAATTTAGGCAGCAGTATAACGCGGCACCTCATTCGAAAGTTCAATTTCATAAGAAAATGCACCGGACTCTGAGATTTGCCCAAAGTGGGCAATGACGCGCACACGTTTAGAGGTATTCGAGGAAACGGGCGGCGGCAAGCGAAACATCGGCCGTTCGATATATCGCATTGATCTTCCGATGAGGATGTCCCTCGAGCGGACGCACGGCAACATCGAACTGACAGCGACGCAAGATGAGCGCGGGAAGAATGCTAACGCCCAGGCCGTCCTCGACCATAGCCATAATCGCATAGTCATCCCAAGTCGACAGCTTAGAGCGCACCGCCAGGCCCGCGCGGCGAAACAGCGGCGTAATCTCGTCGTCGCTACCGCGTTCCAGCAGGATAAACTGCTCGTTGGCCAAATCGGCAAGGGAAACGACCTCCGCGGTGGCAAGCGAGGAGTCCGCTGGCACCACGGCCATCAGCTCGTCTTGCACCAACGGTCGCGACGCCATGCCGGCGCCGCGTGGCTCGCGCGGAATAAAGCCCAGGTCGCAGCGGCCTTCCGCCACCCATTGCTCAATCTCGGAGTAATCACCCATCAGCAGCTCGTAATCGACATCCGGGTGATCGGCGCGAAACCGCGCGATCACCGGTGGCAGTACATGGGTCGCCACACTCGAAAACGTACCGATACAGATCTTGCCACGCATGAGCCCTCGCATCTCGTCCACACGTCGCTGCAGGCGGCCAAACTCTTCGCATAACGCCTCGACTGCCGGCATGACCTGCCGCCCGTCGGCAGAAAGCACCACGCCCTCGCGGCTGCGATCAAGCACCTTAAAACCCCAGTCTGCCTCAAGGTCGCCCACCATGCGGCTCACGCCCGACTGCGAATAGCTCAACCGCTCTGCAGCACGCGTAAAGCTGCCGGCACGCACCGTCTCGAGCAGCACTTGCATCTTTTGGATATTGGTCTCCACGGCACGCCCCCACCTTTGCATGAGTTTTTGTCATGTTTGCCATGCATTATATTCGCTTTTCTTCTAAAGCCAGTTCACCCATAGTGAACATGCTCGGATATAGAGGGGATGTCAGCGCATGAACAACGGACTGTTTACATACTTAGCAGCATTGCTGTTGTTTGGCTCCAACGGCATCATCGCCGCTGCCATCGCGCTGCCGAGCTCCGATATCGTGCTCCTGCGCACGTTTTTGGGCGCCCTCTCGCTTGTCACCGTCCTCGCCATCACCCAACGCCATAAGTTGCAGGCGCCATCTCGCCCCCGCGAAGCCGCAGCCCTCCTCCTTTCGGGAGCCGCGCTGGGCGCCAGCTGGATTTTTCTGTTCCGCGCCTACCAGACGATCGGCGTCGGCATATCCTCGCTGCTGTACTACTGCGGCCCTATCATTGTCATGGCGCTCTCCCCGCTCATCTTTGGCGAAAAGCTGACCGGTGGCAAAATCGCCGGGTTTATCGCCGTCGCCTGCGGCGCTTTTCTCATTGCAGCGCAAGGTTTAGGCGGCAACATGCCCATTGCGGGCATCGTCTGCGGCATCGCCTCGGCATTTTGCTATGCGCTGATGGTCATCGCCAGCAAGGGTGCGCCGCACATCGAGGGTCTCGAGAACTCCGCGCTCCAGGTGAGCGCCGCCTTTTTGACCGCGCTGGTCCTTACGCTCCTCACGCAGGGCGCTCCCTCGTTCCTCTCCCCCAGCATTGCCGCTGGCATCGATTGGCGCGCCGTTGCCATGCTCGGCATTGTCAACACCGGACTCGGTTGCCTGCTCTACTTTAGCGCCGTCGCCAAACTGCCCGTGCAGACCGTCGCCGTCGTCGGCTACCTTGAGCCGCTTTCGGCCGTCGTGTTCTCGGCCGTCCTTTTGGGCGAAACCATAACACCGGTCCGCCTGATGGGCGCCGCGTTTATCATCGGCGGCGCGATTTTTTGCGAACTCGCCGGCAAACGCGCAAACACCAAGGCTGGCATCGCCCAGACAGCACGTGCTTAATAGCCCCTGCTCTGAAATACTACCTGCGTACATGAATAATCCCCAGATGGGGATTATTGTCTAAAACACCCCGATGTGCCAAACTGCTCTTATATGTATAAAGATGGCATAAAGGTCTGCTGCTCGTGGCAGAGGCCAGATGTCCAAGGGAGTCCACGTGGCACACAACAAGCTGGAGGCAAGCCTCCAAGACCAGCGTAGTCAAGGCGGACATGGAGCCATTCACCTCTCTGCTGGCATGCTACTCGTAACGCTCGGCGTCGTATACGGCGACATCGGCACGAGCCCCATGTATACCATGAAATCAATCGTCGCCAACAACGGCGGCATCGGCACCGTCAGCGAGGACATGATCCTGGGCGCGCTCTCGCTCGTCATCTGGACCATGACACTCGTGACCACGGTCAAGTACGTTGTAATCGCCATGAAGGCCGACAACCATAACGAAGGCGGCATCTTCGCCCTGTTCAGTCTTGTGCGT
>URYW01000023.1 GCA_900552145.1 uncultured Collinsella sp. | reverse complement strand
TCACAGCGCAAGGCATCAAACGATGTGAGAACCTCATCGAGCTCGCAAGCATCACCCGAAACCGTACGAACGCCCTGAATACCGGCCTTATGCAGGCGAGCGAGATTCAGATCGCACTTGCGATCATGCAGATCGAGCGCCGTATGCTGACGCTCATAGCCCGCACGCTTGGCCTGACACATCATCACATAGGTCTTGGTGCCACGACCGGCACCAATCTCAAGGCAGCTACCAGGGCGCGTGGCAGCCGTGGCGATAAGCTGCGCGTTGAGATCAGACGCCACCGCGGCAGCACGCTCAAACACACCCGAAGCAACGGTAACCTGGGCATCAACCGGGGCATGGCAGCCCGGGAAGACAGGCGCGACGAGCTGCGAGATATACGGATCGGGCTTGGGCGCAAAGGCGTTCTCATGCAGGGCCAGTGGCGCGGGGGCCAGATTGCCGGCAAAGTTAAGCGCACCCTCTGGCGTGTCGATCGATGCCATAATGCGAGCGCACAGCCAACGCGGCAGTCCCATCAGGCGCGACAGACGAACCAGGCGTCGCTCAGACTCATCTACATCGGACGCCGTGGCAAAGTCCTTAACGTTGTCCGCGACTTTATGCAGCACGGCATTGGCCAAACCGGCGGCAGACTTAGCTCCGCTGCGCACCAGCTCAACGCCCTGACTCACCGCAGCGCGACCAGGCGTATGCAGATAAAGCATCTCGAAGGCCGAGATACGAAGCGCCATGCGAACACGCGGCGCAACCTTTTTAGGCTTATCAAGAAACCGATCGAGCAGCTCGTCCAAAATACCCTGCGTGGCGGCAACACCCAGCGCCAAGCGAGCGGCAAAAGCGGAATCGCGCTGGTCAATGGCCTTGGCAGATGCGCGAGAGGACAGCACGTCACGCGCATACATGCCGCGACGGTCGGCCTCCATCAGCACATCGAGCGCAAGCTTGCGCGCGGGAGACAGCTTGCTCATGATAAAACACCCCAGATAAGATCGGCGCCTTGCAGCCCAGCAGCCCAAGCAGAAGCGGCCATGGCACGCTTGCCATCGGGCTTAACCTCAAGCAGTTCAACCGCACCATCGGAAAGACCAAGGTAAACACGCTTGGCCTTAATGAGAACCTGACCCTCGCCAAGCGACACATCAGCTGGCGCAGCATCGAGCACGCGAACCGACTTGCCGGCAATCACGCAACGAGCGGGAGCGGTGTCGGACGAGGCAAGCACATGACGCACGCAATCAAGCGCCGCCATGTGCGGATCCAGACGCATCTCCTGCTTGGAAATCTTGGCAGCATGCGTGACGAGAGATTCATCCTGCTCGGTCCACACGGCGGTGCCGTCGGCAAGGGAAGGAAGCGTATCGGCAAGCAGTTTGCCGCCCAGCTCGCCAAGCTCCATAGTCAGTGCCTCAGCATGCTTACCGGCAACCGACGTGGAAGCCTGAGCACAATAAGCACCAGTATCCACGCCATGCCCGATGCGCATGATAGAAACGCCAGCAACCTCATCACCAGCAAGAATGGCACGCTGAATGGGAGCGGCTCCACGCCATCGAGGCAGCAAGGACGCATGAACATTCACAATACCGAGCGGTGCCATATGCAGCACCTCATCGGGCAAAATGCAGCCATAAGCAGCCACACAGAAAATGTCAGCCTGGGCAGTCTGGAGCGCCTCAACAACCTCAGGCGTCATACGATTAGCCTCAACAACCGGCAGACCAAGCTCAAGCGCCTTGGCCTTAACAGGAGACGGCTCCAACTTTTTACCACGTCCGCGAACAGCATCGGGACGAGTAACAACAAGCGCAATCTCATTCCCAGCCTCGACGAGCGAAGTCAACGAAGGCACAGCAAAATCAGGCGTACCCATAAACACAATACGCATAAAGAACGTCTCCCCTCAACCAAAGCCGAGACGGCTACAAATAACAGCGGAAAGCCAAGTCACCAGCCCATCCGCAATAACATTTCAACAAGAACAAATATACCCAAAACCAAAGAAAGAGCCGCAATAAAAGCAGCTCTTCCAACAAAGCAATTATCAGCGAAGACGCCCCTCCCTGGCCCAACGGCACCCGGGCGAGACAAGCAGCGTCAACGTAGTCCCCGGGGCGCCCGCCTATATCGTCCCGCGCGCAGTTTCGCAGCGCAGCGAGAATGTTTGAGCACGGGATGATATAGGCGGGCGCCCCGGGGACGGACAAACCTACTCCGTCTCGCCCGGTCGAGCGCCGCGGGCCAGGGCGTCCTGGTACTCCTTGACTGCCTTGATCCTCTGCATGGGCTTGAGTCGCTCGAACATGGTATTGCCGTGCAGGTGATCGATCTCGTGCTGCAGGCACACGCAGAACAGGTCGCCCGTGGCCTCATAGCGAATCAGGTTGGCGTCCAAGTCGTACGCCTCGACGACGACATGGTCGGGACGCTCGATTTCGCAGCTAATGCCAGGAATGGAAAGGCAGCCCTCGCTAAAGGGCACCAGATGGTCGCTCTGCTCAACAATGACGGGATTAATGAGCACGTAGGGGTCATAGTCGTTCTTGTCGCTGTAGTCGCAGTCGATGGTGACAAGCTGAATGAGCTCGCCGATCTGCGGGGCAGCCAGGCCGCAACCGCCGTTCTCGAACATCATCTTCTTCATCTTCTCGGCAAGCGCCTCGATCGCCGGGGTGATCTCCTCGATGACGGCGCACTCCTGGCGCAGACGAGGGTCGGGCGACAGTACGATTCCGTTGGCTTCCATGGCCATCCTTTCGGGTTGTTACATCAAATCATAGGCGTCGACGTCAACGCTCACGCTCACGCCACACACGGAGCCCACCTCTTTGAGGCAGGCGTCAATATCATCAGAGACATGGTACCCCACGGGCGACTTCACAAGCCGACGGACGCGGTAACGGTCCTTGGCGCGCTCGATTACACCCGAAGCCGGGCCCAGCACCTGCGGCACCGCGCTGCCCGCCCGCAAAAAGTCGGGCGCGGCGGCATGCCAGCGGCGCTTAAGAAGCTTTGCAATGCGCCCGATGTAGTCCTGCGCGTCGTCTCGGTTCGCCGACAACAAATAGAAGTTGACCAAGCGAACAAACGGCGGGTACAGCGCGTCGCGGCGCTGGTCCAGGTCGTAGTCGGTAAAGATCGAACGGTCGTGCTCAGCGACGGCGCGAATGACCGGATCATCGGGCAGGTAGGTCTGGATGATCACCTCGCCGGGGCGATCACCACGACCGGCACGGCCGGCGACTTGCTCCAGCAGATCGTAGGCGCGCTCCCCTGCGCGGAAGTCCGGCAGCTTGAGGGCAAAGTCGGCATTGACCACGCCCACGAGCGTGACCTCGGGAAAGTCGAGGCCCTTGGCGATCATCTGGGTGCCCAGCAGCACCGCACAATCGGCGGCATCGAACTGCTCGAGCAGCTTTTTGTGCGCATCCTTGCCGCGCGTGGAATCGGCATCCATGCGAATAATGGCGACGTCCTCGGGAAGCATCTGGTGCAGTGCGTCCTCGATCTGCTGAGTGCCCATACCCATTTTTGCCAGGTAGCGACTGCCACATTTGGGGCAACGGCTCGTGGGCGCGGGATACGGCTGCACGCGCCAGGACGAACCGCAGGTGGGACACTGCAGCGTGTGCGTGCGCACGTGGTACGTGAGCGCGGTGGAGCAGTGGTTGCACGTGGGGACACATCCGCACTCGCGGCACATCAGGAAGGGCGCAAAGCCACGCCGGTTGTGCAGCAACACGGCCTTTTCGCGGCGCTCGACCACACGCTCCAGGCCTTCCATCAGAGGTTTAGAGAACATGGAGCGGCTACCGTGCGCGAACTCGCGGCGCAGGTCGGCAATGCGAACCGTAGGCAACACGGCGTGTCCCGGGCGCTCGGGCATCTCACCGCGCGTCCATGTGGCACCGTTATACGCGCCACGGCGGCAACGATCGCGGGCCTCGGCAGAAGGCGTGGCAGAGCCCAAAACGAGCGGGCAGCGGTAGCGGCGCGCCATCTCGGCCGCTACCTCGCGCGCGTGGTAGCGCGGACTGGAGCCCTGCTTGTAGCTGGTCTCGTGCTCCTCGTCGATAATGATGAGACCCAAGTCGCTGAGCGGGCAAAAGAGCGCCGAGCGGGCGCCGACGACCACGCGGGCCGCACCACTGGCGACCATATCCCACTGGTCCAGGCGCTCGCCGGCCGAAAGGCGCGAATGGAACACGGCGACCGTCTCGCCAAAGCGCGAGCGGAAACGGCCGACGGTCTGGGCCGTCAGCGAGATCTCGGGCACGAGCACGCAGGCCGAACGGCCGGCGGCCAGCACGCGCTCGATAGCTGAGAGGTAGACCTCAGTTTTGCCGGAGCCCGTAACACCGTCCACGAGCACCACGTCGCCGTGCGCATCCAGGCGAGCGCGCTCAATCTGCGCGAGCGCCTGCTGCTGGCCGTTGGTAAGTGCGACCGGCGCCTTGCCGCTTGCCGAGGACAGCGTGGTCTGCTCACTGCAGCCACGCCAGGCGCGGCGCTCCTCCACCACCACGACGCCGCGTTTTTCGAGCGCCTTGATGGTCGCCGACATGCTGTTATAGAGAAGGTTGAGGTCGCGCGTCGTGACCGGTCCGCACTGGAGCGCCTCGATGAGCTGACGCTGGCGAACGGCGGTCTTGGGCGGCGTATAGTCAAATCCCTCGGGCGTGAGCATGACCCAGCGGTTTTGGATAGGCTTGACGGCGGGACGTTCAACCGTCCACACGCCATCGTCGCCCTTGACCACACGCGGGCTTCCACCCGGTGGCAAGAACAGGCGCAGGCACTCGGAAAGTGTCGCGACATACTCGCGGCTCATCCAGCACGCGATACGGGCCGCCTCGGCGGTAAAGAGCGGCTTGCTGAGGATAGCTTCGACGGGCTTAATGCGCGAAGGGCAGATGGCGTTGTTGCCCCGTAGGTCGCCCAGCTCAGGCGCAATGTCGACGATATAGCCCGCGGCCGCACGGTTGCCAAAATGAACTAGGACAGTGGAACCGATCTGCGCCTCGTTAGCAAGGGACCGGGGGATGCCGTAGGCGAATGGCTCGGACAGCGCACGCGTCGGGATGTCGAGGACTACGCTCGCATAGGCGACGACGGGTTCGGGTACGGGCTCGGGCTGCGCCGGGACGGCGGCAGGAGCCGCGGACTTCGGAGCTTCCTCCGGTTCCGGCGAACCAAACAGCGAAAGTTGCTCGGCCATAGCCCCAGCACCTCCTATCCCATACGTCTACAGAAACAAGAGCCCCGCTCTGAGTGAACGGGGCTCGGATACATACGTTTGCGCAGCGATTACAGCGCCATCGTGCGGGCGCGGTCGATGCGCGCCAGGCAGTCGTCGCGGCCGATGAGCGCCATGGTCTCGCCCAGCGGAGGACTCACCATGTTGCCGCAGACGGCGACGCGCACGGCCTGGAACACCACGCGCTTCTTGAGGTCCATCTGCTCGGGCAGCGGCTCAAGCGCGGCGTCGATATTGGCAGCCGTCCACTCGTTCACACCCTCGAGCGCGGCCTTGGAGGCATCCAGAATGACACCCATGCCCTCCTTGGCCAGGCCCTTGTTGACGGATTTCTCGTCATACTCGAGCGTCTCGGCCGTGGCAAAGATGGGAGCGGCGACGGTCACGGCGTCGGCCGGCATCTTGGTGCGCGGCTTGACGATGGCGGCAAGCGCATCGATCCAATCCTCGCCGTACTCGACATTACCCTCGATGAGACCCGCCTCGTGCAGCTCGGGGACCATGATCTCGTCGGCAAACTGAGCATCGGACATGCCGTTGATGTACTCGGCATTGACCCAATCGAGCTTCTTGGGGTCGAAGGTCGCGGGGTTCTTGGAGATGCGATCGAGCGAGAACTTGCTGGCCAGGACATCGCGCGGGATGATCGTGGTCTCACCGTCGAGCGACCAGCCGAGCAGCGCCAGGTAGTTGACGAAGGCGTCGGACAGGTAGCCGGCGTCGCGGTACTCCTCCACCGAGGTGGCGCCGTGGCGCTTGGAGAGCTTCTTGCCGTCGGCACCCAAGATCATGGAGATGTGGGCGAACGTAGGCACGGGCGCGCCGAGGGCCTCGTAGACCATGACCTGACGCGGGGTGATGGACAGGTGGTCGTCGCCGCGGATGACATGGGTGATCTTCATCATGGCGTCGTCGACGACGGTCGCGAAGTTGTACGTGGGCGTGCCATCGGAGCGGAAGATGACAAAGTCGTCGAGCTCCTTGGCGTCGAAGGTCACCTCGCCGTGGACGGCGTCGTGGATGACGACGTCGCCGCGGTCCTCGGGCACCTTAATACGCAGGACGTAGGACTCGCCGGCCTCGATGCGGCGGCGGGCCTCCTCGGGATCAAGATCGCGGCAGCGGCGCTGATATCCCTGGAAGGGGTCCTTGCGCTCCTGCGCGGCCTTGCGGTCGGCGTCGAGCTGCTCCTTGGTGCAGAAGCAGGGATAGGCCTTGCCCTCGTCCCAAAGCTTCTGGGCGGCCTGCTTGTATAGGGTTAGGCGCGCGGTCTGGGCGTAGGGGCCAAAGTCGCCGCCCACCTCGGGACCCTCGTCCCAGTCCAGGCCCAGCCAACGCATGGCGCGCAGGATGATCTGCGTGTTCTCGTCGGTGGAGCGGGTGGGGTCGGTGTCGTCGATGCGCAGGATGAACGTGCCGCCGTTTGCGCGGGCGAAAGCCCAGTTATAGATAGCGGTGCGGGCGCCGCCGATGTGCAGCTTGCCCGTCGGTGAGGGTGCAAAGCGGACGCGAACGTCTGATGCCATGGAAATCTCCTCGATTGCAGGATGGATGTCTAACCGCATCAGTATAAAGCATCAAAGCAACCTCCGCACAAAGGGCACCGACCTACTCATTGGGGACAGACTTAAATGACCAGTCTTTGGGCAACCTGTCGGCACTTAGGCAAGGCTGATCATTTAAGTCTGTCCCCAATGAGTAGGTGCGGAAAGGGTGTGAATGTTTGATTTACGCGCTATGATGTGCCCTTGCATAGAGAGCCCGGCGGAATGGTAACGGTCGCCGGGACACGTTTTTGAAAGGACAATCATGTCAGAAGAACTTCGTTCCATCCCACCCCAACACGGGTCCTTTGTTTTTACGTCGGAGTCGGTGACCGAAGGTCATCCCGATAAGATCGCTGACCAGATCAGCGACGCCGTCCTCGACGCAATCCTCGCCAAAGCAATAGAGCTCCAGGCGCAGGGCTACCTCGCCCCCAACGCCGTGCCTGCCAACGTCGAGAACGTCCGCTGCGCCTGCGAGACCCTCGTGACCACCGGCACCGTCATCGTCGCCGGCGAGATCCGCACCCAGGCCTACGTCGACGTGCAGGAAATCGCCCGCGGCGTTATCCGCCGCATTGGCTACAACCGTGCCATGTTCGGTTTTGACTGCGACACTTGCGGCGTCATGAGCCTCATCCACGAGCAGTCGCCCGATATCGCCCAGGGCGTCGACGAGTCCTTCGAGACCCAGACCGGCGCCACCACCGACCCGATCGACCTGATCGGTGCCGGCGACCAGGGCATGATGTTCGGTTACGCCTCCAACGAGACAAAGACCCTCATGCCCATGCCTCACTACCTGGCAAGCCGCCTGGCCGAGCGCTTGGCCGCCGTGCGCCACGACGGCACCCTGCCCTATCTGCGCCCCGACGGCAAGACCCAGGTCACCGTGCGCTACGAGGACGGCAAGCCCGTCGAGGTCACGACCATCGTCATCTCCACGCAGCACGCCGCCGAGATCGAGGACATGGGCAAGATCAAGGCCGACCTCATTGAACACGTCATAACCCCGGTTATGGCCGCCGAGAACATGCCGTGGGATAACGCGGACATCTACGTGAACCCCACCGGTCGCTTTGTCGTGGGCGGACCTATGGGTGACACGGGACTGACTGGCCGCAAGATCATCGTCGACACCTACGGCGGCTATGGCCGTCACGGCGGCGGTGCCTTTAGCGGCAAGGACTGCACCAAGGTCGACCGCTCCGCCGCGTATGCCGCGCGCTGGGTAGCCAAGAACGTGGTCGCCGCCGGTCTGGCCGACCGCTGCGAAGTCGAGCTTGCCTACGCCATCGGCGTTTCCAAGCCCCTCTCAATCATGGTCGACACCTTCGGTACCGCACATGTTGCCGAGGACAAGATCGTTGAAGCCGTAGAGAAGACCTTCGACCTACGTCCGGGCGCAATCATCCGCGACTTAGACCTGCGTCGCCCCATCTACGAAAAGACGGCAGCCTACGGTCACTTCGGCCGCGAAGACGCCGACTTCACCTGGGAGAAAACCGATCGAGTCGAAGAACTCAAATCAGCCTGCGGCCTGTAAGCCAACGGCAAAAGCTACAACCAAATATCGACGCACCAAAAGAAGTACCGGCACCAACTGGTACTTCTTTTTTTTACCCGGTGGTGAAGATGAGCCACCGCGGGACATGGAATAGGTCACCAGCCAATGAATTTTGGGGCACACGCGCCTCTACCATGTATCCTTAGTCCCGAGGGCGGGGCATAAGGTCGATCGCGAGTTCCGCGCGAGCCGGGGAGCGCGTAATGTGCTCTCCGTGCGAGCGGGGCTGTCCGAGCAGGCGCCCTGATGGCCCGCCCTCGGGACGATGGGACAAAACAAAGGAGCAGCCATGGCAGGCAAGCCGCAAACACTAGCTACGACCTCGGCATTCGAGATCTTGGGCCCCGTCATGGTCGGCCCCAGCTCATCGCACACCGCCGGCGCCCTGCGCTGCGCCCAAGTTGCTGCCAGCCTGCTGGAAGGCCGCATCACCAAAGTCACCTTTGGCCTGTGGAACTCCTTCGCCCACACCTACCGCGGCCACGGCACCGATCGTGCGCTCGTCGCGGGCATACTGGGCCTCGACACCGATGACGAGAACATCAAGCAGGCCTTCGACCTTGCAAGCGAGCAGGGCCTCGAATATCACTTTGACATCAAGGGCGACGACGCCTCCATCCACCCCAATACCGTCGACATCGACATGGTCGATGACACGGGCTCTACGGCACAGGTCCGCGGTGAAAGCCTTGGCGGCGGCAAGATGCGCATCAGCCGCATTAACGGCGTCGGTGTCGACATCTCGGGCATGTATTCCACGCTCTTCGTGGCGCACAAGGACGTCCCCGGTGTACTCGCCGCGCTCACCAACCTGCTCGCCTACGCCCACGTGAACATCGCCTTCTGCCGCACCTACCGCACCGAAGTGGGCGGCCAGGCCTACTCCGTCTTTGAGACCGACGGCGCGCCCGACGACACCGTCGTCCCCATGTTACGTAAGCTCGACAATGTCGATTACGCGACCTTTATCGAGCTCCCCGGTTCTGCCTCGTCGCTCTCCCCCGGCGTCTCGGCCAAGGAGATCTTCGACGACGGCGAGCAGCTGCTCGATGCGTGCGAGGAACTGGGGCTCAGCATCGGCGCCGTCATGGCCGTCCGCGAGGCGCGTTTGACCGGCGAGGCCCACGCCGTCGCCGCCATGCGTCGCGTGCTCGAGGTCATGCGCGAGGAGACCACGGCCCCCATCGCCAATCCGCAGCGTTCGCTTGGCGGGCTTATCGGCGGCGAGGCCCAGCTCGTCGAAGCCACCGGCCGCAACGATTTGAGTGAAAGCCTGATGGGCCCCGTTCAGACCGACGCCGTGGCCCGCGCCATGGCCGTGCTCGAGCGCTCCGCCACGATGGGCGTGATCGTCGCCGCCCCCACGGCCGGCTCCGCGGGTGTTGTGCCCGGCTGCGTGCTTGCGCTCGCCGATCGCCTGCAGCTCGATGACGAGCAGGTCATGGACGCGCTCTACTGCGCAGCCGCCATCGGCCTCAACCTCACCACGAGCGCCTGCGTCGCCGGCGCCGAGGGCGGATGCCAGGCCGAGGTGGGAAGCGCCGCCGCCATGGCGGCCGCCGCGCTGGTACAGATGCTCGGCGGCACGCCCGAGCAGGCGCTCGATGCCAGCTCCATCGCGCTGAGCAACCTGCTGGGCCTCGTTTGTGACCCCGTCGGTGGCCTCGTGGAGGTGCCCTGCCAAAACCGCAACGCCATCGGCGTGGCAGCGGCCTTTAGCTCGGCACAACTCGCCCTCGCAGGCATTAAGAGCCTGGTGCCGTTTGACCAGATGGCACATGTCATGCTCTCGGTGGGTCACGCGTTACCGGCCACGCTGCGCGAGACGGCAAAGGGCGGCATCGCGCAGGCTCCGGCCGCACTTTCGGCCTGTGCAAAATGCGGCGTGTGCGGATAACGGTAAAGAATGACTCAAAGGTGGGACAAATGTCCCACCTCTTTTGAATGCCACCGTTTCCGTACCACAAACAGTAGGGCAATAGCTATAATGCAAGCCCAGTAAAAACACGATGAACCGCAAGGCGAAAATCGAAGGATATGCATACGATGTCGCAAAACGATCGAACTCAACTGATTCCCGATCCGCAGCAGCCGAGCAGGTACACCGGCGGCGTTCAGTCGCCGCGTCCTATCGCGCCGAGCCACGGTCAGCAGCGTAGTGCAGCAAACGCTTCCCAACGCCCGAACCAACAGCGACAGCAGCGTCAACAACGACAGCAGCACCAGGCAAACGGCAATGCGCCCAAGCAGCCCCCCACGCACGCTCGAGGCGATCGCGGCCCCGCGCGCAAGTCCGCCGGCAACAATAAGTCGGGCAAAAAGACGACGCTCTTTGTCGTCCTGGGTCTAATCGTCATTGTCTATATCGTTGGCGTCGTAGCATTTTCGCAGGTAGCCTACCCCAACACCACCATCGCCGGCGTCGACGTCTCGTTCTCCAACGCTTCGTCTGCCGCCACCAAGGTCAACTCGGCTTGGAAGCACTATAAGCTCACCGTGACAGGCGATGACTTTAGCTGGACCTATCAGCCCGAGTCCGATGAACCCATCGTCGACGGAGAGGCTGCCGCAAAAGAGATCATCAGCCACAACGAAGCCTTTGTATGGCCGGTCCGCCTTGTGGAATCCTTAAGCGGCAAAACCAAAACAACCGCTACCTCCAACGAAGTCGATCTTGATCAAGACGTCGACCTGTCCATGCTCTCCGACACCTTTGACCAAAAGAAGTTTGAGAAGGATCTAGGCGCCGCCATCGACGAGTTTAACGAGGGGCGTTCGGGCACGTTCGAGGCCAATAGCTCTTATGACGAGCAAGCGGGCAAGTTTACCGTCGAGAAGGCGCGCTCCAACGAAAAACTCAACCGCGAGCATGTCATTAAGTATGCCGAGCTCGAGCTTGCCTCGCTGGCCGAGACCGTAGATCTTTCCAAGCTCGGCAACGATGCCTATGAGCCGCTCAATGGAACGCTGACCGATGATCAGATTCAGGCCGCATGCGATGCCGCCAACAACTTCCTGGGCGTCAACGTGACCCTCAAGCTCAACGGCGAGGGTGCCGGAAAGATCGACGGCAGCTCCGTGTTGCAGTGGATAAGCTTTGCCGATCCGGCCAACCCCACGCTCGATACGTCGCAGATCAGCAGCTGGGCAGCCGAGCTCGCTAACGGCTTTAATACCGTGGGCTCCACTCGCTGGTGGACGCGCGCCGATGGCAAGCAGTGCGCCGTCGAAGGCGGTGACATTGGTTGGTACATCGACAGCAGCTCGCTCGCCAAGCAGGTCGAGGACGCCATTAACAACAAGCAGACCGGCGAGATCGAGATCAAGTACTCCCAGAAGGCCGACACCTTTACTGCAAAGGGAGAGCCCGACTGGAAGGCGTATATCGACGTCGACCTGTCCGCGCAGCACGCGCGCTACTATGACGAGAACGGTAATATCGTTTGGGAGGCCAACTTTATTTCCGGCAAACCGGGCGAAGACGCCACCCCTGAGGGCGTGTGGCAAATCAACAGCAACGACGGCGGCAGCACCCTGATCGGAGCCAAGGACCCCGAGACCGGTAAGCCCAAATACGAGAGCCCGGTGAGCTACTGGATGCCGTTTGAGGGCAACATGATCGGCTTCCACGACGCTACATGGCAAAACGACAAGAGCTTCGATAATGCCGAGTCCTATAAGTGGTGCGGCAGCCACGGTTGCATCAACCTGCGCCTGGCAGACGCCAAGGCACTTCACGACTGCATCAAAGTCGGTCTGTGCGTGGTTGTCCACTCGTAGTGCAACGCGCGCGTTCCTACAACGTGGAACCGCTGCGACCAATCTAACAGTTCCGAAAGAAACCGTCCCATGCGCCCGCCCCAACCGGTGGGCGTATATACTTAACGAGGTTCTTTCTATAAAGGAGACGCTATGCCGAATGTCCCCACGATCACACCGGGCCCGGATGATACCGAGAACACGCCCGAAGGTGCCACCGAAACGATTCCTCTGATTACACACGTACATGCCGACAAGCAGAACGGACGCACGAACGATGCGGCCGAGATTTCCGATGAAGAGGCATATGCCAAGCTCAAGGCAAAACGTGCCGAACGTCGACGCAAAAAGCTGATTCGACGCGGTATTGCCGCCGGCGTCGTGGGCGCCATCGCGCTCATTGCCATTGTCGCAACCCTTGTTATCAATGCGCAGCCACAGGGCGCTAGCGGGCCTGTGACCGACATGGTGTCCGAGGGCACATTTACCACAACGGTCGAGGCGAAAGGCCAGCTCAAACCCATTTCGTCCTCAGTGGTCTCCCCTTCTGTCGACGGCACGGTCGATTCAATCAACGTGCAGGCAGGCCAATCCGTCAACGAGGGCGACGTGCTTATGACCATTAAAAACGACGAGCTCGATCGCAACGTTGCCGAGGCGCAGCGTGCAGTTACAGCCGCTCAAGAAGACCTCGCCAACGCGCAGAAAGCCGCAGCCGCCGCGCAGGCCACCCCAACGACGGACGTCGATGGAGCTTCCGCAGCGGCTGGCTCCCCCGCAGCATCAGCGGACACGAACGCCGTATCGGCCGCGCAGCGTAGCCTCGCATCGGCCCAGGCAAACCTCGATCAGGCGAACGCCAAGGCCGCCAGCCGTACGGTCACGGCCCCAAGCTCGGGCAGCATCGTGGAGCTCAACGCCAAGGTAGGCGCCACGGTAACAGGCGGCATGATCATGGGCGAAAGCGATACGAGCGGCGGCAAGCAGTGCATGCAGATCGCCGACCTATCCAAGATGAAGGTGACCGTGCAGGTGGGCGAAAAGGACATCGCCAAGATCGCCGTTGGGCAAAACGCCAACGTCACGTATCCCGCGTTTCCGGATATCGTGAGCCAGGGAACGGTCACGGCCATCGCCTCGGTGGCAAACTCCGACTCCAACTATGGCAGCAGCAGCGTAACCTTTAACGTCGACATCCTCATCGAGGCGCCCGACGCGCGCCTGAAGCCGGGCATGACGGCCGAGGTCTCGGTGGTGACCGAGCAGCTCGACGACGTGGTGATGGTGCCGACGATGGCGCTCATGACCGAAGACGGCGAACACTATTACGTTAACGTGGCAACCGATGAAGAAGGCAAGAAAACCCATCGCGTGAAGGTGGCTGTCGTAACGCAAAACGACAACGAAGCCGTAGTCGGCAAGACACAGGTTAAGCGCGACAACCAGGGCAACGAGATCAACCCCAACGTTCCGGTTACCAAGCTGCGCGATGGCGACACCCTCGTCATGGACACCGGAGCGGACGCAACGGCTGACGGCGGCTACAGCGCGGATTCGGGCAGCATGTCTGCCGACGAGGGTATGTAATGCGCCCCGTCATCGACATTCGCAACGTGCACCGCATCTTTGAGAGCGAGGCAGGTTGCGCCCACATCCTGCACAACGTGAGCCTGGCGGTAAATCCCGGCGAATTCGTCGCTATCACTGGCCCCTCGGGCTCGGGCAAATCAACGCTCATGAACATCCTGGGCTGCCTGGATAAGCCGACGGCGGGCGACTATTACCTGCAAGGGCTCAACGTGGCCGAGCTCGATGATGACGAGCTCACCGAAGTTCGCGCCCTGAGCATTGGCTTTGTCTTTCAGAGCTTCAACCTGCTGCCGCGCCTAACGGTCATCGAAAACGTGATGCTGCCGCTGGCCTACACCAATGTGCCCCGTAGCCAGCGCGAGATGCGCGCCGTCCACGCGCTGCAGGCCGTCACGCTACCGGTCGACCACTGGGACCACCGCATATCCGAGCTCTCGGGCGGCCAGATGCAGCGGGTCGCCATCGCGCGCGCCCTCGTCAATGACCCGCCCATCATCCTGGCCGATGAGCCGACGGGAAACCTGGACTCCGCCACTGGAGCGCTTGTAATGGAGACCTTCCATAAGCTCCAGAAGCGCGGCAAAACCATCGTTCTTATCACACACGACCCCGGAATCGCCGCCGAGGCCGACCGTGCCGTGACCATCCGCGACGGTCGCATTCACGACGGCGCGTATATTCCACATGCACCGCGGACCCTGCGCAGCGCCGTAGATAGCCTGCCCATAATTTCCGCCTCCGCCAACCCGCCGAAAGGAGAGATGGCATGAGCGCCCGCGATCTCATCCAGGAAGCCCTTCACTCGCTCGAGGCCAACAAGGGGCGCAGCCTGCTCACCATCCTGGGCATTGTCATCGGCATCGCCTCGGTTATCGCCATGACCTCGCTCATCGGCGGCATCCAAAACAGCCTGGTCAACAGCCTGGGCCTCAATGCAGCTCGTATGGTTCAGATCTATTCGTCGCAAGAACTCACCGAGTCGGACATCGAGAAGCTTCAAAAACTGATGCCGCAGATAGAGCAGATCGGCATTGTCGACAGCGCCTATACCGAGTACAAGACCGGCGATAAAAGCTATACCGTCATGGCACAGGGTGTCGATAGCGACATGCTCGACGCCGTGGGGGCCAGCAAGCTCGTTGCGGGGCGTACCTATTCCCAGGCCGAGTCTCAATCAGGCTCGCGCGTGGCGCTCATCAGCCGCGGCGGCGCCGATCAGCTTTACGGCAACGAACAGGATGCGCTGGGGAAAGCCATCAAGGTGTCCAACGGCGAGGCGCAGATTGTAGGCGTGATTGATGGCGGCAGCGACTCCATGGGCTCGCTCACGCTGTATATGCCACGCGAGACCATCTCCGGGCTGTTTGGCGACGAAAATCCTTCATTCCCCAGCGTGACGGCACTTGCCGCCGAGGGCACGGACATGGATGAGCTTTGTAAGACCATCGAGTCCAAGGTGCGCGCGATGAAGGGCATCGCGGAGGATGATGAGAACGACAGTGTATCGGCGACATCCATGAAAAGCGCCATCGATGCGCTCAACTCCTTTATGGGCGCGTTCTCGCTCATCATGGGTGCTGTCGCCAGCATCTCGCTGCTTGTCGGCGGCATCGGCATTATGAACATGATGCTCACCAACGTAACGGAGCGCATCCGCGAGATCGGTATCCGCCGTGCCCTGGGCGCCAGTCGTCGCGATATCACCGCTCAGTTTTTGGCCGAGTCCTCGGCGCTGTGCGTCACTGGCGGCATTCTGGGCGTCGTGATTGGCTATCTGCTGGCCTGGGGGCTCACGTTCTTTGCCGCAAGCTCGGGCATCATGAGCGAGTTTGGAGCCACCGGGACGATCACGCCAAGCTTCTCCATTACGACCGTGTTGATCTCGTTTGACGACTAATACTTCATCAAAATAATCTTTGGCTTCTACCCCGCTCGACGCGCCGCAAAGCTCGACCCGGTGGAATGCCTACGCTACCAGTAAGTCACCACCAACAAGTTGCGGTGAATTAGAGCGCCTAGCGCGCGAACTCCTGTAAGAGCGCGTCTTCCACTTCCCGAAGCGAAAGGGCCCCGCCTCCCTCGGCGGGACGGGCGACCACGATACAGCGCGCTCCCACGTCGCGCGCAGAGGCGATCTTCTCGGCCGTGCCGCCTACGGTTCCCGAGTCCTTGGTCACAAGCCACTGGGCGCCCACCTGCCGAAGCATCGCCTCGTTGAGCTCGCGGGTGAAGGGCCCCTGCATGCCGATGACGTGCGACGGCGAAAACCCCGCGTCGATGCACTTCGTTATAGCACCGGGCAGCGGGAGCACACGCACGAAGAAGCGCTCCGCGAAATCGGCAACGCGTGTGTAGGGAGCAAGCTCCTTGCTCCCCGTCGTGAGAAGCGCGCGACCCGGGTTCTCGGAGAGAAAGCGCGCCGCGCAGGCGATCGACGCGACCGACACGACGCCTTTGGGCAGCGCCTCGGCCGGGCGCGCAAGGCGTAGGCATCGTGCACCCATGGCGAGCGAAGCGGCCCGGATGTTGCCGCTTGCGAGCGTTGCGAAGGGGTGCGTGGCGTCGACGACGATGCGCGCGCCGGAAAGCTCGCGCTCCATGTCGGCCTCGTCGAGCCTGCCCGCATGCACCTCGATGCCCGGAAGCTCGCCCAAAAGCTCGCCTCCGTACTCGGTTGCCGCGTAGGCACGGGCGGGGATGCCCGCCTCGCTCGCCCATTCGCACAGAAGGCGGCCCTCGGTGGTGCCAGCGAAGATGCGCAGCGTCGGCGCGGATGCGGGCGCCGTCACTTCGGGCTGCCCGGGCGCGTGATCTGGTAGAGCAGCGCGTTCATAATGGCGGCCGCCACGGTCGAGCCGCCCTTGCGACCCCTCGCGACGATGGCCGGCACGCGTCGCGCGAGTAGCTCCTCTTTCGCCTCGACCACGTTCACAAACCCGACCGGCACTCCAACGACGAGCGCGGGCGCGATCTTCCCCGCGTCCATGAGCTCGGCGAGGCGCAGAAGTGCTGTGGGAGCGTTGCCGACGGCCACGATGAGCGGACCCTCGATGCCGCAAGCTTTGTCCATGCTCGCAACGGCGCGAGTCGTGCCCGCGGCGCGCGCAGCCGCGGCGACATCAGGGTCGGCCATGTAGCACACGGCCTTGCAGCCGAGCTTCGCGAGCGCGGGCTTGCTTATGCCTGCGAGCGCCATGTTCGTGTCGGTGAGCACCGTGGCCCCTGCGCGCAGTGCGTCGAGCGCACAGTGCGCGGCGTCATGGGTGAACACGAGGGAATCGGCGTACGAGAAGTCGGCAGTGGTGTGGATGACGCGCTTCACGACGGGCTCTTCGAGCGGCGGGAACGTGCGGCCGCCGAGCTCCTCGGTAATCATCTCGAAGCTGCGCCGTTCGATGTCGCCGGGCGCCATCTCCTTAGAATCCATCTAGTACTCCACTCCTTCCCTTGCACATATCCCCTGCTCGTAGGGGTGTTTCTCGCACCGCATCTCGGTTATGTAGTCGGCCTTCTCCACGATCTTGCGGGAAGGCGCGCGCCCGGTAAGCGCTACTTCGACGCCGCGCGCGGACATATCGAGCGCGCGGTCCACGAGCGCCTCGTCGACAAGCCCCTTCGAAAGCGCGTCGAGCGCCTCGTCGAGCACGAGCAGCCCCTCCTGCGCGCCCTCGAGCTCGGCGAGCGCGGAAGCGAGGTTCCTATCGTGCAGCTCGCGCGTCGCGGCAAGTTCTTCCGACGTCATTGACCAGGTAAACTTGTCCGACGCCTTCCCCGCGAACACGGGCACGCCGAAATGATCGGCGAGCAGGCGCGCCTCCCCGCTTTCGCCGTCTTTCAGGAACTGCACGACGACGACGCGGCGGCCTGCGGCGAGCATGCGAAGGGCGAGGCCCATCGCCGCCGTGGTCTTGCCTTTGCCGTCGCCATGATACACGTGGATCATACGCCCTCCTCGATAATGCGGTAGACATACTCCATGTCGAGCGCCCCGCGCACGGAGTCGGCCAGGCGGTCGAACTCGCGCGCACGGTGATCGGCCGCGGACACCGCGCCCTCAGCACCCACGACGCTCTCGGGCAGGCCGCGCATGCGCGCGAGCGAGCGCGCGAGGGCGAGTGCCACCCCCGGTTCGTCGAACAGGCCGTGGAGATAGGTTCCGAACACGTTTCCGCAGGCCGCGCCTTCTGGTTTGCCGCCAATCGTGCCCGCAGGGGCGCAGGAGACGGTCGTTTCGCCGTCGTGAATCTCGTACCCGCGAGCCGTCATGCCGTTCCACACCGAGAACGCGCCTTGGGCGCCCGTGATGCGAAGCTCCGACTGGGCGAGGCGCTTTTCCTCCTTGAACACCGTACTTGCAGGGATGAGCCCGAGCCCGCGCGCGGTGCCAGCGCCTTCTCTGCCGTGCGGATCGGAAAGCTCGTCTCCCAAAAGCTGGTAGCCTCCGCATATGCCGAGCACCGGCGTGCCCGCGCCCGAAAGCGCGCGTACACAGGCTCCGATGCCGCTAGCCGCAAGCCAGCGCGCGTCGTCGAGCGTGGTCTTCGAGCCGGGGAGCACCACCAGGTCGGGTCGACCCAGATCGGTCGTCGAGGAAACGTAGCGCACGCCCACGCCGGGCACGCGCGAAAGCGGGTCGAAGTCGGTGAAGTTCGACAGATGCGGAAGGCGCACGACGGCGACGTCGACGACGCCGCGCGCCTCGCGGGCAGATAGGCGCGGCGCGAGCGAGTCCTCGTCGTCCAGGGCGAGCGTAAGATACGGCACGACCCCCACGACGGGAACCCCGCACATCTTCTCGAGCGGGGCCAAACCCGGGCGCAGGATTTCCACATCGCCGCGGAACTTGTTCACCACAAGCCCCCGCAAAAGCGCGCGATCCTCGGGTGCAAAGAGCGCGACCGTGCCGTAGAGCTGGGCAAACACCCCACCTGGGTCGATGTCGCCCGCGAGCAGCACGGGGGAAGACACGGCGCGCGCGAGCCCCATGTTGACGATGTCGTTTTCGGCAAGGTTGATTTCGACGGGGCTGCCGGCGCCCTCGATGACGATGACGTCGTTTTCCTCCGCGAGCGAATCGAACGCCTCCAAAATCTGCGGCATGAGCGCCTTCTTTCGCGCGAAGTAGTCCCTCGCAGCGAAGGCTCCCTGCGCCTTGCCGGCCACGATGAGCTGGCTTCGGTGGTCGCTTTCGGGCTTGAGCAGGATGGGGTTCATGCGCACGTCGGGCGCGATGCCGCACGCCTCGGCCTGCATGATCTGGGCGCGCCCCATCTCGAGCCCGTCGGCCGTGACACCGCTGTTGAGCGCCATGTTCTGGCTCTTGAAGGGAGCCACGCGCAGGCCGTCCTGCGCAAGCACGCGGCACAGCCCCGCCGCAAGCAGGCTCTTCCCCGCGTTCGACATGGTGCCCTGGATCATGATGGGCTTCGCCCTACCCACGGGTATCGACCCCCTTCGCCGAGCCTCGGCCATCCGCGCCAGCCATCGCGCCGCTACAAGAAGCGCCGCCCCGTTCGTCGGGTTCGCCTTCGCCCGATGCGCCTTCCGCCCGAAGCGCGCGGCTGAACGCCATCGCAAGCCGGGCGTTCTCCTTGCGCGTGCGCACCGCGACGCGGCACCAGAAACGGGACAGTACCGAAAACGAGTCGCACGTGCGGACCAAAACCCCCTGATTATACAGACGCTCGGGGATGTCTTTCGCCGGCGTGCGGACTAAAAGGAAGTTCGCATCCGACGGCACGACGGAAAGCCCGAGCGAGGAGAGCTCGTGGGAAAGCCACGCTCGCTCGCCCGCCAATACATCGCGCGTGCGCGAGACGTATTCGACGTCTTCCAGGGCGGCGATGCCCGCGGCCTCGGCGACCGAGGAGACGGGCCACGCCTGCCCCGCCCGGCGAATCCCCTCGATGAGTTTGGCGTTTCCGCTGACCAGATATCCCAACCGCAACCCCGCCATTCCGTAGAGCTTTGTGAACGCGGAGAGCACGGCCACATGGCGCGAACACGCGGCGCGTGCGGCCACGCTCCTTTCGCGGGCGTCGGGCGCAAATCCGAGGAAGCACTCGTCCACGACGAGCAGCGCTCCCACCTGCTCGCAGCGGCAAACCGCGGCATCGATCACGCGGGGATCGACGAGGCGCCCCGTCGGGTTGTTCGGATTGCAGAGGTACGCCACGTCTCCCGGCCCCTCGATCGCGCGGGCGACGGAGGCGGGCACGTCGAAGTCGACCGCATCGGAGCGCGGGAACTCCTGCACGCATGCGCCGTAGTACGCTGCCGCCTCCGCATATTCTGTGAACGTCGGCGCGCACACGACGATGCGTTTCGGGCGCACCGCCGCGGCGAGCCGCCAGATGATGTCGGACGCGCCCGCGCCGCAGACGATAGTATCTTCGGGAATGCCCTGGGCGCGCGCTAGGGCGCGAACGAGGGCGCGGCTTTCCCTATCGGGGTAGGCGTCGATTCGAGAAAGCGCCTTGCAAGCTGCGGCGACGGCGCGCGGCGAGGGGCCTGCCGGATTCACGTTCACCGAGAAGTCAATGAGGTCGGAGGCGCCCCCTTCGCAAGCGATGCCGAGCGATTGCGAACTGCCCCCATGCGCACGGGCGCGCAGGATTCCCCCGGCAGCCCGGGACGCGGCGTGGTCTTCCCTCCTGCCATCGCCACCACGGCGAGCCCGACCGCCGCGCGCGCGGCGACGAAGGCGACGAGCGCGCATACGGACGCGGCGAGCATGAGCCTTGTCGCCCGGGCGATGTCGCCCCACTCGATTTCACGGGACGCGTCGCCTATCGTCGGTTTCTCAACGAGCTTGCCGAAATACACCGCAGGTCCTGCCAGGCGCAGCCCGAGCGCGCCCGCGCACGCTGACTCGGTCTGCGCCGAGTTGGGGCTCGCATGGCGACGCCTGTCGCGGCGCCAGATGCGCGCCGCCCCGCGCGCGTCAAGCCCGACGATCGGGCACACGGCGATCATGAGCAGGGCCGATAAGCGCGAGGGAATCCAGTTCACCGCATCGTCGAGGCGCGCCGAGGCGCTGCCGAAGTCGATGTAGCGCTCGTTTTTGTAGCCCACCATGCTGTCGAGCGTGTTCACTGCCTTGTACGCCATGCCCAAGGGCGCACCCCCGATCATAAGATAAAAAAGCGGCGCGATGACGCCGTCGCTCGCGTTCTCCGCCACCGTTTCCACGGCGGCGCGCGCAACGCCCTGCTCGTCGAGAACAGACGTGTCGCGTCCCACGATGAGCCCGACGGCTTCGCGCGCCGCGACAAGGCCGCCCTTCGAGAACGCGCGGGCCACGGCCAGGCTCTGGCGGCGCAGCTCGCATGCCGCGAGAATCTGATAGCTCGCCCCTGCCTCGGCCACAAAGCGCAAGCCGGGGTGAACCATGCCGCAAAGATGCAGGATTCCCCAGGTCAAAAGCCAACACGCAAGCGGAAGCGACACGGCGAGCACAAGCCCTGCGGCGCGCGTGCCCGCGGACGTTTGCGGGAATGTGCCCCGCAGGCGGCCTTCGGCCCACATGATCGCGCGCCCCATGGCGACGACGGGATGGGGAAGCCAGCGCGGGTCGCCGAAGGCAAGGTCGGCCGCGAACCCGGCGGCGACGGCAAGAATCGTCATCACCGGGCATCGCC
Source organism: uncultured Collinsella sp. (assembly GCA_900552145.1). GTDB lineage: Bacteria > Actinomycetota > Coriobacteriia > Coriobacteriales > Coriobacteriaceae > Collinsella. Next base: position 572 of record URYW01000023.1, on the reverse strand, counting down.
CCCCGAAGCGGGGCGAACGTCGCGAAGGCAGCGCCCATTCCAGGTGGCGGCCCATGCGCCGCCCGGCTCGGTATGCACGTCGAAGTATTCCATTTTCGGGACAGCTAGCTCGGAGAGCAGCGCTTTCACGGTACCCGCGTGAACGACGAAGACGGCGCGCCCACTCCCCTGGGCGCGCTCCGATTCGCACGCCTCCTTAAACGCCGCGAGGACGCGGCGAGTGAAATCGCTCTTGCCCTCGCCATGCGGGCAGCGCGTCTCGCACCAGGAGTCTACCCAGGCGCGGTAGCGCGCATCCTCTTTAAGCTCGGCGGCGCTTCGCCCCTCGAAGTCGCCGAAATCCATCTCGCGCAGACCAGGGCACGCCATAAGCTCCGCCTTCGGGAAGAGGATGCGCGCCGTCTGCTGCGTCCGCACGAGCGGCGTCACAAAAACGCTCCGGACGCTGCGCCGCGCACCGGCCGCCTTCGCGCCCTCCGCGCCCTCCGGCGTCAGCGGCTGATCGGTGCTGCCGATATAGCGCCGCCGCGCGTTTCCGGCCGTCTGGCCGTGCCGGATCAGATAGATCTGCA
>URYW01000022.1 GCA_900552145.1 uncultured Collinsella sp. | reverse complement strand
CCCCTTTCAGCATGAGGCGAAGATAGTCATCAATGGTTGCCCGGTCGCAGGGAATCTCGGGAAAGGCCTCGAGCGTTTCGCGACGGTTGGGCACGAGCACGTCCACGCTATAGGCGTGGTGGACGGCACGGGCGCCTTCGACGCAAGTCATAAGCTCGGCAGCCTGTGCTTGGGTACAGTGGGCGATGCCGGCGCGGTCGGTAATGTCCTCGCGCGGCAGGTCAAAAATAATCGCGCCATTATCGATGCAGATGACGCGATCAGCGGTGCGATCGAGGTCGGACGTAATGTGGCTCGAGAGCAGCACGCTGTGCTGGTCGTCGGCGACAAAGGCAAGCAGCTCATCAAGCAGTTCCTCGCGCGCCATGGGATCGAGGCCCGCGGTGGCTTCGTCCAAAACGAGCAGCTTGGCATTGTGGCTGAGTGCACAGGCAAGCTGCAGTTTCATGCCCATGCCGCGGGAGAGGTCCTTGACCTTTGTCTTGGGATCGAGGCCAAATCGGTTGATGAATCCGGCGAACGTTTCGCGGTCCCACGTGGGGTACGCCGGGCCTACGAGCGACTCGACCTGGCCCACCTTGAGCGTGGAGGGGAAGGGGCACGTGTCCAGGACAAGACCGACGCGGGAGCGTAGATGGCGTTGCGACCCATCGGGCGCGTCGGCGCCACAGCGCTGCCCAAACAGGTGCACCTCGCCGGCATCGAGCTTTATAAGCCCGAGCGCGGCGCGAATCGTCGTTGTTTTGCCGGCACCGTTTGCGCCTACAAAGCCGACGATCTGGCCAGGCTCCACGGCAAGCGTGACGTCGCGCAGCGAAAAGCGATCGCTCACATGGCGCGATGCACCTTTGATTTCTAGCAAATATTGCATGGTATAGCCTTTCTTGCAGATGGCTACTGCATGGTTTCGGGGGCTACCAGGTCGAGCATCTCGTGCAGCTTGTCGCGCGTGACACCCAGGGTTTCGGCTTGGCTCGCCGCTTTCGTAAGCAGCTCTTCGATATGGCAGAGCTGGTTTTCGCGCAAGAGCTCCTGGTTGCCCTCGGCGACAAAACAGCCCTTGCCCTGCACGGTGCAGATAAACCCGAGCTGCTCCAGGTCGGCGTAGGCGCGCTTTGTGGTGATGACGCTCACGCCAAGATCGCTCGCGAGTGCACGGATGCTGGGGAGTTTGGCTCCCGCAGCGAGCGTGCCCGATAAGATCTGAACTTTGACTTGCGAGGTTATCTGCTCGTAGATGGGCTTGTCGCTCGAATTGGATAGGATGATGTCCACAGCGGCTCCTTAGCTGTTGGGCTACACGTGTATATAACCGGTAAGCACAGTATATATACACTATGCACAGTTGCGCAAGAGGTAAATACGGATTGTCCGCTCGTTCATTCATCTCAATCTGTAACATCTGGAACCGATTTGGACGGCTACCTGTTACAGATTGAGATTTTGCTGGCGGGCCCCACCTGGTTGTCTCAATCTGTAACAACTGGAGAAGATTTTGGCTGCTAGATGTTATGGATCGAGACATTGGCCACCCGTCTATCCTTATATCTCAATCTGTAACAGATGGACCCGTTTTGAGTGGCTAGATGTTACAGATCGAGACAAACTGCTGCGGAGTGCCGCCATCGACTGCTACCCCAGGCCCCAACTGATGAATTTGTCCTGATAGGTGTCCTAGAGCGGGATTTCGCGGCTACAATAATACGGTTACAACGACGTAATGCACTCAATGCAAGAAAGGATCCGCATGGCAAGCCTGTCGGATGAAATCTCGTCGCGCCGCACATTCGCGATCATCAGCCACCCGGACGCCGGTAAGACCACGCTTACCGAGAAGCTGCTGCTCTATACCGGCAGCATCCAGACCGCCGGCTCGGTCAAGGGCAAGAGCTCGGCCAAGCATGCCGTCTCGGACTGGATGGACATCGAGAAGGAGCGCGGTATTTCCGTTACCTCCTCGGTGCTGCAGTTCACCTACAACGGTGCCTGCGTCAACATCCTCGATACCCCCGGCCTCCAGGACTTCTCGGAGGATACCTACCGTACCCTTATGGCCGCCGACGCCGCGGTCATGGTCATCGACGGCGCCAAGGGCGTCGAGGCCCAGACCAAAAAGCTCTTTAAGGTCTGTACGCTGCGCCACATTCCCATCTTCACCTTTGTGAACAAGCTCGACCACGAGGCTCGCGATCCGTTTGAGCTCATGGAAGAGATCGAGAACGTCCTGGGCATCAATACGTATCCCATGAACTGGCCGATCGGCAGCGGCCGCAACTTCCGCGGCGTGTTCGACCGTCAGACCCGTCGCGTTATCGCCTTTGAGGGCGACGGTCACGCCAACGCCACCAAGAAGGTCGCCGAGGTCGAGGCCGAGCTGGGCGATCCTTCCATGGACGAGCTCATCGGTGAGGAGAACCATAAGAACCTGATGGACGACATCGAGCTGCTCGATGGCGCTGGCGACGAGCTCGACTTGGATGCCGTGGCCTGCGGCAAGCTGAGCCCGGCGTTCTTTGGCTCGGCGCTTACCAACTTTGGCGTGGAGCCCTTCCTCAAGGAATTCCTGCGTCTTGCCCCGACACCGCGCGCCTATACCGATACGCTCACCAATGAGCCGGTCGATCCCTGCCGCGACGACTTTAGCGGCTTTGTGTTTAAGATCCAGGCCAACATGGACAAGAACCACCGCGACCGCATCGCTTTTGTGCGCATCTGCTCGGGCAAGTTCGAGCGCGGCATGGATGCCTTCCACGTGCAGGGCAACCGCAAGCTCAAGCTTGCCACGGGCACGTCGATGATGGCCGATGACCGCGCCATCGTGGACGAGGCGTACGCGGGCGATATCGTGGGCCTGTTCGATCCGGGTATCTTTAGCATCGGCGACACCGTGTGCTCCGGCAAGCGCCACGTGCAGTATCCGCAGATCCCGACGTTTGCCCCCGAGATGTTCGCTCGCATTACGCAGGTCGACACGCTCAAGCGCAAGCAGTTCGTCAAGGGCATGGAGGAGCTTGCCCAGGAGGGCGCCATCCAGATCTTCCGCGAGCTGGGTGCCGGCATGGAGAGCGTCATTGTGGGCGTGGTCGGCGTACTGCAGTTTGAGGTACTCGAGCGCCGCCTCAAGGCCGAGTACCGTGTTGAGGTCCGTCGCCAGCCGCTGCCCTATACGGACATTCGCTGGATCCAGAACGACCCCGACACCATCGATATCCCGGGCCTTTCGCTCACGCGCGACACGCTGCGCGTCGAGGACATGCGCGGCGGTAAGCTGCTGCTGTTCACGCGCCCGTGGAACGTGGATTGGGCAACCGATCACAACCCCGACCTTATCCTGTCGGAGTTTGGCAACGTAGCGTTTTAACGCATCGGCGCGGTGGCCCTGCGGGGCTGCCGCGCTGTTTGCTTGCCTGATGCCGTGTGAGCGGCTATCATACCCACCGTCGTCTCAAGACCGGGACGTCCGAGCAGTTCGGGTCCGATATCCTGCTCGTTAAACCTAAAACCAAAGGAGTACATAATGATCAAGAAGGTCATGGAGGACTACAAGGTCCTGTTGCGGAGCATTCCCGCGGCAACGGTTTCGCTGTTTTTCGTGAGTGTCATCATGATGAACCTGCTGGCCAACAAAGAGCTCATCAGCCTGCCGTATCTGGCACTCGATTGCGGCTTTGTGGTGAGCTGGGTCTCGTTTTTGTGCCAGGACATGATCTGCAAGCGCTTTGGCGCCAAGGCATCCATCAAAATCTCCATCCTCGCGCTACTGGTCAATCTGGCCGTGAGCCTGTGCTTTTGGGCATGTTCGCTCACGCCCGGCATGTGGGGCGCCTACTACGACACGGGCATGATCGAGGTCAACACCGCCCTTAACGCCACCATCGGCGGCACCTGGTACGTGGTGCTGGGCTCTTCGCTGGCAATGCTCGTTTCTGCCGTGGTTAACTCCACGCTCAACCAGTCGCTCGGCCGTATGCTCAAGAGGAATAACTTTGCGAGCTTTGCCTTCCGTTCCTATGTGTCCACGGGTGTTGGCCAGTTTATCGACAACTTGGTCTTTGCCATTGTGGTGAGCCACACGTTCTTTGGTTGGACCTGGGTGCAGGTCCTCATGTGCTCGCTGACCGGTGCTGTTGCCGAGCTGCTGTGCGAGGTCTTCCTGAGCCCCGTGGGCTACAAGGTCGTGCGCGGCTGGGAGCGCGAGAATGTGGGCTCCGAGTACCTCGAGCGCCACGCAACCGCCTAAGGAGCAAGTATGCGGGTTTTGATCACGGGCGCTTCGGGCGGTATCGGAGCCGCGTGCGTGCAGCGCTTTTTGGATGAGGGCCACGAGGTCGTGGGCTTTGATCTGCTGTCGCCGGCTATCGAACACGAGCGCTACCGCCATCTGATCGTTGATGTCCGCGAGCCGGACTCGTTTCCAAGCGACCTTGAGCCTCAGGTAATCGTGAACGTTGCCGGTACGCAGGATTCGGCCGACGACGTCGCCGCCAACCTGTGCGGCACCATTAACGTGACCGAGCGCTACGCCTTTGTGGGGGAGGGGCTCGCCGCCAAGCCTGCGCCGGCTATCAAATCCGTGGTCAATGTGGGGTCGGCGAGCGGGCATACTGGATCGGAGTTTCCCGCCTATGCCGCCAGCAAGGGCGGCGTTATCGCCTACACTAAGAACCTCGCAAACCGCCTGGCACCGCAGGCCATCGCCAACAGTGTGGACCCGGGCGGCGTTATCACGCCGCTCAACCGTTGCGTGATGGAAGACGAGCACCTGTGGAACCAGATTATGGAGCTCACGCCGCTTAAACGCTGGGCCACCGCCCAAGAGATCGCCGAGTGGATCTACTTTGTGGGCGTGACCAACCGGTTTATGACCGGACAGAGTCTGTTGATCGATGGCGGCGAGGCCGGTCGCACACAATTTATATGGCCCGAATAGAAAACGCGCTCGATGGCAAGATTGCCGTCGGGCGCGTTTTTGATGTATCGATTTTTAGCCGAGGCAAGTCCAGTTGACGGGGGTCGAGCCGTGCTGTTCGAGTAGCCGATTGGCTGCCGAGAAGGGGCGCGACCCCATAAAGGCGGGGAGTTCTGCCGTGGCACGGTTGGCCGAAAGCGGCGAGGGATGCGTAGAGGCCAGGCAGAACTTGTCGGCTGCCTTGTCCGCGCCAGTCGCGACGAGCTTGCCTTCGACCATCTGTTGGGCAAAGCGACCCCATGCCAAAAAGACTACCGGCTGGGGCAGCTGGCAGCAGCGTTCGATAACGTAATCGGTGAGCGTGCTCCAGCCCAGTTTGGCGTGCGAGTTGGCGGCATGCTCGCGCACGGTGAGCGTAGTGTTGAGGAGCAGGACGCCCTGCCGTGCCCATGGGGTTAGGTCTCCCGTGGCGGGAATGGGGCAGCCCAGATCGGCTTTGAGTTCCTTGTAAATGTTGCGCAGGCTCGGCGGCAACTTGGTTTGCGTCGCGGGGACCGAGAACGACAGCCCCATGGCCTGGTTGGGTCCGTGATAGGGGTCCTGACCCAAGATGACAACCTTGACCTGGTCGGCCGGCGTGTAGGCGAGGGCATTGAGAATGTCGTCTTGCGCCGGATAGATGGTCTGCTCGGCACGCAAAAGGGCGATGCGCTCGAGCAGCTGGTTCGTAGTGTCACGTACCGGCTGCGGCGCATCGCCCAACCAAGTTGCTATGTTGCGGTCGCGGGTCGCGGCGTCCATGGGGCTCCTTTGCGTCAGATGCTCTGTTTGCATCTATTGTAAAGGCGCACCGGTTGCCTTTATGCCGCGGCTGTATAAGGAGTGGGGTCTACGAGACGCGCTCGGGCGCTCCTGCCATGCGAGCCTGTCCATGTGCGCGGAGGCGCGGAAGCTCGACGGTTGCCACCATGACGCCGGTGAGGATGAGGGCGGCGCCAAAGAAGGCGATGGGGCTCAGGACCTCGCCAACCAGGAAGAACGAAAAGACGGCGGAGCAGACCGGCTCGAGCGAGAAGGCGAAGCCAGTGGTCTCGGCGGGCACGTGGGGCTGCACGAGCGTTTGGGTGATAAAGCCGTAGGCAGAGCAGATGAGTGCGAGCGCAATGACGACCACGATCTCGCTGGGCGTACTGGGAAGCGTGAAGCCGCCAAAGGTGAATGCGGCGATGCCCGAGAACAAGCCGCCAAAGCCCAGCTGCCAAACGCCCAGAGCCAGCGGATCGACTTCTTCGACAAAGCGCTTGGCCACGATGATGTGGCTGGCATAGATAAAGGCCGAGAGCAGCATGATGATCGCGCCCGGGTTCAGGCTGGTAAAGTCGGCGCCCGAGAGCAGCAGCATGCCGCAGGTGACGATGGCGGTGCCGACGAGCACTTTGCGCTCGGGGGCGCGACGCAGCAGGGCGGCGTTGGCAAACGGTACGATCACGACCGTCAGGCTCTGCAAAAAGCCGGCAGTGGAGGCAGAGGTAAGGCTGGAGCCCAGGCACATGCAGGTGAGCTCGGTTGCCATAATGGCGCCGATGATGGCGGCACGGACCATAAGGTCGCGGTTGATGCGGAGCGCGCGCTTGTGGAAGAGCAACAGGCAGGCCGCAAAGGCGATGATGCAGCGTAGCGCGACGATGCTCGTAGCGTTCATGCTGTCCATGCCGATCTTCATGAGGGGATACGAAAAGCCCCATGCGACGGGAACGGAAAATGAGAGCGCGATTGCTTTTTTGCGATCCATGGGACTCCTTTTGTTACAGAACGGTTTCGTAAAAAGGATTCTGCTCCCAGATGTGGATGTAGTAAAGCGAATGTATCTTCAGTATGATTAAGAAACGCTAACGTAGTCAGAAAAAGCTCTGGCAAAACGTTTTACGGCTGCATTGATGTGGAGGCACGATGGCATCGCGGTATCAGATTGTTTGTATGGTGGTCGATCGCGGCAGTCTTAAGGGCGCGGCGGACGAGCTGGGCTATACGCAAAGTGCGGTGAGTCAGGCCGTCAAGGCGCTCGAGCGCGAGCTGGGTACCACGCTTATCGAGCGCGGTAAGCAGGGCGTTTCGCTTACGCGCGACGGTAAACAATATCTGCCATTCCTGCGCCAGATCGTGACCGCCGAGGCCGAGCTCGAGGGCAAGCGCCAGGAGCTGCTGGGGCTTTCGTCGACCGATATCCGCATCGCGACGTTTACCAACGTGAGTCGTACCGTGTTGCCGCGCGTGATCCGCGATTTTGGAGCGCTGCACCCGGGCGTACGCTTTACCCTCAAGCAGGGCGATTACACGCGCAACGCCCAATGGGTGCACGACGGCGTAGTGGATTTTTGCTTTACGGCACGCGGATTTACCGCTGGGCTCGAGAAGCGTGTGGTCTATCACGACGAGTTGGTAGCATTGTTGCCGGCCGCGCATCCGCTGACGGCAAAGGAAAAGGTGACGCTCGCCGATTTGGCGTCCGAGCCGTTTGTGCTGCTGGATGAGGGCGAACAGAGCCTGGTGCTCGATGCATTCGCGGCGCATGGGCTGTCGCCGCACGTGACGAGTGAGGTGACCGACGACTACACTATCATGGCGATGGTGGAGGAGGGTCTGGGCGTGAGCATGCTCTACCGTCGTACTGTGGAGGGCATGCGAGCCGATATTCGTGTGCGGCCCATCGTGCATGCCCCCTCGCGCGACGTGGTGGCCGCCTGGCGCAGCTGGGACACCATGCCCATCGCCACGAGGCGCTTTATCGACTATATGAGCTCGCATATTGTCAATTAATGACTGGCGTGGCGTTGAATGCGGTGTTTAGCGGGCTGTCGCTTTGGCTTGGGTGGTGCGATAGGTGCGTGCCGGGTGGCAGAGTAGTACCGCTACGACCATAAAGAACGCCGTGGTGCCCAGGCTGATGGGGTAGACCATCATGATGTTCGCAAAGGTGCGGAAGTGCGGGAACACGCAGAACACCCAATAGAAGCGGATGCCGCAGACGCAGATCATGGTGATGAGGGCGGGCGTGAGCGAGATACCAAAGCCGCGCAGGTAGCCTGACATGTTTTCGTAGAACATGCTAAAGGCGTACGCCGGGAAGATCGAACACACGCGGATATAGCCGATCGAGACGATGTTGGGGTCGCTGTTAAAGAGCGACAAGATCTCGCGTCCCAGGCCGACAATAACGATAATCGTGGTGAGTGCAACGATACCGCCTTCGACCAGGCAGACCTTGAGCGTCTTGGTGCAGCGGTCGATCTGGCGGGCGCCGTGATTTTGTCCCACAAAGGTAGTGCAAGCCTGGCTAAAGCTGTTGAGCAGGTTGTAGCACACGTACTCCAGGCTCATGGCAGCGCTCGATGCCGCCATGACCTCGGTGCCCAGGCTGTTGATGGCGGACTGGATGATGATATTGGCGACGGCAAAGACGGCGCTTTGGATACCGGCGGGCAGGCCGATCTTGACGATGCGCTTGAGGGCGACGGGGTCGATAGCCAGGTCGCGTAGGGTGACGCGGACGACGGAGTCGGTCTTGAGCAGGCGGATAAAGAGCGTAGCGGCGCTGACGGTGTAGGCGATGGCGGTGGCGATGGCGACGCCCGCGACGCCCCAGTGGAGTACGGGGACAAAGATGAGGTCTAGGCCAATGTTGAGGACGGTGGACACGGCAAGCGCCTGTAGTGGCATGCGGGTGATGCCGACGGAGCGGAAGATCGCGGCCTCAAAGTTGTAGAGCAAGATCGAGGGCAGGCTGAGCAAAAAGACGCGCAGGTAGAGCGAAGCGAGTGGCATGGTTTCGGCGGGAACGTTGAGCGCGGCGAGCATGGGCTCGGCAAAGATCTCGCCCAGTGCGATGACGACAAAGCCCACGAGCGCCATTAAAATCGAGGTATGGACGGCGCGTTTGACCATGTTCTGATCGTTGCGGCCGATAGCGTTGGCGATGACCACGTTGGAGCCAAGTGACATGCCAATAAACAGGTTGAGCATAAGACTGGTAAGCGGAACATTGGAGCCGACCGCCGCCATGGCGAGGGTTCCCTGGTCGCCCGAGAAGTTACCGATGATGACCGTGGCGATGAGGTTCGACAGCTGCTCCAAGATGCTCGTGGCGGCCACGGGGAAGGCGAACAGGGGAATATTGCGCCACAGCGAACCGGTGGTCATGTCAATGTGCTTAGATGCGGTATCAGCCATACGCTCTCAATCTCTAATATGCTTTTCCGTGCTTATTTGCGCAGATGATGATACTCCTAATCGACTAGTTATTGGGTGTTCCTATCGGCACTTAGGGACGTTCCTTTTCTGTCGGCAGCTGGGGACACTCCTTATCTCTTCTAACTGGTCATTGGTGACGTTCTTAAACGACTAGTCATTCAAGAACGTCTCCAATGACTAGGTGGGGGAGGCGTGCGACAATAGTGGGCGTTGTGTCGTTCGCGCTAAGGAGTTGCCATGTTGTTGTGTCCCGTTTGCCATGAGCCGCTGGTGGACGACGAGCGCGGTGCTGTATGCGCGGGCGGGCACCGGTTTGACCGTGCGCGCGAGGGCTATCTATATCTGCTGCGCTCGTCCAAGAGCGGCGACTCCATGGGCGATCCCAAGTCGCAGGCACGCAGCCGTCGTGACTTTCTGAACCGTGGATACTACGCACCGTTGCGCGATACGATGGTCGAGCTGGTGTGCAAACAGGTGTCTGGGCGTACCGCGTCTATGAGCGGCCCCATGACGTTGCTCGATATTTGCTGCGGCGAGGGCTATTACACGAGTGCCATGGGCGCGGTGCCGGGCGTGGACGCTTACGGTTTCGACCTGGGCAAAGAGATGGTGCGCCTGGCCGCCAAGCGCGGCGATGCGACCTATTTCGTGGCCAACATGAAGGATATCCCCGTGGCCGATGGCGCCTTCGATATGGTGACTGAGCTCTTCGCCCCCTTTAACGAGCGCGAGTTTGCACGCGTGCTGGCGCCAGAGGGCTCACTCTATACCGTGGTGCCGGGTGCCCGTCATCTGTTTGGGCTCAAGGAAGTGCTCTACGATACGCCGTACCTTAACGACGAGAAGCTGCCGAAGACTACCGAGCTCGAGTTGGTCGGAACGCAGCGGGTATCTGCGAATATTACGCTTCAGACCCAGGCCGACATCGAGGCGGTGTTCCAGATGACGCCGTACTACTACCGCACACGCCCTGCCGACAAAGAGCGCCTGGCAAATTTGGATACCCTTCAAACCGACATCGACTTCATCATCGCCGAGTACCGCCACAGCTAACAACCTGCCAAATAGGGACAGGTTTATTTTGGTAGGTTTTATCTGGGCAAACGTAAAGGGCCGACCGCGGAGATGCGCGATCGGCCCTTTTTAGTTGCTTGGCTGCAGAGGTTATGAGAAGCGAGCGCTTATAGGCGGTCCTTGTTCTCGGCCTTAACGGCGTGTGCCTGCTGAACAAAGAACAGGTCGTACACCACGATGACAAAGGCGCCAAAGTTGATGGCGTCGCCGCCAAACGCGGGAAGCGTGAGCACCGCTTGGGCAAGCGTGGCGACCGCGGCAACAATACCGAGCTTAAACGCGCCGTCCACCTGCGAAGGCTTGTTGGCGCCCTTGATACCGGCGACGCCTGCGGCAAGGTCGACGAGACCCTTGGCGATAAGCACGACCGCTGCGAGCGTGGCGTACGAACCGTACGTGGAATCGAGACCGCCCGTGGCGATACCGACGCCGGCGGTGACGAGGCTGGCGATGCCCAAAACAAAGTAGATGAGAGCAAGGATTTTGAGAGTCTTGCGAGTGAAGCTCATGGCTGGTCCTTTCGATACGAGTACGCCAACTTGGCGTACCCAATGTACTGCACATATGGTGAAGCACATTGTAGTTCAACGCGGCGATGCATGCGTTTGAAAGCGCATTGAGCCCGCGCAGCCAAACCCAACCTTTCAAAAAGGAAAGCTGGGCGTAAGTCAAATCGATGGCAGCGTATGCGCGGCGCTGCGATGATGGGTCCATGGTAAGAGCTGGTCTCAAGGAGGAGCCATGATGTACGGAACAGGGCAAGTGCATGAGCCGCGGTCGTTGGGAAGGCGCATGGGTGATTCTGTGATCGCTGCCGTGTGCACGGGATTGATGGCGGTGCTTTGCATTGGGATGCTGTGGGCCATGTCGCATGTGGGACAATAGCGGACGGTTGGGTGTCGTCATGAACGGCGCTCGCGTATTCGTTTTGCTTGTTAAGGAGTGTCCATGGGCGTCGCCGATCCCTTTTTTGTTGCTCGGGCCGCGGGGCTTGAGCTGACCGGGAAGTCCGAGGGCCTCACGCTCACCGACGGCACAATGGAGCTGCGTGCCGATTTTGGCCGCATGCTTCCACGGCTCAAACAGGGCCGTCTGCAGCAAGAGCTGCTGGTAAAGGCTGCGCGCGCAAAAGGCATCGAGAGCCCATGGGCGATTGACGCCACGGCAGGCTTTGGCGAGGATTCGCTGCTGCTGGCTGCCGCGGGCTTTACCGTCGATCTATATGAACAGGATTGTGTGATTGCGGCGCTCCTCAAGGATGCCTTGGATCGCGCGGCAGATGATCCGGCGCTTGCGGCTGCCGCGTCGCGCATGCGCTTACATGCGGGCGAGGACAGCATTGCCGGCCTTCGCCATACAGCTGAGCTGATCGGGCAGGGCGAGCTCGCGGCTCCCGACGTGGTGTATCTGGACCCCATGTTTCCCGAGCGTACTAAAAGTGCGGCGGTCAAAAAGAAGTTCCAGCTCCTACATCATCTGGAACAGCCGTGCGCCGATGAGGAGACGCTGGTCGAAGCTGCGCTTGCGGTGCATCCGCGCAAGGTCGTTATCAAGCGGCCGGTGAAGGGGCCGCTGCTTGCCGGCGTTAAGCCGAGCTATCAACTTGCGGGCAAGGCAGTTCGTTACGATGTTTTAGTGCCGCCGCGCCCGTAGCTTGCGTGCGATGGCTGGCACTCCGTCAGTGCCGTACCGATGCGGCGCCTATTTCCAAGGGTGCGACGTCAGGTGCCAGCCGCCGCAGTATTCGCATTTGTAGCAGGCCAAACCACGCCGCCCATGGTTTTCGCAGTCGGCCATGACTGCCTCGGCCTCGGCACGCGTGTCGTAACGGTTTTTGCGTTCGCACGACTTGTAGCGCCAGGCTTCATCGCGCTCGGCGTCCAGGGCGTCGCGGCGCTCATCCTCGCGCGCAAACAGGTCGCTCATATCGCCGCCGGTAGCAGCGCCCAAAAACTCGCTTTTGGCCTTTGACCAGGCGGCTCGCTTTTTGCTCCCCATCTGCTTCGCGCCCCTCTTCAAACGCTGGTATCATTGCTCAATCAAAGTGATACCAATAAACGTGAGGTCGCCGCGTGATGATCAGAAAAACCCTCGATACCGACATTCCCACTGTTATGGCTATCTATGACGCGGCCCGCGCCTTTATGCGCGCGCATGGCAACGCCACACAGTGGCCCGAGGGCACGCCTTCTGCCGAGCAGCTGGCTGCCGATATCGCCGCCGGTGGCAGCTATGTGTGCGAAGTCGACGGCCGAGTGGTGGCGACGTTTGCCTTTTTGCCCGGCCCGGACGAGTGCTATGACGTAATTGAGGACGGTCAATGGCATAGCGACACTCCGTACGCCGTGCTGCACCGTGTGGCATCCGACGGTACCGCGCACGGTATAGCGGCCGCGATGTTTGCCTTTGCCAAGGAGCGTGCCGATCACCTGCGTATCGACACGCATCAGGACAACCTGCCCATGCAGGGTGCCATCATAAAGGCCGGCTTTGAGCGCGCTGGTATCGTCTATGTGTCCGACGGCACGGCGAGTGTCGCGTTCGATTGGCTGCGCGAGGCGTAAAAGCCGGGCCTCATGGCAACAATTCACTCGAACGACAAATGGCCCCAAACGGGGCCAAATTCAGTTGATTGCGGCGCCTGGGGTGCTTGCCGTGTGGTTGATAGTGCTGTGTCTACGCGACTATTCCCTGGGCAGCTCACTTCCGCAGTGACAACACTTGGTCGCGCCTTCGTGCACCTCTTCCAGACAATACGGGCAGACGGGCGCCGGTGCGGCTTCCTCGGTGGTGGTGCCGGCCAGCTTATCGCCAATCTCCTGCGCCTTGTTAAACGCCTTGACGATGGCAAAGACGATGGCGGCGACAATTAAAAAGTTGATGCACGCGCCAATGAACGCTCCAAAGTCGATATTGGTTCCTGGCACCACCAGCCCCGAGATCTCGGTGGCGCTGCCGCCGGCAATCACGGAGATAAGCGGGTTGATGATGTTGTCGGTAAGCGAGGTCACGATGGCGGTGAATGCGCCGCCGATAATCACGCCGACGGTCATGTCTATCACGTTGCCGCGATTAATGAATTCCTTGAACTCGTTGAGCAATGCCTTCATGGTGGCTCCTCGCTGTTGTGAGGCTCGCGTTGTTACTGTCCCAGATGAACCAGGGCAGACAATAAGGGGAGGTGCCGGCTTTCGCAAGGCGCGAACCTACGAAAATCGCCGCGCGGCAACGCGGGGCGATGAGCTCGGTCGGGGGATAGGGCCCGCTTCGCCCGCCGGCCCGTAAATTGTATCATCCAGTGTGGAACGAGGGTGCCTGTTGCCGCGTGCGATGGGCTTGCAATAAGAGGAGAGCCATGCCGAAGCAAGCGGTCGTTGGAATCTTGGCGCATGTCGATGCCGGCAAGACCACGCTGGCCGAGGCCATGCTGTTTAACGCGGGCCGCATTCGCAAGCGCGGCCGCGTGGACGATGGCGATTCGCATCTGGACACTAACGCGATCGAGCGTGAGCGTGGCATCACGATTTTCTCGTCGCAGGCCGTGTTCGACCACGGCGATGCCCGCGTCATGCTCGTGGATGCACCGGGGCATGTCGATTTTTCTTACGAGGTATCCCGAGCGATCGCCTCGTGCGAGGGCGCGTTGCTCGTGGTCGACGCGACGCAGGGTATTCAGGCGCAGACTATCTCGAACCTTTATCTGGCGCTGAATCACGATTTGGAGATCGTGCCCGTCATGAACAAGATCGATATGGATTCGGCCATGATCGACGAGGTGAAAGACCAGGTGATCGACCTGATCGGCTGCAAGGACGAGGATATCCTGCTGGCCTCGGGCAAGACGGGGCTCGGCGTGGAAGAGGTGCTGGAGGCCATCGTGGGGCGCATACCGGCGCCGCAGGGCGACGAGAACGCCCCGTTGCAGGCGCTGATCTTCGACTCGGTGTTCAACCCCTTCCGCGGCATCATCGCCTATTACCGCGTATTCAACGGCACGCTCCGCAAGGGCGACCACGTGAAGTTCTTCAATACGGGCAGCCAGTACGACGCCGACGAGGTGGGCGTGCTGAAACTCAAGATGCAGCCCCGCACGGAGATCAGGGCGGGCGACGTGGGGTATATCTGCTCGGGCATCAAGACCTCGTCGGACGTCAAGGTGGGCGACACGATCACCTCGGTGACCGCCCCGGCAAAGGAAGCCATCGCGGGCTTCGAGGACGTGAAGCCGATGGTCTTCGCGGGCGTCTACCCCGTGGAGGCCGACCAGTACGAAGATCTGCGCGCCTCGCTCGAAAAACTGCAGCTCAACGACGCCTCGCTGACGTTCGAGCCCGAAAGCTCGCTGGCGCTCGGCTTCGGGTTCCGCTGCGGGTTCCTCGGGCTGCTGCACATGGAGATCATCCAGGAGCGGCTCTACCGCGAGTTCGACATGGACGTGATCACCACCGTGCCCAACGTCTCGTACCGCATCACCACGACGCAGGGCGACGTGGTGGAGGTGCACAATCCCTCGGGGCTGCCCGAGGTGACGAAGATCGCCAAAATCGAGGAGCCCTATATCCTGGCGCAGATCATCACCAAGGCGGAATTCCTGGGCAACGTCATCAAGCTATGCATCGACAAGCGCGGCGTGATGAAGAACCAGACCTTCATCACGCAGGATCGCGTGGAGGTCAATTTCGACATGCCCCTCTCGGAGATCGTCTTCGACTTCTACGACAAGCTCAAAAGCATTTCGAAAGGCTATGCCTCGTTCGACTACCACCGCACGGGCTACCAGCCTTCGAAGCTCGTCAAGCTGGACATCCTGCTCAACGGCGAGCCGGTCGACGCGCTCTCGTCGCTGACCTATACCGACCATGCCTATGATTTCGGGCGCAAGATGTGCGAAAAGCTCAAGGAGCTGATCCCGCGCCAGCAGTTCGACATCGCCATACAGGCCGCGATCGGCGCCAAGATCATAGCCCGCGAAACAGTGAAGGCCGTGCGCAAGGACGTGACGGCCAAATGCTACGGCGGCGACATATCGCGCAAGCGCAAGCTGCTCGAAAAACAGAAGAAAGGCAAGAAACGCATGCGTCAGATAGGCAACGTGGAGGTGCCGCAGTCGGCATTCCTCGCCGTTTTGAAAATGGATTAACCGGGAACAGACCATGAAGAAGACCATCATCGACCTTTTCGAGGACTCCGTCGTAAAGTACGGGGCAAAGACATTCCTGCTGGAGAAAAAACACCGGGCATTCGAACCCACGACCTATGCCGAGACCAGGGAGCAGGCGCTCGAGACCGGCGCGGGGCTGGCCGCGGCGGGCATACGCCCCGGGGACAAAGTGGCGATACTCTCGGAGGGGTGCAATGCATGGATCACTTCGGAACTGGGCGTCTTCTATGCCGGGGCGGTCAGCGTGCCGCTGTCGGTGAAACTCGAAGAGTCGAACGACCTGCTGTTCCGTATGCGCCATGCCGAAGTCAGGGCGCTGTTCGTATCGAAATACCAGCTCTCCAAGATCCGGCGCATACGCGCGGAGCTGCCGCAGGTGGAGCATATCATCGTCATCGGCCACACGCCGCTCGAAGCGGGCGAGACGGCGCTCGGGACGCTCCGGCGCATGGGCCGCGACTACCTGGCGGCAAATAGGGAGGAGTTCCTCGCAATCGGCCGTTCGATCCGCAACGACGACTACGCGACGATCACCTACACGTCGGGCACCACGGCCGCCCCAAAAGGCGTCGTGCTGACGCACCGCAACTACACGGCCAACGTCGAACAGTCGCTCTCGCGCATCGACATCCCGCCATACTACCGGACGCTCATCATCCTGCCGCTGGATCACTGCTTCGCGCATGTCGTGGGGTTTTATATCATGATCGCATGCGGGGCGACGGTCGCAACCGTGCAGGTGGGAGCCACGCCGATGGAAACGCTGAAGAACATTCCGCAGAACATCCGCGAGGTGCGGCCGCATTTCCTGCTGTCGGTACCGGCGCTGGCCAAGAATTTCCGCAAGAACATCGAATCCTCGATCCGCGCCAAGGGGCGTTTCACGGAACGGCTCTTCAATTTCGCGCTCCGCACGGCCTATGTCTACAACAGGGACGGGTACAGCAAGGGACACGGCTGGCGCATAGTGCTCTGGCCGCTGGTAAAACTCTTCGACGCGGCGCTGTTCCGCAAGGTGCGGGAAGCGTTCGGCGGGAGCCTCAGGTTCTTCGTGGGCGGCGGCGCGCTGCTCGACGCGGAGCTGCAGCGGTTCTACTACGCCATCGGCATCCCGATGTTCCAGGGTTACGGCCTCTCGGAAGCGACGCCCGTCATCTCGACCAACTCGCCCAAGTACCACTGGCACCGGTTCGGGTCGTCGGGCAAGATACTGATCCCGCTCGACCTGAAAATCATCGACGAAACGGGACGGGAGCTTCCCCGCGGACAGAAAGGCGAGATCGTGATCCGCGGCGAGAACGTCATGGCCGGATACTGGAAAAACCCCGAGGCGACGGCCGACACCCTGCGCAACGGATGGCTGCACACGGGCGACATGGGGTATGTCTCGGAAGACGATTTCCTCTATGTGCTGGGACGTTTCAAGAGCCTGCTGATCGCCAGCGACGGCGAAAAATACAGTCCCGAAGGCATGGAAGAGGCGATCGTGGACAAGTCGCCCTACATCGACCAGATCATCGTGCACAACAACCAAAGCCCGTTTACGGGCGCCATCGTCGTGCCGAACCGCGAGGCCTTGCGGCGCGAACTGGACAGCCGCGGGGTAGCGGCCGAAAAACGGGCGGAGACCGCGGCGGCGATCCTCGGCGGCGAAATAGACCGTTACCGTGCGGGCGGCATCTTCGGCGGGGAGTTCCCCGAACGGTGGCTGCCGGCGGGGCTGGCGATCGTAGACGAGCCTTTCACCGAACAAAACGGATTGGTAAACAGCACGATGAAGGTCGTACGCAACAAGGTCGAAGAACACTTCCGCGACAGGCTGGAATACCTCTATACACCCGAGGGGCGCGACCTGAAAAATCCGAAAAACCTGGCATCGCTGAAAAAAATTGTCGATTGATGTGAATTTGATACCCGGAAAACTTGAAAAATAAAAAAAAGCGGAGTATATTTGTACTCCGAAATGCGGGAGTAGCTCAGTGGTAGAGCATCAGCTTCCCAAGCTGAGGGTCGCGGGTTCGACCCCCGTTTCCCGCTCAGAAGAGGCCTCAAGGGGTCTCTTTTTTTGTGCACGGCGCCACGGCACAGCATGAGGCTGTCCTGCGAGTAGCCCAAAACAAAAATCACCCCCGTCCGCAGCATGTTCGGACGGGGGTGAAGCCGTAAATCGGGGACTTGTTACGCAGTCCCGTTCAATGGCAAGGCAATGTCGGCCTGTCAGAAAGTGCGGCCCTGGAAAATATTACCCTCGGAGAGCGGCAGGAGTTCGCCCCGCAGCGTGATGCGCCGCGAGTTGAAATTGGGCGAGATGTCCACGCTGGCCTGGTTGCCCCCGTTAGGAAGGTTGATATAGACCTGTGCGGAAATCCCCGTGCCGATGACGTTCATCGACACACGGATGTTCCCCTTCTTGTCCACGCTCTGCCTGTAATCCGAGGTGCTGCCCGAGACCGTTACGCCGCCAAGGCCGTTGGGGCCGCTCACGGGGATGTCGAAAGCCACCTGCACGACGGCCTTGTCGCCCTGCACGGCGACGAAATTGGTATTGGACGAAACCTGCGCCGTCGAACCCGACTTGAAGCTCACCTG
Organism: uncultured Collinsella sp.; assembly: GCA_900552145.1. Classification (GTDB taxonomy): domain Bacteria; phylum Actinomycetota; class Coriobacteriia; order Coriobacteriales; family Coriobacteriaceae; genus Collinsella. The sequence continues at coordinate 4,064 of URYW01000022.1, read as the reverse complement.
GTCGGCTTCGAGTACGAACTCCTTGGCCTCGATAGCCTTCCTGGCCTCCTCGAAAGCGAGCCGGTCGCGTGCGTCCTGTTCGGCCTTCATCTGCTTGCGGGCCATTTTCCTGGAATTCGCGTCCTGCGACTGGGCATAGCCCGTACCGGCACCGGCAAGCAGGATTGCAACGGTTAAAATCATTAGCCTTTTCATATCCGTTCTGTTTTAATCTATTCTATCTCATATACAATAGCGTTGCCGGAGTCGGATTTATTATATAAAAAGTCGATTTTATTGCCGGGACAACGGGCGGGAGTGCCGCCGGGGGCTGAAACCACATGCCGCAAAACCTCGCTGCCACCCGTCCGTTGGCGGCGGCAAGTACAACAGAGGCGGCAGAGGCGGCAAGGGCGGCAAGGGCAACAGAGGCGGCAAGGGCGGCAAGGGCGGCAAGGGCGGCGACAGGGACAGTGGATTATGCCCGAAGCGATAATTTGATTATCTTTGCCCGGTCTGCCGGGAGTTTCGGCAGGCGCGAACTACTAAACACAAACCGATGTCAACGATTTCGGCGGCGGCATTTGCGGACACGAAGCCGCATTACGACATACTCGACGGATTGCGCGGAATTGCGGCGCTGACCGTCGTGTGGTTCCATATTTTCGAAGCCTTTGCGACCAGCCACCTGGATCAGAGGATCAACCACGGCTATCTGGCCGTCGATTTCTTCTTCATACTCTCGGGGTTCGTAATCGGGTACGCCTATGACGACCGCTGGAAAAAGATGACGGTCACGGAGTTCCTCAAGCGCAGGCTCATCCGCCTGCATCCCATGGTCGTGATCGGTGCCGTGATCGGTGCCGTCATGTTCTATTTCCAGGGCTGCTCCGTCTGGGACGTGACCAAAGTCACGGTGCCGATGCTGCTGGCGGCGACGCTGATGAACGCCTGCCTGATTCCGGCAAGCCCCGGCACGGAAATCCGGGGGCTGGGCGAGATGTACCCGCTCAACGGCCCGAGCTGGTCGCTGTTTTTCGAGTACGCCGGAAATATCCTGTACGCCTTCTTCATCCGCAAACTTTCGACCGGGGCACTTTCCGTCGTGGTTTTCCTGGCCGGGTGCGGGCTGGCGGCATTCGCCGTCTGGGGGCCGCTGGGCGACATCTGCGTCGGGTTCGCCATGACCGAAGAAAATATGATCGGCGGTTCGCTGCGCCTGATGTTCGCGTTCTCGGCCGGTCTACTGCTCTCGCGCGTATTCAAACCCGTGCATATCCGGGGCGCCTTCTGGATATGCGGCCTGTGCGTCGTCGCCCTGCTGTCGGTTCCGCGCATCGGCGGCAGTGAGAATTTGTGGATGAACGGACTGTACGATACATTCTGCGCCGTCGTCGCCTTCCCCCTGCTGGTTTTTCTCGGGGCGTCGGGCAAGACCACCGACAAAGTCACCGCCCGGGTGTGCAAATTCCTGGGGGACATATCCTATCCCCTCTACATGGTGCACTATCCCTTCATATACCTCTACTACGCCTGGGTCAAGAACGGCGACCTCACGTTCCGGGAGTCGCTGCCAGGTGCCCTGGCACTTTTCTTCGGTTCGGTAATCCTGGCATGGCTGTGCCTGAGGCTGTACGACGAACCGGTGCGCAAATTTCTGTCGAAGCATCTGCTGCGGAAGGGATAGCCCAGCAAGCGCCCCGGCCGGGAGCCCTCCCGCAACGCCGGGGAATTCCCCGCAAAGCCACCGGGTTTTGCGGGGATTATATATGTATATTAGGTACACGGCGGACGGGAGAGGGCGGCAAGGCGACACGAGAAAGCGTACGGGAAAAGGCGACAGAAGAAGGCGGACGGGAGAGGAGGGTAGGGAACGCCCCACGGAAGGTTTCGAAAAAAAACTTGTCACTTTCGTTTCGAATCCCGGATATTTTTTATAGATTTGTAAAGGCCGCCGCAGGGTAGTCCCCGGCACGGGAACGGAATGCGGACAAAAGCGGCAACGACGCATCTATAACAACTCGAATATATGGAACAGTACATTTTGTCATTGGATCAGGGGACGAGCAGTTCCCGTGCGATCGTATTCGACCGGAAAGGGCAGATATGCTCGATGGCACAGCGGGAATTCACGCAGATATTCCCCAAGCCGGGATGGGTGGAACACAACCCGCACGAGATATGGTCGTCGCAGGCTTCGGTGATCGCCGAGGCGATCGCGGCCATCGACATCAACGGCCTGAACATCGCGGGCATCGGCATCACCAACCAGCGGGAGACCACGATCGTGTGGGATTCGGAGACCGAAGAGCCGGTCTACAACGCCATCGTCTGGCAGGATCGCCGCACCTCGGAGTACTGTGACCGGCTGAAGGCCGAGGGGCAGACCGAATTCATCCGCGAAAGGACGGGGTTGATCGTCGACGCCTATTTCAGCGCCACGAAGATCAAATGGATTCTGGACAACGTGGCGGGGGCGAGAGAGCGGGCCGAGAAGGGCAAACTGATGTTCGGCACGGTCGACTCGTGGCTCATCTGGCGCCTCACGCGCGGCGAGGTGCACGTGACGGACGTGAGCAACGCCTCGCGCACGATGCTCTTCAACATCCATACGCTGCAATGGGACGAGGAGCTGCTGAGGCTGTTCGGCATCCCCGCTTCGATGATGCCCCAGGTGAAGTCGTCGAGCGAGGTATACGGCGCGACGAAGACCACGATCTTCGCCCACAAGGTACCCATCGCGGGCATCGCGGGCGACCAGCAGGCAGCGCTGTTCGGGCAGATGTGCGTCGAGCCCGGGTCGGTGAAAAACACCTACGGCACGGGCTGCTTCCTGCTGATGAACAGCGGGGAAAAGCCCATCACATCGTCGAACAACCTGCTGACGACCATCGCCTGGAAGATCGGCGACAAGGTCGACTACGCGCTCGAAGGGAGCATCTTCGTCGGCGGGTCGGTCGTGCAGTGGCTGCGCGACGGGCTGGGGATCGTCCGCTCGTCGTCCGAAGTCGAAGCCCTGGCCGCTTCGGTACCCGACACCAACGGCGTCTATTTCGTGCCGGCGCTCACGGGGCTGGCAGCCCCGTACTGGGATCAGTATGCCCGGGGAGCCATCAGCGGCATCAGCCGCGGCACGACGGCCGCGCATATCGCCCGCGCGGCGCTGGAGGGGATCGCCTACCAGACGCTGGACATCGTGGGCGCCATGCAGCGCGACTCGGGCATCACGCTCCGGGAGCTGAAGGTCGACGGCGGCGCGGCGCGCAACAACCTGCTGATGCAGTTCCAGTCCGACCTGCTGGACACGCGCGTCATACGCCCGGGCGTGACGGAAACCACGGCGCTGGGTGCGGCTTACCTGGCCGGACTGGCCGTAGGCTACTGGGGAAGCATCGACGAAATCCGGCAGCAATGGCAGGCGGAGCACGTATTCGAACCCACGGCCGACCGCTCGCAGATCGGGAAGGCCGTCGCAGGGTGGGAAGACGCCGTACGCAGGGTACTGCGCAACAGCAAAGACTAAAATACCGGGATTATGGAAATCACACTGTTTACCAAGTGCCTGTTCGAATTCATCGGGACACTGGTGCTCGTACTGCTGGGCGACGGGGTCGTCGCATCGACGGTACTGAAACAATCGAAAGGTTTTAACGGCGGATGGGCCGTAATCACAATCGCGTGGGGCCTGGCCGTGATGTGCGGCGTGCTGATCGCGGGCCCCTATTCGGGGGCACATCTCAACCCCGCGGTCTCGGTCGGGCTGGCCGTGGCGGGGTCGTTCCCGTGGGCGTTCGTGCCCGGGTACATCGCGGCACAGCTGCTGGGCGGCTTCTGCGGGGCCGTACTGGTCTATGTCTATTACAAAGACCACTTCGACGCCACGGACGACCCGGCGACCAAGCTCGGCGTATTCTGCACCATGCCCGCGATCATGGACAAGCCGCGCAACCTCTTCTGCGAATTCCTCGGCACGTTCCTGCTGGTGTTCGTGATCCTGGCCATCGGCAACGAACAGAACACCCCTGAAATCGGGATGGGAAGCCTCGGAAGCCTGCCCGTGACGATGCTCATCATGGCCATCGGCA